>LNEZ01000024.1 GCA_001464215.1 Rhizobiales bacterium Ga0077548 | reverse complement strand
GACACCGACAAGGTGCAGTTCGGCATGGGCACCTATGGTTCGCGCTCCGGCGCGGTCGGTATGTCGGCGATCTCAAAAGCGCTCGACAAGATCGAGGTGAAAGCGAAGAAGGTAGCGGGCTTCCTGATGGAAGCGTCCGCCGACGACATCGAGTTCAAGGACGGCAAGTTTACCGTCAAGGGCACTGACAAGTCGGCGGGCTGGGGCGATGTTACTCTGCACGCCTATATCGCGCATAAGTTCACCGGCGCGGATCTCGAGCCGGGTCTGAAGGAAGGTGCGTTCTACGATCCGACGAACTTCACGTTCCCGGCGGGCTGCCATATCGCGGAAGTCGAAATCGATCCGGAAACCGGCAAGACTAAAATCGAAAACTGGGTCGCGGTCGACGACTTCGGCAACATCATCAATCCGATGATCGTCGAGGGCCAAGTGCATGGCGGCATCGCGCAGGGAATTGGGCAGGCGCTGCTTGAAGGCGCGCATTACAATTCCGACGGTCAGCTCACCACCGGTTCGTTCATGGATTACGCCATGCCGCGCGCGGTCGACTTGCCGTCGTTCAAGGTGGACACGACGGTGACGCCGTGCCCGTCGAACCCGCTGGGCATCAAAGGCTGCGGCGAGGCTGGTGCGATCGCGTCGCCAGCCGCGCTCATCAACGCAATCACCAATGCCGTCGGGCACGAAAACGTGCCGATGCCGGCAACGCCAAGCACGGTCTGGAAGGCCGCGCAGGGCGGCATGAAGAAAGCTGCGGAGTAAGCATCATGTACGCATTCAAATATGAAAAGCCGGGCAGCGTTACCGACGCCGTGGCGTTACTCAAGAAATCCGACGATGCGAAGCTGCTTGCAGGCGGGCAGACACTGCTGCCGGCAATGAAGCTGCGTCTTGCAAGTCCGGGCACGATCATCGACCTTTCGAAGGTGTCGGGGCTTTCCGGCATCAAGAAAAGCGGCAGCGGCATCACGATTGGCGCGATGACGAAGCATATCGACGTCATGAACTCGCCGGATGTGCAAAGTTCGATCCCGGCGCTTGCCCATCTCGTGTCGGTGCTCGGCGATCCGGCGGTGCGCAACCGCGGCACCATCGGCGGCTCGCTCGCAAACAACGATCCGTCCGCAGACTATCCGGCTGCGGTGCTTGGTTTGGGTGCGACGGTTAAAACCAACAAACGCGAGATCAAGGCCGACGATTTTTTCAAAGGCCTGTTCGAAACCGCGCTCGCGGGCGACGAGATCATCGAATCCGTTACCTTTCCCGCTCCGGAAAAGGCCGGGTACGAGAAATTCCGTAACCCGGCATCGCGCTTTGCGCTGGTCGGCGTGTTCGTCTCGAAAGGTAAAGACGGCGCGCGTGTCGCAGTGACGGGTGCGGGCGAAGGCGGCGTGTTCCGCGTCAAGGAAATGGAAGCGGCGCTTGCGAAGGACTGGTCGGCAAAAGCGATCGAAGGCATCAAGGTGCCGCCTAAGGGCATGATCGCCGACTTGCACGGCACCGCCGAGTATCGCGCGCATCTGATCGGCGTTATGGCGCGCCGTGCGGTTGCGGCGGCGAAGTAAGCCTTCGCGCGTTTTGTGCTAGTATTCCGGCGCGAGCACACAAAAGTCGGGCTTGCCCGACTTTTGTATTTTAGGATGACGCAAGTCGGATAAATCCGACTTGCGTGGCGCTCGCGCCGGTAGAGTTTAAAGGTGTTGCGTTGAGCGCATTGCCAAAATCCATCGACGATACGATCAAGCTGCTCTCCAGCGGCGCCTATGTCGCGGACCGCGCGCTTTCGACGGTCGTCTTTCTCGCATTGAAAATGGGCCGCCCGCTGTTTCTCGAAGGAGAGGCGGGTGTCGGCAAGACCGAAGTCGCGAAAGTGCTCGCGGGTGCGCTCGGGCGACGTCTGGTGCGGCTGCAATGCTATGAGGGATTGGATTCCGCTTCCGCGCTTTACGAATGGAACCACGCGGCACAGATGATCGCGATCCGCGTCGCGGAAGCAGAAGGTACCGCCAATCGCGAGAAGCTCACGGATGATGTGTTCTCCGAGCGCTATCTGATCCGCCGTCCGTTGCTGGAAGCGCTTTCGCCCAATCCCGCCGGTGCGCCGGTATTGTTGATCGACGAACTCGACCGCGCCGATGAAGCCTTCGAAGCGTTCCTGCTCGAAGTGCTTGCGGACTTTCAGGTTACCATTCCGGAATTCGGAACGATCAAGGCGGATACGCCGCCGATTGTGATCGTGACCTCGAACCGCACGCGCGAGATTCACGACGCGCTGAAGCGGCGCTGCCTCTACCACTGGATCGATTATCCGGATTTGTCGCGCGAGCTGGAAATCGTGAAAACGAAGGTTCCCGGCGCACCCGAGCGGCTTTCGCGCGAGGTCGTCGCTTTCGTGCAGGCTCTTCGGAAAGAAGATCTATTCAAGTCGCCCGGCACCGCCGAAACGCTGGACTGGGTTCAAGCGCTGGTCGAGCTCGACGCTCATGCGCTCGATCCAAATTTGATCGGCGACACGCTCGGCGTGGTGCTGAAGTATCAGGACGATGTCGAGCGCTTCAACGCCAAGAAGATAGACGCCGTGCTTTCCGCCTCGCGCGAGGCGCTGAAGGCCGCGGGATGAAGGCTGAAGGCCAGCTCTTTGACCGCCTGATTGCGTTTGCCCGCCTCTTGCGCCGCGCGGGAATACCCGTTGGGCCGGGGGCCGTGATCGACGCGCTCTCCGCGGTCGAGATCGCGGGCATCGGCATGAGAGCCGATTTCTACTGGACGCTACATTCGGTTCTGATCAAGCGGCATGAGCATCACGCGGTTTTCTACGAGGCTTTTCACCGCTTCTGGCGGCGCGACCAGGTGGATCGCGTGCTGCGCGAAATGTTGCCGGTGACGCGCACCGATGGCGTCAAAAGCCGTGTCGCGCAGCGGCGTGTCGAAGAAGCACTCGGCTTGCAGCGGCGAATGCCGAAGCCGCCGAAGCAGAAGGATACGGTTTTCGATATGCGCGGCACGATTTCGGACGCAGAGATCCTGCGCCGCAAGGATTTCGCGCAGATGTCGGCAGCCGAGCTTGAAGACGCGCGGCGGTTGATTTCAGCGCTCCGGCTTCCCGATGACGCTGTCACCACGCGCCGTTTTGCGCCTTCGTCCCGCGGCCGGATCGATCTTGCGCGCACGCTTCGCGCGAGTGTCCGCTCCGGGGGTGATCTGATCGAACTGCGCTTCAAGGCGCGGCGCGAAAAGAAACCGCCGATCGTGGCGCTGGTCGATATTTCCGGCTCAATGAGCGATTACTCGCGTCCGCTTCTGCAATTCTTTCATATGCTCTCTATGAAGCGCGGCAACGTCTCGACATTCCTGTTCGGGACGAGGCTCACGAACGTCACGCGCGCATTGAAGACCCGCGATCCCGACGATGCGCTGGCGCTCTGCTCGCAAGGCGTTGCCGACTGGGCGGGCGGAACGCGGATTGCTTCCGCGCTTGAAGAATTCAACAAGCGCTGGTCGCGCCGCGCGCTTGGACAGGGCGCGACCGTGGCGAACTAAAGCGCGAGATCGACCGGCTGCATCGCTCCTGCCGCCGCCTGATCTGGCTCAATCCGCTGTTGCGGTTCGACGCTTTCGAGGCCAAGGCGGCCGGCATTCGCACCATGCTTCCGCACGTGGACGAGCTCAGGCCCGTACACGATCTATCGAGCCTCGCTTCGCTTTGCGATGCCCTTACGGAATCGCGTGCTTCCCGCGCACATGACCCGAAGCATTGGCTAGGTGCGGCTTAATCAGGCAGGATGCTTGGTGGGAGTGACGCCATGCACAGAGCCGCAGAATCCGAAGATGTGAAGATTTTCCGCGACAGCGCGAAGCGTTTTTTCGAGCGCGAATGCGCGCCGCACGTCGAGCGCTGGGAGCGAGAAGGCATCGTCGATCGTGAAATCTGGAACAAGGCGGGAGCCGCGGGCTTGCTCTGTGCGATGATTCCGGACGAGTACGGCGGAGCGGGTGGTACATTTGCGCACGAGAAAGTGCTGATCGAAGAAATGATCCGCGCCGGCGTCACCGGCTGGGGCAACGCCGTGCATAGCGGGATCGTGGCACCTTATCTCCTGCATTACGGCTCCGAAGAACAAAAGAAAAAGTGGTTGCCGAAGCTGGCCTCCGGCGAACTGGTCGCAGCGATTGCGATGACCGAGCCCGGTACCGGCTCCGACCTGCAAGCAGTGAGGACGACAGCGAAGCTCGATGGCAATCACTACGTCATCAACGGGCAAAAGACTTTCATCACGAACGGCCAACACGCGGGCCTCGTTTGCGTCGTCGCCAAGACCGATCCGAAGGAAGGCGCGAAAGGCGTCTCCCTGATCATGGTCGAAGTGGACGAGGTTGACGGCTACCGCCGCGGCCGCAATCTCGAGAAAATCGGCCTGCACGCACAGGACACTTCGGAACTTTTTTTCGATGACGTACGCGTGCCGACCGCAAACCTCTTGGGCGACCGCGAAGGTCTCGGCTTCATTCAGTTGATGCAGCAGCTGCCACAGGAGCGCCTCGTGATCGCGATTCAGGCGGTCGCTGCCATGGAGCGCGCGGTCGAGATCACGATTGCCTATACCAAAGATCGCAAGGCCTTTGGCAAGCGGCTGCTCGACTTCCAGAACACGCGTTTCAAGCTCGCCGAATGCAAGACCGAAGCGGCGGTTGCCCGCAGCTTCGTCGAGGACTGCACCGAGCGGCTACTGCAAGGAAAGCTCGACGTTCAAACCGCCGCCATGGCGAAATGGTGGACCACGCAAAAGCAATGCGAGATCGCCGACGAATGTCTTCAGTTGTTTGGCGGTTACGGCTATATGAAGGAATACCCGATCTCGCGGATGTGGACGGATTCCCGCGTACAGAAAATCTATGGCGGAACCAACGAGATCATGAAGGAATTGATCGGACGCTCGCTTTAAGGCTAGAAGCTCCGTCATGAATCAAGAAACACCGCACATCACGCGCTGGTGGTGGGTCCGCCACGCACCTGTTCCAGACACAGTCAACATATACGGCCAGAACGACGTCGACTCCGACACGAGTGACCGGAACGTCTTCGAATCGCTCGCGCGCGAACTGCCGCGTGGAGGTGCGTGGTTCACGAGCAATCTGAAGCGCACACACCAGACGGCCGAAGCGATCATCAAGGCGATGGTCGAGGACGACCCGGCAAGCGCGACCCGCGTGCCGATCACCGAGTTTGCCGAGCAGCATCTCGGCGAGTGGCAGGGGCTTAACCGTGCCGAGTTTTTCGCCTCGCGCGCCAACTTTTCGCATCCGTTCTGGTTCGGGCCGGCGTCGGAGCGCGCGCCTAGCGGCGAAAGCTTCGACGATCTTTATGCGCGCGTTGCGCCTGCGATCGAGCGGATCAATGCTGAAAATATTGGCCGCGACATCATCGCCGTAACCCATGGCGGCACGATCAAGGCCGCGATCGGTCATGCGCTGAAGCTCTCCACCGATGCGGCGCTCGCGTTCGCGATCGACAATTGTTCCATCACGCGGCTTGACCAGCTCGGCACCGGTGCGAATTCGCTATGGCGGGTCGCGTCCATTAATCATCGCCCCTGGACGGGGATGGAAACGGTTCGCGCCGCAGCCGTGATGGCTTAAGCTTGCTTCAGGATTTTTTGGCTACCGCTAGATCGTGAAACTTCCGCGTGCCTTCGTAGTTCGTTGCGGCCTCGAACAGCGAATCCATCGCATTTGCTACTTCGCCGGTTGAGCCGGTTAGATCGCGCGACGAAGCAAGCACGGTGCCTGCTGCGGCCTTGGTTTTGGCGATCGTTTCCTCGACCGTCTTCATCGCGTTTGCGACCGTGTTTGCGTTCAAGGCAGCGGCGACTGCGCTTTCGGCGATGTTGCCGGTTGCGGCCGCCTGTTCGTTCAATGCCGATGCAATCATTTCGGCGGTGCGGGCGATGTCGGAAATCGTGCCGCCGGTGCTTACAATCTCACCAACCGAGCGGCGGGTCGCTTCTTCGATCATTGCAATCTGCTGGCCGATTTCGGTGGTCGCTTTCGAGGTCTGGGTCGCTAGCGACTTCACTTCGGAAGCGACCACGGCAAAGCCGCGGCCCGCTTCGCCCGCGCGCGCGGCTTCGATAGTGGCATTGAGCGCAAGCAGATTTGTCTGGCTCGCTATTTCCGAAATCAGGCTGGCAACGGAGCCGATCTTGTCCACCGCCTCGGAAAGCGAGCGGATCGTAACATTCGTGCGCTCGGCGTGCGTTACCGCTTCACGCGCGAGGTTCGCGCTGTTCGATGCCTGATCGTGAATGTTTGCGATCGAGGCGTTCAATTCCTCGGTCGCGGCTGCAATCGTGCCGACATTGGCCGCGGTGCTGGAAGCGGCTTCCGCCACCGTGTTCGACTGCTCAGAGGCGGAGTTCGCGAGCAGTGTCAGGTCATCCGAGGTCGTGCTCAGGCGGTCGACAGCGTTCGACACCGAGCGGCGCACGGTTTGAATAGTGGTACCGAAATTCTGTATGGCCGCGCCGATGCGGTCGCCGTCGTTTCGCGAATTGCGGAGTTGAAAGTTGTAATGGATCGAAACCGCGGTTGCGGTATCCAGATTAAGTATCCTGCTTGCAATATCGAACAGGTGCACGGCTTTGGCGCGCGGCATCATCCGCTTCTTTGCGAGCAGTACGCCGAACTCCTGCAACAGGTTGGCGTTCATGCCCGGCCGGCTGCGAATGTCGTGGCCCATTTCCTTTTCCGCGACCGCGCGGTCCTGCGTGTCCTGCACCCATTGCTGGTCCAGCGGATTGCAGAAAAGACGCTCGGTGTATTTTATGATCTGCTGCTTGTAGCGCTCGCCGTCTTTCTTCATGAGTTGAATGAAGAAAGGCGCGTGGTTCGTTACAAGCACAAAATGCCGGTCAATGATCTCCGGAAGGTGCGGTCCCAACAGATCCCAGACCGCTTGCCGCGAGGCGAGCGTTTCCTGGCCGATCTGGAAGAGATTCAAGGCAATCCGGTAAGCGCTTGGAATCGTCATTTGGGATGTCGCTGGCGTCGCGACTGACCAAAGCGCGATTTTTAAAGCGGCTTTCTTGCGAGCCAATCAGCCCCGCGCGCATAGAGATTATCGAGCGCTTCGCCCTCGATGCCGGGCATATCCGGCTTCACCTGATAGCCGATACGGGTCTGCAAGTAGGCGAGGTGGCGGTAACCTTCGGGGAATTGCGCCAGCAATTCCTTATCGAGTTCGAGCTTCGCCGAAGGATCGACCGGGTCGAGACGGTCTTTTTCGTAAATCGGTTGGCGCAGCACCAGGCCCCAGCGGCTCTCGCGATACTCGAAGAAGTCGTAGAAGCGGCCGGTACAGACCACATCGCAGATCACGCCTTCCACCGGTGCGCGTTGCGAGATAGTCATTTTCGTCTGCGCGATCGCGCGGTCGCCTTTCACGTCGATCGTGCTGCCGCCGAGGAAATGCAGAATGCGAACGCCTTTGGCCCAGCCGGTGTCGTTCATGGCTATGAATTCTTCAAAGCTGCCCTGAAACCAGGTTGCCATCATGCGCCCGTCGGAGTGCCATATGGTGCGAAAGCGATCCCACAGGCGCGCATCGCGCCACACCGCCCAGTTCTCGACGAGTTCGCGGATGATATGGCGGTCGGAAACTTCGTCGCGCATCAACGCACCTTCACTTCCATCGCGCCGATCCGTTCGATGGTCGCAATGATATGATCGCCGGGCTGGATTTCGCTCACGCCCTCCGGCGTTCCGGTCATGATGACATCGCCGGGATGAAGCGCATAAACATTTGAAAGGCGCGCGATGAGGTCGGGAGTTGGTACGATCATGTCGCGCGTATTTGCGCTCTGTCGTATCTCCCCATTGACGGCGATATGCATATTCAGGTTGCCAGGGTTCGTAATCTCATCGGCGGTGACAAGCCACGGTCCCAGCACCGAGTAGCTGTCTGCCGATTTACGAAAACTCCGATCTTCGGTGCCGCGCACCGTCATGTCGAGCCCGATGGTGTAGGCCGCGATATGATCCATCGCGTAATCGCGAGGGATATTCTTGCCGCCGCGTCCGATGATGACCGCCAACTCGATCTCGTGGTCGTTGCGGCGGCCGGGAAACTTGATTTCGATGCCTTCGCCCGGGCCGACTACTCCGGTCTGCGATTTCAGAAAGATGCCGTGCTTGTCGATCGGTGTCGCAAAGCCGTCGAAATTCGCAAGCTGCACGCCGTGATTGATTGCCGGATCGGCGGCTTCATCGACATGAAGTTTGTAGTTCAGCGGCGCGCCAATGATGCGCGGAGGATTTGCGACCGGGCTCAGCAACTTTACTTCAGTGATGAGCTTGCGCGGGGAGGCCTCGGCGGCGTCCTTGATCGCGTGTTTGATCTTATCGAGCGAAGCGATGAGCTGATCGCCATGCGGAAAAGGCCAGCGGAGTTGCGGCAGTTTCTCGGTCGCGCGCGTGACGTCGCGCAGCGTGTAGCCTTCGACCAGCCCGAGACGATTGTCGTCGTAGCGGCACAAACGCATGAACCCATCCCCGCCATGCGTGCGATGCATCGCACGCAAATTTTCTTTGTTGCTACTTGCAGAAATCGTTGTTCTGCCGCGCTTTTACAATAGAGTTTCGTTGACAGGCCGGTCAACGGATGGTGGGATTTCGCAAGAACACTGTTAACGGGAGCAACGCCAATGACCGGCCCCATGCCGGCTGCGAGTGCGCAAAGCACCGCACCCGACGCTGTACGCCAGGCTTACTACGACCGCATCTCGAAACACGACATGGCGCCGCTTTGGGAAGTGCTCAAAGGTCTCGTCCCCAAGGAGCCAAATACGCCTTGCGTTCCGGCGATATGGCATTTCGACGATGCGAAGAAGCTCGTAATGGAAGCGGGCGCCATCATCACCGCGAAAGAAGCCGAGCGGCGTGTGTTGGTGCTGGAAAATCCCGCGATGCGCGGGCGCTCGCGGATTACGCAATCGTTGTATGCCGGGCTGCAACTCATTCTTCCGGGTGAGGTCGCGCCGGCACATCGGCACACCGCATCCGCTATTCGCTTCGTGCTGGACGGCGAGGGCGCTTACACCGCGGTCGAAGGAGAGCGCGCGATCATGCGGCGCGGCGATTTCATTATCACCGCGAACTGGGCGGCGCACGATCACGGGCATGACGGCAAGGGGCCGATGATCTGGCTCGATGTGCTCGATTTGCCGACGGTGAATTTCTTCGATGCCGCGTTCTCGGAGCATCTGGAGCGTGAAACGCAATCGAATACCAAGCAGGACGGCGACAGCTGGGCGCGTTTCGCCTCCGGCGTGTTGCCGGATGGTGCACAGGTTCGCAAAGACCGCAGCCCGATCGTCAATTATCCCTATGCGAAGATGAAACCGATTCTGGAGCGTATGCGCGACAGTGACGAGATTGATCCGCGTCATGGCGCGCGCATTCGCTACGCAAATCCGCTTACCGGCGGGTGGGCGACACCGATCATGGGGCCGCATTTGTCGCTCTTGCCGAAGGGTTTCAAGGGGAGGTCCTATCGCTCGACCGACGGAACCATTTTCGCGTGCGTCGAAGGCGAAGGCACGACCATGATCGACGGCAAGAACTTCAATTGGAAATCCGGCGACGTTTTCGTTGCGCCATCATGGAAAAGCTATTCGCATCACACGAGTGGTGGAGCGGTGCTGTTCGGAATTTCGGATCGCCCGGCACAGGAAGCGCTCGGCATCTGGCGCGAAGACGCTTAATCCTTCGCCGTGCGCTGATAAACGTCTTCGAGGCGAACGATGTCGTCTTCGCCGAGATAGTTGCCGGATTGTACCTCGATCAGTTCCAGCGGCGCGGTGCCCGGATTTTCGAGCCGGTGCACGGCACCTAGCGGCACATAAACCGACTCGTTTTCTTTCAGCGTCTTCTTTTCTTCGCCGATTGTGACGAGTGCGGTACCGCGTACGACGACCCAGTGTTCGGCGCGGTGCGCGTGCTTCTGCAGCGAAAGCCGTCCGCCCGGATTCACAACGATCCGTTTCACCTGATAGCGTTCGCCGCGGTCAAGCGATTGATAGTTGCCCCACGGGCGATGCACTTTGGCGTGCGTGTCGGCTTCCTCGCGCTTTTCGGCGCGAAGTTTCTCGACCAGCTTCTTCAAATCCTCTGCGCGTTCGCGGCCGGCGACCAACACCGCGTCGTCTGTCACGACGACCACGAGATTTTCCGCACCGACCAGCGTGGTCAGCTTGCCGTCTGATGAGATGTAATTGTTCTTCGCGTCGATCACCGCGACCGGGCCGCGAGCGGCATTGCCGTGCCTGTCGCGCTTCGAGAGCGACCAGGCAGCACTCCAGCCGCCGAAATCCGACCAGCCGTATTCGGCAGGGATTACCGCTGCGCGTTTGGTCTTCTCCATTACGGCATAGTCGATGGATTTTTTGGTCGTGCGTTTGAATGCGCTTTCATCGAGCAGCACGAAGCCGAGATCGGTGCCGGCTTTGTCGATGGCGTCTTTCGCGGCGGAAACGGTCGCCGCATCATGCTTTCGATATTCTTCGAGCAGCACGTCCGCACGGAACATGAAGTTTCCGGAATTCCAAAGATACTTCTTTTTGAGATACTTCGCGGCGGTCTTCGCGTCCGGCTTCTCGACGAAGGCTTCAACCGCGCGCGCGGGTGCGGCACCCGCGATCGCTTTGCCGGGACGAATATAGCCGTACCCGGTCGCCGCGTGATCGGGCTTGATGCCGAAGGTGACGATGTTGCCTTTTTTCGCGGCCGCACGGGCCTTGCTGCATACGGCAACGAACTGCTTCGGCTTCCTGACGACGTGGTCGGCGGCTAGCACCAAGACGAGTCCGTCGGATTTTCCCTTCGCTATCCATTGCGCGGCGACCGCAACCGCAGGGCCGGAATCCCTGCGGGCGGGTTCAAGAATAATGTCGGCGTCAACGCCGATCTCTTCGAGCTGCTCGCGCACAAGAAAGCGATAAGCGTGGTTCGCGACGATCACCGGCTTGCCGAAGACCTTCTTGTCGGAGACCCGAAGCAGCGTTTCCTGCAAGGTCGAGCGAGGCCCGAGCAATTTCAGAAATTGTTTCGGCAGGCTGTCGCGCGAGGCCGGCCATAGCCTTGTGCCTGCGCCGCCGCTCAAAATTACCGGTCTGATCGGATCGGCCATCGTGCTTCAGCCGTTCGCGACGCTGCGGTCGTCGAATTGCAGGCGATAGAAAGCGTGATAACGGCCGCGGCGCGCGAGCAATTCCTGATGCGAGCCGGTCTCGACGATGCTGCCGTTATCGACCACGCAGATCTTGTCGGCGGCCATCACGGTATGCAGGCGGTGCGCAATCAGAAGCGTCGTGCGCGATTTGCGCAGATCGTCGAGCGCGCGCTGCACTTCCATTTCCGACTCCGCGTCGAGTGCCGCGGTCGGCTCGTCGAGCAGCAGGATCGGGGCATTCTTCAGGAAGGCGCGGGCAATCGAGATGCGTGCACGCTGGCCGCCTGAAAGCTGCGCGCCGTGTTCGCCGACTTCGGTGTCATAGCCCTTCTCGAAACCCATGATGAAATCGTGCGCGTGCGCTGCTTTCGCGGCGGCGATGAATTCTTCATCAGTTGCGCCGGGGCGGCCGAGCCGGATGTTCTCGCGGATGGTGCCCGTGAACAGAAACAAATCCTGGCTGACATAGGCGATCTGGTCACGCAGCGACTTGCGAGAATGAAGCGCGATATTCTGGCCGTCGATTGCGATGGTGCCGGACGAAGGTTCGAAGAATCTTTCAATCAGGCCCATGATCGTGGACTTGCCGCCGCCCGAAGTGCCGACCAGTGCGGTCGTGCGCTGCGCCTCGGCGGTAAAGGTGACGTTCTTCAAAACCTCTTCGCCCGGACGATATTCAAAACTGACGCCGCGGAATTCGATTTCGCCGCGTGAAAGCTTCAGCGCGGGCAGCGTTACCGGTTCCGCTTCGGCGGGCGAGGAGTCGAGGATGTCGAAGAGATAACGCGACATCGTAAGATTGGCGGCGAGATCGAGGTTCAGCCGCGCGAGACGCTTCGCGGGTTCATATGCGAGCAGGAGAGCCGTGATCGCCGAGAAGAATTCGCCAGGCATCTTCGCGCCGTTCAGCACGCTATAGCCTGCGTAGATCACAAATAGGCCGACCGCCATGCCGCCGAGCGTTTCCATCAAGGGGCCGGTGCGGGACGCGACACGCGCACGCTTATTCATGCTCTCTTCGAGGCCGGCGACGTTATCGCTCATGCGTTCGCGCATACGGTCTTCGAGATTATAGGATTTGACCACGCGAATGCCCTGCACGGTTTCCTGCATGGTCTGCATCACGCGGCCGGAACCGAGGAAGTTTTTCTGCACGATCTGGCGCGAACGGCGGATCAGTTTGCGTACGCTGAACACCACGATCGGCATGATGACGAGGCAGAAGAAAGCCATCGCCGGCTCTTGAATCACCATGACGGTAATGAGGAAGATCAGCGTCAGCGCATCGCGTCCTATGCTGGTCACGACCAGATCGAGCACGGTGCGGGCGGCGGCTGCGCCGCTGCTCATGCGGTTCAGAAAATCGGTGGAATGCTGACGCGAGAAAAAGGAAATGCCTTGCGCCATCGTGCTGTCGAACAGGCGCTTCTGGTAGTCCGCGATAATTCTGTTGCCGACCTTCGCGAGAATGATGGCCTGGAAATACCCGGCAAAGCCCTTGATGAGGTAAAGGCCGATCAGCGTGCCGCCCAGCACCCAGACCGCGAGATGATTGCGATCGACGAAGATCTTGTTGATCACGTCTCTCATCAAATAAGCGGTGAGACCGGTCGCAGCGGCGACCAGAAACATCATGAGCAACGCAAGCGCATATTTTCTGGCGTGACGGCGGCCATCGGTCTTAACAAGCCGCGGGATGATCGCGCGCGCGTCTTCGCCGAGAATGCCGGAGAGCCGGTGTTTCAGCCGCGCAAAGAATCCGCCCTGCGGCTCAATCGTGCCACCGGCTGTTGTTTTGCTTTTCTGCGCTTCGGTCACGATGCGCTTGCCGTAATGCGTTTCAGTTCGGCGCGGAAGCTCTCTGCGATGTCTGCACGCGCAAGCCCGAAGGCGACGTTTGCCGCGAGGAAGCCTAACTTCGAGCCGCAGTCGTAGGTCGTGCCGTCAAAATTGAAACCGTAGAACTTTTGCGATTTTGCGAGCGCGATCATCGCGTCGGTGAGTTGAATTTCACCGCCTGCGCCGCGCTCCTGTTTTTCCAGCACCTCGAAGATTTCCGGTTGCAGGATGTAACGGCCGGTGACGATGTTGTTCGAGGGGGCGGTGCCTTTTGCGGGCTTCTCGACCATCGAGGTGATTTCGAAGGCTGGTCCTTTTTTCGCCCCCATGCCGACCACGCCATATTGATGCGTCTGGTCGGGCGCGATTTTCTCGACCGCGATCAGGTTGGTCTTGTCGCCGGTCTGCGTATGAGCGTCGATCATCTGTGCGAGGCAGCTTTTTTTCGCCAGCACCAAAACATCCGGCAGCAGCACAGCGAAGGGCTCGTTGCCAACGGACTGCTGGCGGGTGAAGCTGGTTTCGCCTGCGCCGGGTTGCGCTTGTTTCAGGATTTCGAGTTCGGCTTTCTTGCCGCGTGCCTCGAGCGTCGCTTCGAGTTCATAGGCGCGGTCGAAATGATCTTCGATCACGGCCTTGCCACGGCCGGTCACGAAAATGAGGTGTTCGATGCCCGCCGCGCGCGCTTCGTCGACGACGTGCTGGATCACCGGGCGATCCACCACGGTGAGCATTTCTTTCGGCATGGCTTTGGTCGCGGGCAGAAAGCGGGTGCCGAGACCTGCAACGGGGAACACGGCCTTACGAATGCGCTGCATTTCGGGGGCTAAACCATCAAAATTCGCTGGATTCATCGCCTTTTGCCGCGTCCGGGGCGGATTGGCAAATCGTGGCTGGTGAGATCGTTAAATTGGCGGGCGGCCAATGCTCACGTAGCGGAAGCCTTTGGCGGCCAGTTCCGCGGGAACGTAGATATTGCGGAGATCCACGATCACGGGTGTTGCGAGGGCGGATTTCAGCATTGCGAGATCGAGCGCGCGATAGACGTCCCATTCCGTGATGATGACGAGCGCCGAGGCGCCTTTGGCAGCTTCATAAGGGCCGTCGCAGAAGGTCACATCAGGCAAGAGTGCGGCCGCTGCCTGCATACCTTCGGGGTCGTGCGCCTGAATTTTCGCCCCTGCCGCCTGCAACGCCGGAACGATGGCGAGGCTCGGTGCGTCGCGCATATCGTCGGTGTTCGGCTTGAAGGTAAGGCCGAGCACGGCGACGGTTTTTCCCTTGAGCGAACCGCCCGCCGCGGCAATCACGCGTTCCGCCATCGAAGCCTTACGGGTGTCGTTCACGGAAACGACGGTTTCGACGATGCGCGAGGGTGCGCCAAAATCCTTCGCGGTCTTGATCAGCGCAAGGGCGTCCTTCGGAAAGCAGGAGCCGCCATAGCCGGGACCTGCGTGCAGGAATTTCGAGCCGATACGATTGTCGAGCCCGATGCCACGCGCGATCTCCTGCACGTTCGCGCCGACTTTCTCCGCGAGATCAGCCATCTCGTTGATGAACGTGATTTTGGTCGCGAGAAATGCGTTGGCGGCATATTTGGTAAGTTCCGCCGTGCGGCGGCCAGTGAACAAGAGAGGCGCCTGATTGAGATTGAGCGGCCGATAGACCGCCGCCATGACTTCGCGCGCGTGTTCGTCGTCGGTGCCGATCACGATGCGGTCGGGGCGCTTGAAGTCTTCGATGGCGGCACCTTCGCGCAGAAATTCCGGATTGGAGACGACAGAAATTTTCGCTTTCGGTTTTACGTCTGCGAGCACCTTCTCGATTTCGTCGCCGGTGCCGACCGGCACGGTGGATTTGGTGACGACGACAAGCGGTTTCGTGGCTACCGCGCCGATTTCGCGCGCAGCGGCGAGTACGTAGGAGATGTCGGCATGGCCGTCGCCGCGGCGCGACGGCGTGCCGACGGCAATGAAGGCGACTTCGGCCTGCTCTAGGCCTTCCGCGATTTTGGTCGTGAAGGTGAGGCGGCCCGCGCTGACGTTGCGCGCGACAATCTCGTCGAGGCCGGGCTCGAAAATCGGAATCTTGCCGCGCTTCAGCGCATCGATCTTCGCTGCGTCGGTATCGACGCAGACGACCTGATGTCCGAAGTCGGCAAAACAGGCGCCCGAAACGAGCCCTACGTAACCCGCGCCGATCATCGTGATGTGCATTTACGGCTGTTCCCGCTGACCCGAGGCTTGTGCCATGGCGGGCGAGCGGGCTGCAAGCGGAAGAGGGATTTGGTTAAGCGGCGGCGGATTTTGCCGGAAGCTTCTGCTCCCAGGCAAGTGCGTGACGAACGATCTTTTCGAGATCGTTGTATTTCGGCTGCCAGCCTAGGGCGCTGCGTATCTTGCTTGCGCCGGCGACGATCGCAGCGGGATCGCCCGCACGCGCCGGCGCCATTGCGACTGGGAAATCGACGCCGGAAATGCGCTTCACTGTTTTCACGACCTCGAGTACCGAGTAGCCGGTGCCATAGCCGCAGTTCAGCACGGCATTGTCGCCGTCATCCTGCAAATAGCGGAGCGCGTTGATATGCGCCGCCACCAGATCGCTGACATGGATGTAGTCGCGGATGCAGGTGCCGTCTTTGGTCGGATAGTCGGTGCCGAAAACCTGCATACTCTTGCGCTTGCCGGTCGCGGTTTCGCAGGCGACCTTGATGAGATGCGTGGCGCGCGGCGTGGATTGTCCGGCGCGGCCCTTCGGATCGGCGCCTGCGACATTGAAATAACGAAGCGCCACATATTTCAGCCCGTAGGCGGCGGCGCTGTCGCGCAGCATCCACTCGGACATCAGCTTCGATGCGCCATAGGGCGAGACCGGAACGGCAGGCGTCTCTTCGCTCACCGGCTCCTGTCCGACATTGCCGTACACGGCAGCAGTCGAGGAGAACACGAAATTAGGAACGCGCGCACTGGCGACCGCTGCAAGCAATGCGCGGGTCTTCACGGTATTTGCGAGATAATAGTCGAGCGGATCGGTAACCGAATCCGGTACCACGATTTTGGCGGCGAAGTGCACGACCGCGCGGATGCGGTGTTCCGCGATCAGACGCATTACGATCAACTGGTCGGAGACATCGCCGAATACGAAGCGAGCGCGCGGGTCTACGTTTTCATGCACGCCGGTCGAAAGATCGTCGAGCACGACGACTTCCTCGCCCGCGTCGCAGAGCGCGAGGACCATGTGGCTGCCGATATAGCCGGCGCCGCCTGTGACCAGAATCGCCATTCGCCTTCCGCTTTGCCCCTGTTTTGTGAAGCCAGGATTACAAGAGCGAGGTTTCGGTCCCCCTAAACGATAGGGTTGATTTTCAGCGAATTCGGAGGGGATTTAAGATTGATTCACCATAAGGCTTGCGCCGGACGCATAGTTTTTTCAAAGAAGTGTCATGAATAATGAGAGTGACCAGCGGCCGATCCTGATCGTGCCCTATATGTGGATCGGCGACTTCGTCCGCTGCCACTCGGTCGTGCGTGTGCTGAACGAGCGGTTTCCAGGGCGTCCGGTGGATATGCTGGCCTCGAAACTGACCGCGCCGCTCACCGCCTTCATGCCGGGCGTGCGCAAGGCGATCACCTTCGACATTCCGCGCAAGAAGGCGGCGTTCTCCGAAAACTTCGTGCTCGCGAAAATTCTTCGCGAGGAACGTTATGGCTCCGCGCTGATCATGCCGCGCAAATGGAAGGCTGCGTTCGCGCCCTGGCTTGCGGGGATTCCGGAGCGCACTGGCGTGTTCGGCGAGGCGCGCTTGCTTCTCCTCAACGACATTCGCTGGGACGAGAATATTCACAAGCGTATGATCGACCAATCCTGTGCGCTTGCGTTGCCGAAGGACGCGATGCTGCCGAAGGAGTGGCCGTTGCCGCAGCTTGCCGTCTCGGAGGCGCAGGGTGATGAGTGGCGGCAGCACATGGATGTTGCCAATGGCATGAAGGCCGTCGCGCTTGCGCCGGGGTCGGTCGGCGAGGCGAAGCGTTGGCCGGTTGCGTATTACGCCGAAGCCGCAAAGCAGCTTGCGCAGAGCGGCGTCGAAGTCTGGATCATCGGCGGGCCCGACGAAAAACCATTTGCAAAAGAAATTCTCCAGCACGCAGGCAGCGGTGTACGAGATTTCACCGGCGGGAAATTAAGCGACGGCGTGATTGCGTTGTCGCTTGCAAGTGCCGTCGTCGCAAATGACTCAGGTCTGCTGCACGTTTCGGCGGCGCTTGGTGTTCCCGCAATCGGTCTGTTCGGTCCGACCGATCCCGCGAAATGGGCGCCGATCAATCCGGTCGCAGACCTCATAACGCACGAGCCGCTCCTCGATTGCCAGTATTGTATGCAATATGTCTGTCCGCTCCAGCATCACAACTGTATGCGAGAGGTTATGCCGTCTCGTGTCGTGGAGTCGGTGAAGCGGGCGCTTACGATTTCGGGGGCTGTGCGCGCTTAGCGCGGCAGCGCCTCGATCGCTGCAATCACCTCGGCAGCCGAGGGTGATTCACCTGCCGTGCCGAGTGTCGTCATAGAACCGCTGCTTACGGGCCCGGAAAGACCGGGCTTGGTCGCAATGAAGATTGCAACCAGCGGCACTTCGAGCGCGGCGGCAAGATGTAAGAGTCCCGTGTCGACGCCGACGACGAGTGTTGCTCCGGCAATCAATCCCGCGACTTCGCCGAGCGGCGCCTTGTCCGGCACGCGTGCGTTCTTCAATGCGTTCTTGATGCGGTGGCTGCGCGCGTGTTCGCGGTCATTGCCCCATGGCAACACCGGCGTGATGCCTTTGACTTCCAGCGCCTTGCCGACTTCGATCCAGCGTTCTTCTGGCCACTCTTTTCTTTCCTGCGCAGTGGCGTGGAAGAGGAGTGCGTATGGGGCGTCTGAGACGGGCGCGATGCGCTTGCGGTCGATGCCGTAGTCCGGCCCGCCTTCGAGAGCATAGCCGAGTGCTGCTGCCGTCAGCGCGCGATTACGATCTACTGCGTGAAGCTCGCGGCTTACCGTATGCTTCACATGATAGAAGCGCGAAGCAAAAGGCTCACGGATGGATTTTGTGTCGTAGCCGTGCCGCTCGCCGCGCGCCCATTTTGCGAGGATCACCGTTTTCACGAGGCCCTGCGTGTCGACGATCTTGTCGAAGCGCTTGAGCTTCAGCTTCGCGCGCAGGCGGCTTACCTCGTTCCACGTTTTTGAAAAGGTCGAAGGCTTCAGGATCGCCTTGCGCCAGCGGCGCACCGCGACCGGGATTACATCATCGACGCCCGGATGCAATTTCGCGAGCGGCACGTAAGCTTCTTCGACCATCCATGAGATCTTTGCGTCCGGAAATCGTTTCCGCGCATCGGTCACGGCTGGCATATGATGGATTACATCGCCGAGGGAAGAAGTTTTTACGAACAGGATTTCAGGCATCAGATTTTCTTCGTGTTCCAGACACGCTCATACACTTTATAGATGCCCTCGGCTTCGCGCTGGATCGCGAACCTTTCTAGCACCCGCGCGCGTCCGGCTTTACCGAATTCAATCGCGCGCTTCGGGTCTTTCATCAGGTTTTCGATCCGCGCCGTCAACGTATCGGTATCCTCGATCTCGACCAGATGCCCGGTGACATTCTCTTCGACGAGATGGCGCGCGGCCCCTGCCTTGGTTGCGACCACTGCAAGTTCGCTTGCCATGGCCTCTAACGTGGTGAGGCCGAAGCCTTCGTTGCGCTGCGGACCGACAAAGACGGTCAGCTTTCTGAACCAACCCGGCACGTCGTTCTCAGGCAACTCGCCGAGAAACACCACGCGGTTCGCAAGACCTGCGTCTTCTACTTTCTTCTTAAGCGCTGCTTCCCACTCTTTTTCCTGCGGCGTCGCAAGGCCGATCACGACGGCAGTGAAATCCGGATAGCGCGGCAGCAGGCGGCACATGGATTCAATAAAGAGATCGGTGCCTTTCTGCGAGCGGATGCGGCCGAAGACGCCGATGCCGTATTTTCCCGGCAAGCCGGTCGCGGCCCAATCGGCGTCGCGATTTTGCGCCGGGCGATAGCGCTCCGCATCGACGCCATGAAATACGACGGTCGAAGGAAACGTGAGATAGCTCGCGGCATCCGGGGAAGGGCAGATGATCGCGTCCACTTTGCTCATCAGCCAGCGCGAAAATCTCTTGTGCTTGCGCTGCGCGGCGGAGGTAAAAATCATCCCGAGCTTTAGCCCGAAAATTCTCTTCAGCAGCAGACCGACAATGATCTCGTCGTTCCTGCGTGCGTGCCAGATGCGGAATGGCTTTGTGGGTGGCACCGAGCGGCCGAGGCTGCGCACATCCCTCACCGAAATCGTCGGAACGCCGGGTGCCGTCCAGCGCAGGCCTACAAGCGCGGTTTTCGCGAGCTTCGCCATCTGCGGGGCCACCGCCAGAATCGTCGTCGTCACCCCCGAATAGCGCTTGTGCAAGCAGGGGTGCAGGACTTCGAGGGCCTTCAGATCGTCGGTGGAAACCATGCCGGGATTTGCTATTAGGAAAGGACGGGACGGATTGCCCTGATTTCGGACGAAGTGCAAGGATTTGCCGATGACCACCCGCACGCTCGATACGCTGAAAATCAAGCTCTACACGGACGGCGCCGAAAAGGCGCAGATCGTGGAGATGGCGAAGCAGAAGCACATCGCGGGCTTCACCACGAATCCGTCGCTCTTGAAAAAGGCCGGCGTCACCGATTACGAAGCCTATGCGCGAGAACTGGTGGTGGCGGTTCCAGACCGCCACATCTCGTTCGAAGTGCTTTCCGACGACATTCCGGAAATGATACAGCAGGCGCGGCTGATCACGACCTGGGGCAAGAACGTCTATGTGAAGCTGCCGGTCATCAACACGCGCGGCGAGACGCTCTATGACGCGATCAACACGCTCTCGAAAGATGGCGTGAAGATCAACGTGACTGTGCTTTGCACCGAGGAGCAAGTGGAGCGCGCGACAGCGGCGCTCGCAGGAAACGCGCCGGGCTGCACGTCCGTGTTCGCGGGGCGGCTCGCGGATCTCGGGATCGACTATCAGCCCGCCGTCTCGCTCGCGGTGAAACTCGCGAACGAGGCGAAGAATGTCGAAGTGATCTGGGCCTCGACCCGCGAGGTCTGGAACGTGATCGAGGCGAACGACATGGGCGCGCACATCATCACCGCGCCCGCCGACATCCTGAAGAAGTTAAAGGCGCTCGGCACCAAGACCGCTGCCGATCTCTCGCTCGATGGTGTTAAAGCGTTCCGGGACGACACGCTCTCGGCCGGTCTCGATCTTCCCACAACGAAAATCAGCCAGACCGCCGCAGAATAGGGCTCTGTAACCCTAGGACATGATTTGTGAGCCTTCAGGGGTTCCCGGCCCTTATGGGGGCGGGGTAAGCCACGACTGACGGTCAGGGGAATTCGAGGGGTTTATCGTGGCGTCCAGCAAGTCTTCGAGCGCAAGCGAGCGCAATCTGCGGGTAGGCGTCATCGGCGCCGGTGTCATGGGCCGCAATCATGCGCGCGTGTTGGCCGAGCTTTCTAATGTCGAACTCGTCGGCGTTGCAGATCCCGATGCGGGCCGCGCTTCGCAGGCTGCGGGACAGGCCGAAGGTGCCGAAGTTTTTGCAGACCATAAAGAACTGATCGCGCGCAAAGTGGATGCGGTAATCGTTGCAGCACCTACGCCACTGCATCACCAGATTTCTCTCGAACTGATCGAAGCGGGCGTAGCACTCCTCGTCGAGAAGCCGATCGCGACCACGGTCGAGCAAGGCCGCGAGATCGTTACCGCCGCGGCGCGCAACGGCGTCACGCTGGTCGTCGGCCATGTCGAGCGCTTCAACCCGGCGGTGCAGGCAATCAAGCAGGCGCTCGCCGGCGAAGAAATTCTATCGATTGGCATTACGCGCGTCGGTCCGTTCCCGCCGCGGATGTCGGATGTCGGGGTCGTCATCGATCTCGCCGTGCACGACATCGATCTGATCCGCTGGTTTACCGAATCCGAAATCGCGGAAGTGCAGCCGCAGATTTCTTCGGTGATTGCTGAGCGCGAGGACATTGCGCTCCTGCAATTCCGTACCGCCAACGGCGTGCTCGCGCACATCAACACGAACTGGCTGACGCCGTTCAAGGCGCGCACCGTGCAGGTCGCGACCCGCGATAAATACATCATGGCCGATTTGCTGACGCGCACCGTTACCGAGTGCTTCGGCTTCCAGAAAGACGGTTCTTACGGTATGCGCCATCTTTCAGTCGGTCACACCGAGCCGCTGCGCGCCGAACTCATGGCTTTCGTCGATGCCGTGCGCGGCGTGAAGAAACCCGCAGTCACCGGCGAAGAAGGTGTCGCGTCTCTCGAAATCGCAATCCGCTGCCTTGCCGATCCGCATCCGGCGTTCCGCCGCGGCCCGCGCAAGATCGCCGGCTAAGTTTTCCTCCAGGTCCAATTCCCGTGAATCAGCATATGCGCGCCGATCAGGCTCCTATTCCGTTCATCGACATCGCCGCGCAGAGGAAGCGTCTGGGCAAAAGCATCGACGATGCGGTGGCCAAGGTTCTCGCGCATTGCCAGTTCATCATGGGTCCGGAAGTCCGCCAGTTAGAGTCCGATCTCTCGGCGTTCTGCGGCGCGCGGCACACGGTCTCCTGCTCGAACGGCACCGACGCGCTGATCATGGCGCTGATGGCGACCGGCGTCGGTCCGGGCGATGCGGTGTTCTGTCCGTCGTTTACGTTTTGCGCGACCGCGGAGTCGGTTGTATGCGCCGGTGCCTCGCCGGTCTTCGTCGATGTGGACGAGAAGACCTTCAATATGGATCTCGCGAGCCTCGAGCGCGCGATTGCGGAAGCCAAGCGCGCCGGGCTGAAGCCGAAGGCCATCATTCCAGTCGATCTGTTCGGTCAGCCGGCCGACCTCGACGCCATTGCCGCGATCGCCAAGCGCGAAGGTCTCTTCGTGATCTCCGACGCGGCGCAGTCGTTCGGCGCCACCTACAAAGGCAAGCGCGTCGGCACGCAGGCGCTGGTCACAACTACGAGCTTTTTCCCGGCGAAGCCCTTGGGCTGCTATGGCGACGGTGGCGCGGTCTTCACCGACGACGACAAGGTCGCGGAGGCGCTGCGCTCGATCCGGGTACACGGGCAGGGCGCGGACAAATACGACAACGTGCGCATCGGCATGACCGGCCGCCTCGACACCATTCAGGCCGCGGTGCTGATCGAAAAGCTCAAGATTTTTCAGGACGAGATCGAGGCGCGTAACCGTGTGGCGGTGCGTTATGCCGAAGGATTTAAGGACGTTGCCATCGTACCGGAAGTCGCGTCAGGCTATGGTTCGGTATGGGCGCAATACACGATCCGAGTCGAAAAGCGCGATGCGCTCGCCGCGGTCTTGCAGACGCGCGGCGTGCCGACCGCGATCTATTATCCGAAGCCCCTGCACCGGCAGGAGCCCTACAAGCGCTATCCGGTTGCCGGGAACGGCCTGCCGGTCACCGACAAGCTGGCAGCCGAAGTCATCTCGCTGCCGATGCATCCCTACCTCGACGAGCCGACGCAGGACCGCGTGATTGCGGCAGTGCGCGAGGCGCTCTCTTAATATTTGTGAGGCGCGCGGCATGATCCGGCGCTTCTTTACAGTCGGCGGCTTTACGCTCCTATCCCGCATTACCGGATTTATCCGCGACGTGGTGATGGCGGCGGTGCTCGGTGCCGGACCGATCGCCGACGCTTTCCTCGTCGCATTTCGTCTGCCCAATCATTTTCGTGCGATCTTTGCCGAGGGCGCTTTCGCTGCTGCCTTCGTCCCGGCTTATGCGCGCACGCTGGAGCAGGATGGGAAGCTCGCCGCGCGTTCGTTCGCGGATCGCCTCGCGCTTGCGATGATCGTGTTGCAGGTAGCGCTGCTCGTCGTCGCGTTGATCTACACGCCGGAAGTCGTGCGTCTGCTTGCGCCGGGGCTGGACGCTTCGCGCTTCGAGCTTGCGGTCGCGCTCACGCGCATCACATTCCCCTATCTCGCGTTGATCTCGATCGAGAGCCTGATCGCAGGCACGTTGAACGCGAACAATCGTTTCGCATCCGCTGCCGGTGCGCCGGTGCTTCTGAATCTCGCGATGATCGGTACGCTGACGTATGCCGCGCTGTTTCCCAGCACTGGGCACGCCGCGGCTTGGGGCGTATTGATCGCAGGCGTTTTACAACTCGCGCTTGTCGCTGGCGACGCCGAGAAAAACGGTTTCGGCCTTCGTCTGAAAATGCCGAAGCTGGACGAGCAAACCAAGAAATTTCTGAAAGCGCTGGGCCCCGCGATCATCGGTGCGGGCGGCGTGCAGCTTGCGCTGTTCGCGGACACCATCATCTCAACTTTTCTTCCGACCGGTGCGCTCTCCGCGCTCTATTACGCGGATCGCATTCACCAGCTACCCATAGGCGTGGTCGGCATTGCCGTCGGCGTTGTGCTGTTGCCCGAGATGGCGCGGCGCTTAGCTGCGGGCGACGAAAAAGGTGCTGCGAGTTCGCAGGGCAGGGCCATCGAATTTGCGTTACTGCTCGCGGTGCCGTGCGCTGCCGCTTCGCTCGTGATTCCCGAGCTCATCATGCGCGCGTTGTTTGCGCGCGGCGCGTTTACCGCCGCGGATGCGGCGGCGGCAGGGCAGACGCTCGCGGCCTACGCAACCGGGCTCATTCCTTTCGTGCTGATGCGCAGCTTCGTCGCACCGTTTCACGCGCGCGGAGACACCACGACACCCGTGATCGCGGCGCTCTCAGGCGTCGCGCTCAACATCGCGTTGAAGGTCGCGCTCATGGGACCGCTCGCGCAGGCCGGGCTCGCGCTCGCGACAGCGGCAGGCGCGTGGCTCAATCTTCTCTTGTTGATCTGGTTTGCGAAGCGGCGCGGGTTTGCGCAGCCGGGGGAGAACACCAGTGGAAACTCCGTGCGGCTCATCGCCGCCGGAATCATTCTCGCCGCGGTCTTGTTCTTTGCGGCCCGGTCTCTAGCGCCATACTTCGCGAAAATGACGTCACTTCGTGACGAAGCACTGCTTTTTGCGGTCGTCCTTGGTGGTGCCGTTACATACCTTGCGCTGATCTGGGCCTTCCTCGGCGGTAAATGGCTGAAGGGCCTGCTGCGGAGCGCTGAGACGGTAGCAAAGCCCTGAGCGAGGTATGCGCAGAGCGTATGTGACTAACCGGTCCCCCCGGTGTAAGAAACCCGCTGCCCGCCATTGCCAGAGATAATCCATGTCCCGCCCGAACGCGGCCCTCGGCGCCGCAATTTCTTTGGTTCTTCTGCTCGCCGCTTGCGGCCAGAGTACGCCGCCCACACCACCCGCTCCGCAGGTGACGGTTGCCGCTCCGGTCGCGCAGAAGCTCATCGATCGCGACGAATATGTCGGCCGCTTTATCGCGGTGGATGCAGTCGAAATCCGTGCCCGCGTCTCGGGGTATCTGGAGAAGATTCACTTCACCGACGGCCAGCTTGTAAAAGCCGGAGACCTGTTGTTCACGGTCGATCAGCGTCCGTTCCAGGCGGCGCTCGAACAGGCCCGTGCCGATCTTGCACGCGCCAAATCGCAGGCCGTTCTTACCGCTGCCGATCTCTCTCGCGCGGAAACGCTTCTGCAACAGAAGACAATCGCCGAAGCGCTCTACGATCAGCGCGTGCAGGCGAAGCGCGCAGCGGATGCCGCTTTGCAATCAGCCGAAGCCGCCGTGAAAAACGCGGAACTCAATCTCGAATTCACCGAACTTCGCGCGCCGGTCTCGGGCCGCATCGGCGACCGCCGCGTTTCGCCCGGCAATCTTGTCACCGGCGGCACCACGGGCAACACGACGCTGCTTGCGACCGTCGTCTCCATGGATCCGATCCGCTTCGAGTTCTCGTTCGATGAAGCGGCTTACCTTCGCTACCAGCGCATCGCGACGAAGGCAGGCCGCGCCGACGAGCGCGGCACGAAACTTCCGGTCGAATTGCGGCTCCTCGACGAAAAAGGATTCGAGCACAAAGGCACGCTCGATTTCGTGGATAATGCGATCGACCCCAGTTCGGGCACGATCCGCGGACGCGCGCAATTTTCCAATGCCACTGCGCTGTTCACACCGGGTATGTTCGCCCGGATTTTAATTCCCGGCTCGCCCGAATATGAAGCGCTGCTTGTTCCGGACATCGCGATCGGCACCGAGCAGATTCGCAAATTCGTCTACGTGGCCGATGCCGAGAACACCGTACGGCAGAAATATATTGAGCTGGGTACGTTGCAGGGCAAGCTGCGCGTCGTGAAGAGCGGGATAGAGGCAAACGATCGCGTCATCGTCAACGGACTGATGCGCGCACGCGCGGGAGTGAAAGTGACGCCGCTGACCGAAGATGAGGTGAAGGCGCAGCAGCAACAGCAGCAGAAGAAAAAGTAAGGCACCGGCTCGTGGGCATTTCTCACTTTTTCATCAACCGGCCGATTTTTGCGTCTGTGGTCTCGATCATCATCGTGATCCTGGGGGCGGTGAGCTTTATACGTCTGCCGGTCGCGCAGTATCCCGAAATCGCACCGCCGGTGATCAATGTCGCCGGGCAGTATCCCGGCGCAAACGCAAGCATTGTCGCGGAGACAGTGGTCGCGCCGATCGAGCAGCAGATCAACGGCGTCGAAGGTATGCTCTATGTATCTTCGAACTCGAATGCCGACGGCACCTTCAGCATTGCCGTGACCTTCGAGCTTGGCACCAATCTCGATCAGGCGCAGGTGCAGGTGCAAAACCGCGTTGCCATCGCCAATCCGCGGTTGCCTGCCGAAGTCCGCAATATCGGTGTCACGGTGACGAAGTCGTCGCCGGACTTGATGTTGATCGTGAATCTATACTCGCCGGATAACTCGCGTGACGCTTTGTTCGTCTCGAACTACGCCAACTTAGAGATCAAGGACGTGCTTGCGCGAGTAGATGGCGTCGGCTCGATCACGGTGTTCGGGAGCCGCGATTACGCGATGCGGATCTGGCTCGATCCGGGCCGCCTGCAAACGCTGGGCTTGACCGCGAGCGACGTCGTTGCAGCACTTCAGCGTCAGAACGTGCAGGTCGCGGGCGGTGTTCTGAATGCGCCGCCGGTCGATGCTGGCCGAGAATTCCAGGTTATCGTCACGACGCAGGGCCGTCTCGCCAATCCCGACGAATTCGCGAAGATCGTCGTGAAGACAACGGCGAATGCCAACGTGCTCTTGAAGGATGTTGCGCGCATTCAACTGGCCGCGCAGGACTACAACACCAACTTCTATCTCAATAGAAACGAAGCAGTCGGTATCGCGATGTTCCAGCGCCCGGGCTCGAATGCGCTTTCGACCGCGAACAACATCCGGCAGGTAATGCGGCAGATCGGGACGCAGCTTCCGGCCGGCGTTCAATACAGCATCATTTACGATCCGACACAGTTCATCTCCGAATCCGTGAGCGCGGTAGTGGAGACGATGCTGGAAGCGATCCTGCTCGTGATCCTTGTCGTGATCCTGTTCTTGCAGACCTGGCGCGCGGCAGTGATTCCGATTCTGGCGATTCCGATTTCACTGATCGGCACGCTATTCCTGATGTCGGTATTCGGCTTCACGATCAACAATCTCACGCTGTTCGGCCTAGTACTTGCGATTGGCATCGTGGTCGATGACGCGATCGTGGTCGTCGAAAATGTCGAGCGGAATATCGAAGCGGGGATGGCGCCGAAGGAGGCGACTCACAAATCGATGGACGAGGTCGGCGGTGCGCTGGTCGCGATTGCGCTGGTGCTGGCTGCCGTGTTCGTACCGGCGGCCTTCGTTACCGGTATCACGGGACAGTTCTATCGCCAGTTCGCACTCACCATCATCAGTGCGACCGCGATCTCGCTTCTTGTGTCGTTGACGCTTTCTCCGGCGATGTGCGCGCTGCTTCTTAAGCCGCATAGCCACAAGCAGCCGACGGGACTTGCGGTCTATGTGCGCAAATTCTTCGGCTACTTCAATTTCGGCTTCGACTGGTTCTCCGCCCGCTATCACTGGCTCGCGGTGCGAACGGTGCGAATCGTCGGCATCATGCTGATCATCTATGTGGGCGTTGTTGTTTTCGGGATGTTCCAGTTTGTGCGCACCCCGCAAGGTTTCGTTCCGCAGCACGATCGCGGTTATCTCATCGTAGTCGTGCAGCTTCCGCCGGGTGCAGCCCTTGGGCGCACCGATGCGGTCATGAAGCAGGTAACCGAGATTGCGCGCACCATTCCGGGCATCCATGCGTTGAATGTCGTCGGCTTCAGCGGCGCGACCTTCACCACCGCCTCGAATGCCGGCGCGATTTTCATCGTGCTGGAACCGTTCGCGCAACGCGCGGGTGATCCGACGAGAACCGCGGCTGCGGTGCAGGGGCAGCTGTTCCAGAAGCTCTCGGGCATTCAGGAAGCTCTGGTCCTCGTCGTGCAACCGCCGCCGGTGCAGGGTATCGGCAACGCCGGCGGTTTTCGCATGATGGTGCAGGATCGCTCCGGCAACGGGCCAGTCGCGCTGCAAGGCGTCGTCTATCAGATGATGGGTAGGGCAGCGCAGACGCCGGGTCTGCAACAGGTGTTCTCGTTGTTCGAGACGCAGACGCCACAGCTTTATCTCGACATCGACCGCCAGAAGGCTCTCTTACTTGGCGTCAATGTTAGCGACGTTTTTTCGTCGTTGCAGACCTATATTGGCTCGTCTTATGTCAACGACTTCAATCTGTTCGGCCGCACGTTCCGTGTGACCGCGCAATCGGAAGCAGGCGATCGCCTGAGCGCGGAGGACGTGCTGAAGATTCGCGTTCGCAACGCAACAGGCCAGACCGTCCCGCTCGGCTCGTTCACGACCGTGCAAGACCAGTCCGGCCCATATCGAATACCGCGCTACAATCTTTATCCGGCGGCCGAGCTAGATGGCGCGGCGGCACCCGGCTACAGCCAGGGGCAGGCGATCGAGATCATGCAGCGGCTAGCTTCGGAAGTATTGCCACAAGGCTACTCGTTCGAATGGACGACGCTCGCCTTCCAGCAGATACGCGCGGGCAATACGGCGATCTACGTCTTCATTCTGGCAACGGTGTTCGTATTTCTCGTGCTCGCGGCGCAGTTCGAAAGCCTGCGGCTGCCGCTCGCGGTAATTCTGATCGTGCCGATGTGCCTGATCGCTGCGATCGTCGGCGTCGTGATCTGGGGTCAGGACAATAATATTCTCACGCAAGTCGGGTTCATCGTGCTGATTGCGATGGCATCCAAGAACGCGATTCTGATCGTCGAGTTCGCTAAGCAGATCGAGGATCGCGGCGAGGATGCATTCCATGCGGCCGTCGAGGCCGCGCGTCTGCGCCTTCGCCCAATCATCATGACGTCGCTCGCCTTCATTCTCGGCGTGCTGCCGATGATGTTAGGCACGGGCGCAGGTGCCGAGCTTCGTCAGGCGCTCGGTACGCCGGTCGTTTTCGGCATGATTGGCGTCACGATCTTCGGCCTGATCTTCACCCCGGTGTTCTATGTCGTCTCGCGCACGATCGGCTTGCGCAAGGCGCCGCCTGCGAACCCGCCGCGTCCCGTACGCGCAAAGTCCTGATGGAGTGATCGTATGCGTCCGCTGAAGTTTGGCGCGGGGCAACCGCATACGCGTCTCGAAGATCCGCCGCTGGTCACGGGGCAGGGCAAGTTCGTTGCCGACTGCGTTCCGGAAGATGCATTGCGCGCGGCGGTGCTGCGCTCACCCCACGCCCATGCGAAGTTCAGGATTGCGAGCCTTGACGCGGCAAAAGCAATTCCCGGGGTGCGGCTCATTATCACTGCGAGCGATGTCTCGCATTTTGCCAATCTCGCCTGCCGTGCTGCGGCCTTCATCAAACCGGCTGACGAGAAAGCCGTCTTCATCCCGCCCTATGAAGTGCTCTGCACCAAAGAAGTGCGCCATGTCGGGGATGCGATTGCATTTGTCGTTGCCGATACGGTGCTCGCGGCCCGTAACGCGCTAGAGGCCATCGAAGTCGAGTGGGAGCCGTTGCCGGCAATTTCCGGCACTGCGGAGGCGTCGAAACCCGGCGCGCCGCAGGTGTGGCCAGGCCGCGAGAACAACAAGGCTTATATCGCCGATATCGGCGATGCAGAGGCCGCGAAGCAAGCGTTCGACGCGGCGGCGAAAGCTGTGAAGATCGAAATCGTCAATCAGCGTCTCGTTTACGGCGCGGACGATCGCTACACCATGACGGTGTCGAGCCAGGGCGCAAACATGATCCACAACAGCGTGTGCGGGATCATGAAACTCGACCCGAAGCGTTTGCGCGTCTTGACCCATGACGTGGGCGGCGGTTTCGGCACCAAGGCGCCGGCCTATCGCGAATATGCACTGGCGGCGTTGGCCGCCGAGAAGCTCAAGGCAACGGTCGCGTGGATCGCCGACCGCAGCGAGCATTTCATCGGCGACAATCAAGGCCGCGATCACGTCACGGTTGCCGAAATGGCGATCGACAATAACGGCAAGTTTCTTGCGATGCGGCTCGATTGCATCGCCAATATGGGCGCCTATTATTCCGAAGTCGCGCCCTACATTCCCTATCTCGGCGCGAGCATGATGACCGGCGTTTACGACATTCCGGTTGTTTATGGCCGCGTACGAGCGGTCTGGACGCATACGGCGCCGGTTGATGCCTATCGCGGCGCGGGCCGGCCCGAGGCCGCCTATCTGATTGAACGCCTGGTCGATGCGGTGGCGTTGAATACCGGCATTGCACCGGAAGAAATCCGCCGCCGGAATTTCATTCCGAAGGATGCGATGCCGTACAAGACAGCAACCGCGCGCATCTACGACAGCGGCGATTTCAATCAGCATCTGACGCGTGCGCTCGAAGTTTCAAACTACAAGAATTTTGCGTCGCGCTTTGCCGAGTCGAAGAAGAACGGCAAAGTCCGCGGCATCGGCATGGCAAGTTACATCGAAGCCTGCGGCCAGACCGCGCCGGAAACCTCCACCGTGCGCATCGAGAAGGACGGCTCCGCTACCGTGCTTGTCGGCACGCAGACCAACGGGCAGGGCCACGCCACGACATTCGCGCAACTCGTGCACGATCAACTGGGTCTGCCGCTGGAGAAGGTCAACGTGATTACCGGCGACACGGATCTCGTTCCGACCGGCGGCGGCACCGTCGGTTCGCGCTCGATGCCGACCGGCGGCTCGGCAGTGCAGAAGGCGACGATCAAGCTCGCGGACAACCTGAAGACGCTCGCCGCGCAACATCTCGACGCGAAGCCCGAAGAAGTGGAAATCGCAGAGGGGCTCGCGCGCGTGCGCGGCACCAACCGTGCACTTTCCTTCGCCGAGCTTGCGGCGAAGCCCGGCGTTTCCGCGGACCAGCTTTGCGGCATCGAGAAGAACTTCATTCCGCCTGCGCCGACCTATCCAAACGGCACGCATATCTGCGAGATCGAGATCGACCCGGAGACAGGGCATATCGAATTCAAAAACTATGTCGTGGTTGACGACTTCGGCGTGACGCTCAATCCGCTTTTGCTTGAAGGACAGGTTCACGGCGGCATCGGGCAGGGCATCGGCCAGGCGATCATGGAAGACACAGTCTATGACGCGAGCGGGCAGCTCATCTCCGCGTCGCTGATGGATTATGCGCTCCCGCGCGCGACCGACACGCCGGATTATTCGTTCGAGACCAAGAACGTGCCCTGCACGACGAATCCGCTCGGCGTGAAGGGTGCGGGCGAGGCGGGCGCGATCGGTTCGTGCCCGGCGGTGATGAATGCGGTGGTCGACGCGCTACATCGAGGCTACGGCATCAAGCATATCGATATGCCGGCAACGCCGCTGAAAGTCTGGCAGACGATCCAGTCCGCGCTTCGCAGCTAAGCCATGACGCGCACGAACGTATTCTCAGGCATCGCGTTTCAGCTCGGTGCCACGTTCCTGTTCACACTGATGGGCGCATTGGTCCGCTATGTCGGCGATCGTGTGCCGATCGGCGAGCAGATTTTCGCGCGTAGCTTTCTCGCTCTTATCCCGCTGCTGATCATGCTGGCGTGGCGGCGTGAAATCACTTCCGCGCTGAAAATGAAAAGCCCGATGCGGCATTTTACGCGCGCAATTACCGGCATCGGCGCGATGATCCTGATGTTCCTAGGGCTGCAGCGTCTTCCGCTCGCGGATTCGACCGCGATCAGTTTCGTTGCACCGCTTTTCAGTGTTGCGCTTGCCGCGATTTTTCTCAGAGAAGTCGTTCGTATCTGGCGCTGGAGCGCAGTTTTCGTCGGCTTTGGCGGCGTGCTCGTGATGCTTTCGCCGCATCTCGGATTGAGCGGGATGACCTCGTCAGCAGCGATCGGCGCGATCATGACGCTGGTCGGCGCGTTTCTGGTCGCGGCAGCGATGACGCAGGTGCGCGCGATGACCAGCACCGAGACGACCGCTTCGCTCGTGTTCTCTTTCCAGGTGTTTGCCGCGGTGGTCGGGCTCTTGATCCTTCCCTGGACCTGGATCTTGCCGTCTACTGGCGATGCGCTGGCGCTGCTCGGCATCGGCGTGTTCGGCGGGATCGCGCAAATCCTCCTCACCGAGTCTTACCGGCACGCGCCAGCTTCCGTGGTAGCGCCATTCTCCTATACCGCGATGATCTGGGCGGTCGTGCTCGGCTATTTCATGTTCGGCGAATTGCCGACCGCGATCGTGCTGATCGGTGCGGCAATCGTCGTGGCCGCCGGATTGTTCGTGATCTTCCGCGAGCGCGCACTCGGCATCAATCGCCAGAAGGAAAAAGAAGCGCAGACGCCGCCCGCAGGCCCGCCGGTCGACTGATCAGCCGAACGCCTTGAAGGTGATGATGGTGCGCGTGTCCTGGATGCCGGGAATGATCTGCACCTTCTCGTTCACGAAGTGACCGATATCGATGCCGTCATCGACATAGAATTTCGCGAGCAGATCGAACTCGCCGGCGGTCGAATAGACCTCGGAAGCGATCTCCGTGTCGGCAAGCGCGTTGGCGACATCGTAGGACTTGCCAAGCTGGCACTTGATCTGGACGAAGAACGGAATCATTGCGAGGCCTCCGGGCGGTGCTTCCCAAGCGAGGGGAGCAAAAAGCGCGTAGAGTTGCAAGCGATAAGCCTTGCTGGCACAGGTTCCCTCCCATAGCTTCTTCCGCAAAAGACGCTTCAGGCAGGAAAACGATGATTCCCATTGCGGTCACGATTGCGGGCTCGGACTCCGGCGGCGGTGCCGGCATTCAGGCCGACCTGAAGACCTTCTCCGCGCTCGGCGTGTACGGTGCATCGGTGATCGCGGCGCTGACCGCGCAGAATACCAAGGGCGTCACCGGCATTCATGATGTGCCGCCGGAATTCGTGATGGCGCAGCTCGACGCGGTCTATTCCGACTTGAAAGTGCGCGCGACCAAGATCGGGATGCTGTCGCGGCCGGCAACGATCGAGGCGGTGGCGGCAGGACTCAAGAAACATCGCGCGACCAATGTCGTGTTAGACCCGGTCATGGTCGCGGCTTCCGGCGACCGGCTGCTCGTTCCCGAAGCAATCGAAATCATCAAGCGCGAACTGTTTCCGCTTGCTGATTTGATTACGCCTAATCTTGCGGAGGCCGCGGCACTCCTCGATCAACCCGTCGCGAAGCACGAGAACGAAATGGCGGCGCAGGGCGAGTCGCTTTTGAAGCTCGGCGCGAAAGCAGTGCTCGTCAAAGGCGGGCACGCGCCTACAAAACACGCGGTCGATATTCTGATTGAGCCTTCCGGCGTGCGGCGCTTCACCGCCGAGCGGCTCGACACACCGCACACGCACGGCACCGGTTGCACTCTGTCTTCCGCGATCGCCGCGGGACTCGCAAAAGGGCTCACGCTGCACGACGCGCTCGCCGCCGCGAAGAATTACATTACCGGCGCGCTGAAGGCGGGCGTGAACTTAGGCATCGGCACCGGCCGCGGGCCGGTGCATCACTTTCATCAGCTCTGGGCAAAACTCGGAAAGAGTTAGAAGCGGAACGTCATTCCGGCAGTCACCCAGTTGTCCGTCTGTCCGGCAAGTCCGTGCCCATAGATCAAATCGAGATCGACCTTTTCGACTGGAGAGAATCGCAAACCAGTTGCGTGCGCGGATCGCGTTCCCGGTCGTTGCCGAATATCTCGGCGATCAGCGTCAGCCTCTCGTAGCCGAGCGGCTTCAGGTTGAGCTCGAATGCCGCGCCCCACGTCGTTGACGAGAGATTTGCATACTGGTCATGGGAGTGACCGACGTTCACAAGTAGAACGAGCGTTTCGGAGATCCGAATTGAGACCGGAAGTGCGATGAACCCCGTACTGTAACGCTCGGCCGTGACGTCGTAGGTAATGCTGCCGACAAGCGCTACGCCAAACTTGCTGTTCGCGTTGAAATCAACTCCGGGTATCGGCGTCTTACCTTTAAGCGTCACACCCGATACATAGGCGCCATCCGTTCGCGTTCGAGCGAAAGAGGAGCCAACTTCGACGCGATGGTTCAGAAATCCAACAGTGCAATTCGATGCAACAACAGCGACGCCATTCGATGGCGCATGATCTGACGCTGCGAGCCAGCTTTCGGCTTTGCATTTTCCTGGACTATCGACCGCGGCATCGTCCACGAAGAACGCACCGCCGGCCGCATTTGCAGAGTGGAATGCAATGCTCGCTATGGCACAGACGATTCCTGCGAGCACCGCTGTTCTTGCGCGCTCAGCCATTGGCGCAAGTTACCCGTGCCCGATGACAAATCAGAGTAGGCGCGTCAGCAGCACGACGCCGGCAAGTGCCATGATGCCGCCGCTTGCCTGGACGATGCGCTGACCTATACCGCTCGCGGAAAGCTTCGCAAGACCAAGGCCGATTACGATGCCCGCGATGTGCAGCAAAGCTGTCGCGATCAGAAAGCCCGCCGCGTAAGGGAAGGGCGAATTCCCGTCAGGCAATTCTGCGCCATGCGCGTGACCGTGGAAGATCGCAAAGAAGCCCGCGATCAACATGGCGGCGGCGAGCGGCATATTCGTGCGGAACGCAACGAGCGCGCCGAGCACGACGACGGAAGCCGCGATCAGAAGTTCGACATAAGGAATGCCGACTTCCGCAAAACCTATGGCGCCGCCCGCTGCCATCAAGACAACGAAGCTAAGTGGAACCAGCCAGAGGGCGCGTCCGCCGAGGTGTGCTGCGAGCAGGCCGACCGCAATCATCGCAAGCAGATGGTCCAATCCGCCGAGCGGATGCAGGAAGCCATAAGCGAAGCCGTGTTCATGTGCGCCGGTGCCGGTATGGGCGAGCGCAGCGCCAGGCGCGAGCAGGAAAACAATGGAGGTAGCGCGAAACACGGTCATCATCGGTAGAGGCCCTTTATTACAGTCCGGCAAGCCTATTCGCTAGGCCGCCTGCGCTCAAGAAACCGGCTGCCCAAGTTTTCGCCTTGAGCAGCCGCGGTTTGCTTACTTCTTGAACGCCACGACTTTCTGCTTCTGGTCGCCGAGGCCCTCGATGCCGAGCGCGATCACGTCGCCCGCCTTCAGGAACACCTGCGGCTTCATGCCCATGCCGACGCCCGGCGGCGTGCCGGTGGTAATCACGTCACCCGGCTCCAGCACCATGAATTTCGAGACGTAGGCCACGATGAAGGCGCAGGAGAAGATCATGGTCTTGGTATTGCCGGTCTGCATCCGCTTCCCGTTCACGTCGAGATACATTTTGAGCTTCTGCGGGTCCTTGATCTCGTCGGTGGTGACTAACCAAGGTCCAAGCGGCCCGAAAGATTCCGCGCATTTTCCTTTAAGCCACTGGCCGGTGCCTTCGAGCTGGAAAGCGCGCTCGGAAACGTCATTGCAGACTGCGTAGCCCGCGATGTGTTTCACCGCGTCCTTCTCTTCGATGTAGCGCGCACGCTTGCCGATCACGATCGCGATTTCGACTTCCCAGTCGAGTTTGGTCGAGCCCTTCGGCACCATCACGTTGTCGTTCGGGCCGACGATGCAGTTCGGTGCCTTGGAGAAGATGATCGGCTCTTTTGGGATCGGCATACCGGCTTCGGCGGCGTGATCGGCGTAGTTCAGGCCGATCGACGGAAAGTTGCCGACCTTGCCGACCGGCGAGCCGAGACGCGGCTTGCCGCTCACTACCGGCAGCTTCTCGATCTTCGCTTTCTTGATCTTGTTGATCGCACCGGCGGCGAGCGTTTCCGGCGTGATGTCCGGAATGATTTTCGCGAGACTCCTGAGCTTGCCGTTCTTGTCGATGATGCCGGGCTTTTCCTTGCCGGCCGGGCCGTAACGGACGAGTTTCATGGTATTAAGTCCTCCCAATTCGGCGCGCAGCCTAGCCGAAATCGGGATGGCCGCAATGCGCGCTGCCGCATGGCGGAGACGCGGCCCGTGTGGCAAACAACGCCCACTTTGCCAGAACAGCTCCTCGCATTCTCGATCTTCACGCTTGCCGGTGCGGTGACGCCGGGGCCGAACAACACGATCTCGACGCTCTCGGGCGCGACGTTCGGGTTTCGCAGAACCATGCCGCAGATGCTTGGCGTCTCGGCCGGCTATCCCTTGATGCTGGCGGCACTCGGGTTGGGGCTTGGCGAACTGTTCAAGGTTGTTCCGTGGCTGCACAATGCGATGCGTTATGTCGGCGCGGCGTTTCTTTTGTATCTCGCTTGGAAACTGGTGCGCGCCAATGCGCCGCAAGCCGCAGGCACTTCGCGGCCGGTCGGCTTCTTCGAAGCGTTCTTTTTCCAGTGGCTCAATCCGAAGGCATGGTCGATTGCGCTCGGTGCGATCGCGGCCTTCACGACACCGGGGCTTTCGGCGAACGCATTCTTCTGGGAAGTAGCGATCTTCACGTTGGTCTCGGCGATCATCACGTTTCCGTCGCTCGTGCTGTGGTGCCTGTTCGGCGTCGCGATTTCCGCGATGCTGAAGGACGAGAAGAAACGCCGTATCTTTAATTATGCCTTGGCCGCAATTTTAGTGCTGTCGGTAGCCGCTTTGTTTATCTGATCGTTCGTTAACGCTCGGCAGGCGGTAACGTCATATAATCGTTGTACGAATGCGCTACCCGGTCGCCATGTTGCAGATCCCGGTAGCATTCAAAGACCAATCGCACGACGACGCTCCGGCCAGCCGGAGATTTCGCACTCTCTTCATCTCCGACGTTCACCTCGGCACGCGGGGATGCCAGGCCAATCTATTTCTTACGTTCCTGCGCGATCACGATGCCGATGTGATTTATCTCGTCGGCGATATCGTCGATGGCTGGCGTATGCGCTCGTCATGGTACTGGCCGCAGGCGCACAACGATGTTGTGCAAAAAATCCTTCGTAAGGCGCGCAAGGGCGCGCGTATCGTCTACATTCCCGGCAACCACGACGAATTCCTGCGCGACTATTACGGCACACATTTCGGCGGCATCGAAGTCGCTGAGACCGCGATCCACGAGAGCGCTGATGGCAAGAAGTTTCTGGTGCTGCATGGTGACGTGTTCGACGTAATCGTGCGCAACGCGCGCTGGCTCGCGTATTTCGGCGACTGGGCCTACGACTTCGCGATCTTCGCAAACCGCTATTTCAACTGGATCCGCCGCAGGCTCGGGCTGACCTACTGGTCGCTCTCGAAATGGGCGAAGCACAAGGTGAAGAACGCCGTGAATTTCATCGGCGAGTTCGAGCAGGCGGTGGCGCTCGAAGCCCGCAAGCAGAATGTCGAGGGCGTGATCTGCGGTCACATTCACCACGCCACGATCCACGATCTTTACGGCACGCGCTATATGAATTGCGGCGACTGGGTCGAAAGCTGCACGGCACTTGCCGAGCATTACGACGGCACCTTCGAACTGCTCACCTGGACCATTCCGGAGGCGAACCTCTCGCCGGTGTCGGCCGCTCCCGCCAAAGGCGTTCCGGTCCCGGCGTGATGAAGGTTCTGATTGTCACCGACGCCTGGCATCCCCAGATCAACGGCGTGGTGCGGTCGCTGACCGAAATCGGAAAGCAGGCGGACACATTCGGCATCCGCGTTCACTATCTGACGCCCGAAGGTTTTTCGTCCGTTGCGATGCCGGGCTATCCGGAAATTCGGCTTGTCTTGGCCACGCCTTCGCAGATAGCGCATCGCATTGATGAAGCCGCACCTGACTGCATTCACATCGCGACCGAAGGGCCGCTCGGCATTCTCGCGCGCCGCTATTGTATGAAGCACGGGAAAAAATTTACGACGAGCTATCACACACACTTTCCGCAATATCTTTCGGCGCGGCTGCCGGTGCCGTCGTGGCCGTTCGCGGTATTGATGCGCCGCTTTCATGCCGCCGCCGCGGCGACGATGATTTCCACGAAGACTTTGGAAGACGATCTGGCGGGGCAGGGTTACAAAAACCTGATGCGCTGGTCGCGCGGGGTCGATGCCGATCTGTTTCATCCCGGCAAAGCGGTGCGCCCGCCCTTCGTGCGGCCGATCTTTCTTTATGCGGGCCGTATCGCAGTGGAGAAAAATCTTGAAGCGTTTCTCTCGCTCGATCTGCCAGGCTCGAAAGTCGTTGCAGGCGACGGCCCCGCGCGTGCGGACCTCGAAGCGCGCTTTCCAGAAGTACATTTTCTCGGCGCGCATCGGGGCGAAGCACTTGCCGAAATCTATGCCTCTGCGGACGCTTTCGTGTTCCCCAGTTTGACCGATACCTTCGGTGTCGTGCTGCTGGAGGCGCTTGCCTCCGGCGTGCCGGTCGCGGCGTTTCCGGTGGCGGGTCCTCGCGATGTCATCGGGAACTCGAAGACCGGCGTGCTCGACAAGGACCTGCGCCGCGCGGCTGTCGGGGCGCTCGCGATCCCGCGCGATCTTTGCCGCAAATATGCACTGCAATTTTCCTGGCGCGAAAGCGCGCGGCAATTCTTCGGCAATGTGCTCTCAGCCAACGGCATCTGCTTTCAAGACATGGGCGCATTGCGCCAGGAACTTGAGACAGCGGCGTGACAGGAGCAGCATAGGCGCATAGGTTCTGCGCCATGCATTCGCCGATAGATTTAAAACTACCGACAGCGGCCGATATCGAGGACGCAGCCCTCGCGCTCGACGGCGTTGCCGTGCGTACGCCGCTGCTGCGCTGCGATCCGCTGGACGAGTTGAGCGGAGGCAAGGTCTTTTTGAAGCCCGAGGTTTTGCAGCGCACGGGTTCGTTCAAATTTCGCGGTGCCTATAACCGCATCTCGCGGCTGACGGCGGACGAGCGCAAAGGTGGGGTCGTTGCCTTCTCTTCTGGAAATCATGCACAGGGTGTCGCGCTTGCGGCAAAGCTCGCCAGCGTGCCCGCCGTGATCGTGATGCCGCGCGACGCACCGAAAGTGAAACAGGAGCGCACGAAAGGGCACGGCGCGGAGGTCGTGCTTTATGACCGCGCGACCGAAGATCGCGATGCGATTGCGCGCAAACTTGCCGCCGAGCGCGGCGCGGTCGTAGTGCCGCCATTCGACGATTTTTATGTCGTCGCAGGGCAGGGCACGATCGGGTTCGAGATCGCCGAAGATCTTGCCAATCTCAATCTCGCTCCGGACATCGTCACCATGCCGGCATCCGGCGGCGGTCTTGCGGCAGGCATTTCGCTCAGCGTGAAGGCGCTGCACCCGAAGGCGCGTATCGTGACGGCAGAGCCGGAGCTTTTCGACGATCACGCCCGCTCGTTCCGCTCCGGCCGGCGCGAAAAGAACGAGCGCATCACCGGCTCGATCTGCGACGCGTTGCTTATGGCCGACCCCGGCAGGCTCACCTTCGAGATTACGAAGAAGCTCTCGGGCGAGGGCGTGTCCGCGAGCGATGAAGAAGTGCTCGCTGCGATGGCGTTTGCCTTTCGCGAATTGAAGCTCGTAGTCGAGCCGGGCGGGGCGGTGGCACTTGCCGCGATCCTCGCCGGCAAGCTCGACGTCAAAGGCAAGGTTGCGGTCGTTATCCTGTCTGGCGGCAATGCCGACCCGGAAATCTTCGCGCGGGCAATCACCGGCTATTGATCTTCGCCGTATTGCAGCTTTTCCAGCCCGGATTTAGGCTCGCCCGGAAATAGTACACGGGGAAGGCTATGGCGCGTTTCGGGCTTAAGCAGCTTCTGTTTGTTTTGGGATTGTTTTTCGTCTTCGGATCGGCATCGGGCACGCAGGCACAAGGCGTATTCGGTGCGCTTTCGATCGCGTCCGACGGCGCCTATGGCTATTCCTATAACTACAACGATATCGACCAGGCGCAGGATCTCGCGATGAAGGAATGCGCGAAGCACGCGCGCGATTGCCAGATCGTCCGTGTGTTTCAGAATACCTGCGTCGTGCTGGTGCGCGACCTGAAGCTGACTCCGCCGCTGACGAGTTGGGTTAGCGGTTACTCTGCCGAGGAGCGCTCGCGCCGCGCATTGCGCAACTGCCGCGACGGCGGCGGCAATAGCTGCGAAATTGCGGGCGAATTCTGTACCGGGAAGGCGCGCTAGGCGCTTTACGAGAAAAAGAGAGCCGTTTATCGAACTCACTACTATGGGGAAGGCAATGAGCCGTTTCAGTATCAAGCAGTTTCTTTTCGTATTGGGATTTGTCGCCGCGTTCGGCGTGTCGTCGGGCGCGCAGGCGCAGGCGCCGTTCGGCGCGCTTGCGTTGAACCCGCAGGGTGCCTGGGGCTACTCCGCCAGCTTCGGTACAATCGACATCGCGCAGGACCGCGCAATCGCCGAGTGCCAAAAACACGGCAGAGGCTGCCAGATTGTTCGCGTTTTTGAGAACGTCTGCGTTGCCATCGCGCGTAACGAAGACCCGAAGAATATCATCGTGAATTGGGTCAGCGGTTACGACGCGGAAGAGCGTTCGCGCCGTGCGCTGCGCAATTGCCGCAATGACGGCGGCACCGATTGCCGGATCCTGAAGGAATTCTGCAGCGGTACCGGGAGGTAGCGGGCGCTACGAGAACAGCGCGAGCCGCTCGTCGGGCGTCAGCTTTTCGAAAGCAGAAGTAGCGGCGGTCTTCGAAGGCGCCGTTTCCTTTGCCGGAGCGTTTGACGCGGCTGCCGCGGCTTTCTCGTCCCAGAAGATGTCGTGGTTCTGGTCGATCGAAAGCAGTTCGTCGACCTGATCTTGCATCAACCCTTCGCCATCGCGTGCAGGTCCGCTCAGGAGTGCATTCGTCGCCGGTGCCTGCATCGGGCTTTCGGCCTGCCAGAGTTTCACGAGGCCACGCACCTGCGCCTCCAGCAGGCGAAGTGCCGCGACCACTTTCTGCGTGCGCTGACCAGTGAGATCCTGGAACGCGCAGGCGGTGTTGATGTGCTCGGCGAGCCCGTCGATCTGGTCGCAGATGTTTTCGGCCACACCCTGCGCGCGCATAGTCGAGGAAATTTCAGCGATGCGGTCGGCATCCGACAGCACGCCGGAGACGGCCTGTCCGGAGACCGCGACGATCATGTCCAGTTCCTTGCCGAGATCGCCGTCGCGCTGATGGGCGGCGTCGATCTCGCGGAGCGCCTTGCGCGTTGCGTCCGTGGTAAGCTCGATTTCGTTCAGTTCTTCGTGGATGACCGGAATCTGCGGCGCTGGGGCGGGTGCGTTGACGACGTCCGCGCCCAGCACCGAGCGCTGGAGGCGCTGGATCGCGTCGAGCACAAGCTTGGTGTCGGCGTGCCGGTTGCGCTGCGCGTATTCTTCGAGAAACCAGCGCCCGCGCGCAGTTTCTTTTACCGCCGCTTCTATCGCTTCGTAATCGGTCTCTGAAATCGGCTGGCTTGCAGGCGGAAGCGGCATTGCGGGCCCGGATCAGCTAGAAGGCGCTGGCTTGTTCGACCATGAACGATGAATCACTTACGAAAGATAACCATTGTCTGATTCCCGGCCCAGCCGCACCTTTTTAAGCGGTTCCAATAGTTCCCTGACCCTTGCCGGGGTCTATGCGGCACTGTTCATTCCCGCCGGGATCTATCTGCCGTTCTTTCCCGTATTCCTTGAGGCCATGTGCTTTACGCCCGAGGCCATAGGCATCGCGATCGGTTTGCCGATCGCTGTGCGGCTGGTTGCAAACCCCATCGCCGGCATTCTGTCGGATCGGCTTGGGCGGCCCCGGCGCTTTCTGGCCGTGCTGGGCACCGGCGCCGCGCTAGCCTTTATCCTGATGGCGCTCATGCCGGGGAACGCCTCAATCATTGTGCTGGTGGCGGTCGCCACTATCTTCTCGGGTCCGTCGTTTCCGCTGACCGACGCCTTCGCGGTGAGGCTATCTCGCGAGCGGGGCTTCGATTACGGCCGCGCGCGGCTCTGGGGCTCAGTCGCTTTCATTTTCGCGAATGTAGCGCTTGGGGTTGCGCTCGAAGTGCTGCCGCCATCGTCCATCGTCTGGTTCATGGCGGCAACGCTCGTGATCTATGCGGTCTCGGTGCAAATGCTGCCGCGGCTGGAGCATCCCGCGGCGGAAGAAGTAAAAGCACCGCCCAAGATCAACGCGCGCATTCTGCTCGGCGTGTTCGCCGCCGCCTGCGTGCAGGCAAGCCATGCCGCGCTTTACACTTTTGGTTCGGTGCATTGGCGCGGAAGCGGTATCTCGTCGAGTTTCATCGGCTTCCTGTGGGGCGCGGGCGTCGCTGCCGAAGTGGTAGTGTTTTATTTTGCGACGGCGATGCTGAAGCGCTTCTCGCCGATCGGGCTCATTCTGATCGGCGGTGTTTCTTCAATCCTGCGTTTTGCGCTGACCGCGCTCGACCCGCCGCAGGCATTGCTCGTGCCGCTCATGATGATGCACGCCTTCACTTTTACTGCGACATTTCTCGGCATGGTCGCGATTGCAGGCGAGAGCGGCGGCAGCGGAGCGCAGGGCCGCGCGCAGGCGTTTTCCTCGACCGCTGTCAGCATCGCGATGCTGCTTGCGACATTCGCGGCCGGACCGCTTTACGCACGCTACGGGGCCTATGCTTTCTTCGGGTCATCCTTGATCGCGGCATTGGGCTGCGTGCTTGCTTTGCTGGCATGGGCTCAACCCCAGAGCGCGGGCTCTGGCCGAGAAACCGTGGAGCCTTCGTAACGAAGGCCGTGCTCGCGATCTTTCGAGAGCAGCAAGGGACCGTCGAGATCGACGAACTTCGCGCGGGAAGCGAGCAGAAGTGCTGGCGCCATCGCAAGCGATGTCGAAACCATGCAGCCGATCATGATCGAGAGGCCACGCGCTTCGGCTTCGTTTGCTACGAGCAGCGCTTCAGTCAGTCCGCCGGTCTTATCGAGCTTGATGTTCACGGCGTCATATTTGCCGTCGAGTCCGGCAAAGCTGGTGCGGTCGTGAAAACTTTCGTCGGCGCAGATCGGGACTGTCCGCGCAATTTCCCGTAACGCTTCGTCGTCGTTCGCGGGCAGTGGTTGCTCAACGAGCACGACGTTCGCTTTGGTGCAGGCTTCGAGATTCGCGCGCAGGTTCGCCGCGTTCCAGCCTTCGTTTGCGTCCGCGATCAGGACTGCATTGGGTGCGGCCTCGCGAATGGCGGCAAGTCTTTCAAGATCGCCGTCCGCGCCGAGCTTCAGTTTCAGAACCGGCCGCGCGCATTGCTTCGCGCTAGCCGCCATCTTCTCCGGCGTGTCGAGGCTGAGGGTATAGGCAGTCGTCACCGGAGACGGCACGGCAATACCCGCGAGCTTTGCAACACTTGTCCCTGTGAGCTTTGCTTCGAGGTCCCATAACGCGCAGTCGATGGCGTTACGCGCGGCGCCTGCGCCGATTGCCGACTGCAACGCCGCGCGGTCCAAGCCCTGCGCAATCGCCGGTGCGAGCTTTTCTATTTCCCAACTGACGTTTTCCAGCGACTCGCCATAGCGTGCATAGGGCACGCATTCGCCGCGGCCAGTGACAGGGCCGTCCAAAATTTCCACGACAATTACGGCGGCTTCGGTTTTGGCCCCGCGGCTGATCGCGAAGGCCCCGGAAATCGGCCATTTCTCGACCCGGAACTCTAGGCGGCGCGGCATAAATGTCACTCTTTCCCGGAACTTAGGTGGCCCGTCAGGCCTCTGGATAGCCGTGTGGTAAGTAATAGCAGCCAGACACGGCCCGGAAAGCGGGCAGGGTTTGTAAGCCGGTTGGAGTTGGTTTTGGCAGCGCAGGCCGTTTCCCTCAGTCAGAAAGAGGAAGCCGGAAAGCTTATGCTTTCGGCGGCCGGCCGCTGGATTTCGTCGTTTGCTGGTCAGGCCGAGCATCTCGTGACTGAGCTTGAGCGCAAGCGCTCAAAGTCGAAGTCCATTGCGATTGATGTCAGTCATATCGAGCAACTCGACACCACGGGGGCGTGGCTCTTGGAGCGTATGCGCCGGGATTTCGAGGACAAAGGCGCGAGCGCCGAAATCGTCGGCCTCAACCCGCGCTACAAAATCTTGCTCGACGAAGTGCAGCAGACCAACACCGGCAAACATACTGAGGAGCACGACGACCCGAACCCGGTCGTCGGCACGCTGAGTTTACTCGGCGAGATGGCGGTCAGCTTCGCCAAGGATACCGGCGAGTTCGTGCAATTCCTCGGTGCCGCGGTGGTCTCGTTCTTCCGCGTGCTGGTGCGCCCCTGGACATTCCGTTTCACTTCGATCGTGCATCAGATGGACCGGGTCGGCTTCCGCTCGGTGCCGATTATTGTGCTTATCCTGTTCCTGATCGGCGCGATCCTCGCGCAGCAGGGCATTTTCCATTTCCGGAAATTCGGCGCCGAAACCTATGTCGTCGACATGGTCGGCGTCCTCGTGCTGCGTGAAGTCGGCGTGCTGATTACCTCGATCATGCTCGCTGGCCGCTCGGGCAGTGCTTACACCGCCGAACTCGGCTCGATGAAGATGCGCGAGGAAGTCGATGCGCTCCGGGTCATGGGCCGCGACCCGATGGAAATTCTTATCCTCCCGCGGATGATCGCGCTGATCATTGCGCTGCCGCTTTTGACCTTCATCGGCAGTATGTCCGCGCTATTCGGCGGCATGATGATCGCCTGGCTCTATGGCGGCTTCGCGCCGGAAATTTTCATGGACCGCCTGCGCGATGCGATTTCGTCCTCGACCTTCTGGGTAGGCATGATCAAAGCCCCGTTCATGGGCGCGGTGATCGGCCTCGTCGCTTGTGTCGAAGGTTTCCGCGTACAGGGCAGTGCGGAGTCGCTCGGCGAACACACGACGGCGTCGGTAGTGAAGTCGATCTTCCTCGTGATTGTGCTCGATGGCGCGTTCGCAATCTTCTTCGCCAGCATCGATTGGTGACGCAGATGGCGAATGTAGAAATTGCACAGGAACGAACGCCGAAGCCCTCGAAGGTGCCGGACAATTATCCGATCATTCGCGTCCGCGACGTTTGGGTTTCGTTTAGCGATCATCCGGTGCTGAAGGGTCTCGACCTCGACGTGAAGAAGGGGGAAATCCTCGGCTTCGTCGGCGCTTCCGGCGGTGGCAAGTCCGTGCTTCTACGAAGCATCATTGGGCTCGTGCAAAAGCAGAAGGGAACGATCGAAGTATTCGGCCGCGATCTCGATAGATTAAGCGAACAGGAGCGGCAGGCGATCGAGCGCCGCTGGGGCGTGCTCTTCCAGCACGGCGCGCTGTTCTCGTCGCTCACGGTTCGTCAGAACATTCAGTTTCCGCTGCGCGAGTATCTCGATCTGTCCGAACGGCTGATGGACGAAATCGCAATCGCGAAGCTCGAGATGGTCGGCCTGCCGGCATTTGTCGCTGAGAAATATCCGTCCCAGCTTTCCGGCGGCATGATCAAGCGCGCCGCACTCGCCCGCGCGCTCGTGCTCGATCCGGAAATCGTGTTCCTCGACGAGCCGACATCCGGCCTCGACCCTATCTCGGCCGGCGAGTTCGACGACCTGATCAAGGCCCTGCAACAGACTTTAGGGCTTACCGTATTCATGGTAACGCACGACCTCGACAGCCTTCATTCCGCTTGCGACCGGATCGCGGCCCTCGCCGACGGGAAGATCATTGCGACAGGCCCCATTGGGGACATGCTAAAATCCGATCATCCATGGCTTAGGGCCTATTTCCACGGGAAACGGGCCTCCAGCCGGCTGAACGGCAAGAAGACTTAGGAGTTAGAACGCGATGGAAACACGGGCCAACTACGTGATGATCGGCGTGTTTACGCTGGCCGTCGTGGTCGGCGTGTTCGCGTTCGTCTGGTGGTTCCAGCGCCTCGGTACCGGCGAGGCCAAGGCGCAGTACGAGATCTATTTCGACGGCCCGGTGGCGGGTCTGCGCAGCGGCGCGACCGTCAATTTCAACGGTATCCGGGTAGGCGAAGTCCGCAGCCTGGCGCTGGTACCCGACATACCGCGCGCAGTGGTCGCGATCGTTGAGGTCGTCAAAAGCACGCCGATCCGTACCGACACTAAGGTGACGCTCGAGTACCAGGGGCTCACGGGCATCGCAGCGGTTGCACTTACCGGCGGCGACCCGAACGCTTCGATGCTGATGGAAACCAAGAGGGGCGATCGTCCGCCGCGTTTGGTGGCGGAACCGACCACCGATGCGTTCCAGGCGGCGGCGAAGCTGATGCAGCGCCTCGACAAGCTCGTGGAGATGAACGAGCAGCGCATCTCGTCGATCATGAAGGATCTATCCGAGGTGTCGCGTGTGCTTGCGACGCGCTCCAACGACACACTTCTTGAGGTGCAGGCGGCGGCCGAATCGATCAAGAAGCTCGCGGACGGTGTTTCGCAGCAGACCGGGCCGGCGCTTAACGAATACCGGGCGCTGGCTTCCGATGCGCGGCGCGCAGTTGGGGAAATCGACCGTCTGGTGCGCAATATCGAGCGCAATCCGAGGCAGTTTCTGTTCAATAACGGCGGAACCGTTCCGCAATATCGATAAGAAAAGTTTTTCACGAAAAGGCGTTCGAAGTTGAGGCTGGGTGGCGTGTTGAAGTTGAAAGTTGCGGGTGCGGCTAGGGCTGCGCTTTGCCTCGTGCTGGCTGTTTCCGTCAGCGCGTGCAGCGGCGGCGTACTCGGCGGCCTCGTTGGCACCGGGAACAATCCGACGCCGACCTTCGATCTTTCCGCACCCACCAATTTCGGCAGGCTGCCGCCGCAGGCACGCGGGCTTCTCGCCGTCGAACAACCGAGTGCGCTCCAGATCCTAGACACCGAAAAGATCGTGATCTCGCCGGCCGCGGGACAGATGGCGTATCTTTCGGACGCGCAGTGGGTCGATCGCCTGCCGAAGTTGATGCAGGCGCGGATCGTGCAATCCTTCGAGAACTCTTCGCGCATTCGCGCGGTGGCGAAGACGCAGGATCGTGTCAGCGCCGACTATCTGCTGGTGGTCGAAATCCGCCAGTTCGGAATTCTCGCCTATGAAAGCCCGCAGGCGGTGGTCGAGCTTTCTGTGAAGATCGTCTATCAGCGCGGCGGACGCATCGCGGCAGGCACGGTGTTGAAGTCGATCGTCGCAGCGGGCGGAACCTCGGGCGAAGCGGCAACGCTCGCGCTCGATCAAGCGTTCTCCGACGTGCTCGTGCAGATGGTGAAGTGGACTTCGCGCCGCATCTGACGCGCCAATTTCTTCGACTCTTACCTTGAGGAGCCGGAACATGAAGCAATGGATTCTAGGCCTGCTTGGCGCTTTTGCACTCGCAGGCATCGCGGCAGCGCATCACGGCTGGGGCAGCTACGACGACAAGAAACTCATCAAGGTCGAAGGGCCGGTGGTAGTCCTGAAATATCAGAATCCGCACGCCGAGATCGTGATGAACCGCGACGGCAAGAAGTGGGAAATCGTGCTCGCTCCACTCTCGCGCATGGAGGCGCGTGGCCTTAAGCGCGAGGACATCGAAGTAGGCAAACCCGTCACGGTCGAGGGTTACGCACGCAAGGACGGCACGCCGGAAATCCGCGCCGAGCGGGTTATTGCGAACGGCAAGACGGTCGAGCTGCGTTGATGCAGGCTGCCCACTGGGCGCAAGTCTTACAGGACTCAGGCTTCGCCGCGGCAATCAGGGGCGGGGCTTTCGTCTATCCCTTCGTCAATATTCTTCATGTGCTTGCGGTCGGGCTGATCGTCGGCTCGATCGTCGCGCTAGATTTTCGTGTGCTCGGATTTGCGCGCATAGTTTCGGTGGAGGGCGCATCGCGGTTGCTTACGCCGTTTGCGGTCGCAGGACTTCTGATCGCAATACCGAGCGGGTTTGCGCTTTTTGCTGCTGACGCGGTCTCGCTTTCGCAAAACAAGTTGATGTGGATCAAGCTCGCGCTGATCGCGCTTGGGATTGCGAATGCGCTCTTGTTCCGGAAACTATGGAACCCGCACCTCGGTGCGTGGGAGCGTCACGCAACTACGCTCGCCAAGTCGCAGGCACTGCTGTCGATCCTGATCTGGTTGTCGGTGCCTTCGCTCGGAAGGCTCATTGCTTATCTTTGACAACAAAAAAAGCCCGCGACGATCGCGGGCTTTCTCATTTTCTTTTTCTTTTGCTCGCAGTTAGCCGAGGCGGCCTGCTGCATGAGCAAGCAGCGTATAGACCTTGCCGGTTTCCGAGGTGAGGTAGGTCTTGGTCAGCGCCTGGCCGCGCTCGTCGCGCGAGACCTGCTCGAGCAACTTCTCGAACTCGTCGATATAGCGGTCGACCGTCTCGCGGAAGTTCGCATTGCGGCGATACTTCTTGCGGATTTCCTCGAAGGTCTTCTGGCCGGCATTCGTATAAAGGCGGCGGTTGAAGACCCCACGCTCGCCCCGCTTGAAGCGTTCCCACGCTTCGGCGGCGGCGTCATGGTCGATCATCCGGGCGATGTCGATGGAAAGCGAGTCGAGCGACTCGATTCCGGTCGAGGTGTCTTCCGCCTGAGGCTCAGCAGGGCGCGCCTTCTTGTTCAACGCTTCGTCGAAACGTGCGCTGCGGTCGGCTGGCTTGCGCTGCGGCACCGGAGTTTCCTCGCGTGCGCGGGTAGGCGGGGCCGGGGGCGGTGCCGGCGGCAGGCTGCCTCCGTCGTCATATTGCGGGCGCGGTAGCGCGTTGCGCGGAGACGCACGTCCGCCCACAGCGGCCATTTCCTCTTCGCGATAGTCGTAGGCCTGGTCGGTGTGGCGGCCGTGACGCGCAACGATGTCGTTGAGTTCGGAAAGCGCCTTGATCTGGTCGGCGACAACGCGGCGCATCGCGTTCGCGCTTTCCTTCGTCTCGGTCGGCAGTTCGAACACGGTACGGCGGATTTCCTCACGGGTAGTATCGAGCGTGCGCTGGATATCGTCCGAAATCTCGCGCAGATCGCGGGACGCCTCGAGGAAGCGGGAATTCGCTTCCGAGAACATGGCGTTCACCGACTGCATTGCCTCGTCGTAGGTGTCCTTGAGTGCGACGCTTGTCCGTTCGCGCTCTTCGCCCGAAGAATTGCGGATCAGTTCATACTGACGTGCGATCGACTGCGTTGCGCCAGCGGTCGACTCTGCGACCATCCGCGCGACATCCTGTGCCTTGCCTTGGGCGTGCGCGAAAGTGTCTTCCAGCATCTTGTTGAAGCGGGTGAGGCGGTCTTCGAGATCGCCGGTCCGTTCGGCAAGTATGCCGGTGATGTGGTCGATCGCATCGCGGCGATTAGCGAGGCCGTCGTCGATACGCTTATGCGTTTCGCTGAGCGCGTCGCTCGTGGAAGTCACGAGGCGAACCTGCTCTTCGAAGCGCAGTGCGAGGTTGGAAACGTCACGCAGCACGCCGTTCGAGGATGCGTTCAGTTCGCGGATCTGGCCGTCCATCCGCTCCGCGGTCGAGCGCGTTGCATTGATGACGTTCTCGAGCGTCTGGTGGAAAGCCGTGACCTTCTCTGCAACCTTGCCTTCGATCGGGCCGAGGGTGGAGGAGGCGGTGTCGATCGCCGCCTGCAACAAACGTCGCGCACTTCCGTGCGCAGCGTTTCGTGCGAGCCGGAGATGTTGTTGACGCGCTCGATGAAGTTCTTGGTGATGCCGTCGGCGAGGTCGGTGAGATTCTTTTCGACCTGCGCGGCGGTTCCGCGAATGTGTTCGTTGACCGAGTTGACGCGCTCGACCAGGAGGTCCGCCGAGGCGATGCCCTTCTGCTCGATCGAACTGGTCACGGTTTCGAGGCGGGTGACGATCAATTCCTCGAACTTGTTGACGCGGGTGTCCAGCGTTTCGGTGAGCTGCATCGCGCGGTTGCCGAGCGTTTCGTCGATCTTGGCCGCCCGTTCGGAGAGGGTCGCTGCCATCTCGGCGGTCTTCGCCGAAAAGTATTCGCCCATGCCGGTGACGCTCTGGTCCACCGCGTCGGTCGCGGCTTTCGAGCCGTCGGTGATGGTCTTGGAGAAGTCGAGGGTGCGGTTCGCGAGCGTTTCGTTGAGTGACTTCGCACGCTCGTCGAGCGTGCTTTCGATCCGGACGATACGCTGGTCGATCTGCTCCGAGACTTCGCCGATCTTGGCCGCCACGCGCTGATCGAGTGCCGCGAGATTGTCGCGGGATGCTTCGGTGACGCCGGAGATGGCGTTCTTCATCTCGTTGACGAGATTGTTGCCGTGAACCTTCACGGTGGTGTCGAAGGTCTGCACGCTCTCGGTCATCTTCGCGCTGAGCGCACCGGAATCCGCTGAGATGCGGTTTGCGACCTCGTTGCCCTTCGTGGCTACGCTGTCCGCGAGGTTCTGAAGCTGCTGGCCAATGGTGTTCTCGAAGGTCTGGCCGCTTTCCGCGATCATCTGCGAGATGCTGGCTGCGCGTTCCGCGAGCTTTGCGTGCATATCCGTGGTGGACTGCTGGAGTGCTTCGGACACCTTGTCGTTGCGGTCTGCAATGGCTTTCGCGATCTGCACGCCGACTTCCGTCAGGCGCTGCGTTGCTTCCGCACTTTTGTTGGAAAGGCTTTCGACGACCGTGCCGCCGGATTCGAGGAGGCGCTGGTTCGCTTCCGCGCTCTTTTCGGTCAGGTTGTCGATAATCGTGTTGCCGGACTCGATCAGTTGCGTACGCGCATCTTCGGCGCGCAGCATGATGTTGTCGGTGATGCGGCCGGTTGCGTTATCGAGCGCTCCGGAAACGCGGTCGGCGATGTTCTGCACGTCGAACGAGAATGCTTCATGCGCATTCGCAATTGCGTCGCGCAGGCGGCTGGAATGCTCGACGATCGCATCGCGCTCGCCGTGCAACTCGCCAACGAGAGCACGCACGCGGCCTTCATTCTCGTCATAGGCGCGCTCGAGTGTCGCGACTTCGCCGCGCACCATGGATTCGAGTTCGGAAGCGCGTGCAATAGCGCGCTCGATGCCGTCGCCGAGGGCCGCCACTTCGCGTCGGATCGCCTGACCGACCGAAACGATGGCGTCGGTCGAAACGCCTTCGGGCTCGGCAAGACGCAACGTGACTTCGGTCATCGCGCGGGAGATGTGGCGCATTTCCTGCGAGCGGCGGATCAGCATCGCCGTCATGAAGAACAGGAGCGGCGGCAGGAAGATCGCGGCGAGGCTGGGCAGGAAGCTCGGCTGCGAAGCAATTTCATTCAAGCGCATGACCGCGCCGCTGTCGGTGCGGAATTGGGTCGCGGCAATCGCCGCGCCGCCGATGATCCAGATGACCGAGCCGAGCAGCGCGAACATGACCGGCGCGCCGGAGGGCTTGCGGTGCAGCGCTTGCAAAATCTGGCCGACCGACTGGCGGTCGTCGTTCGCGGCGGGGCGAGGCAAACGCTCGCGGGTGCCGCGGGAGCGCTGTGCAAAAACTTCTCCGGCGGGCTCCTGTGCGCGCGCATCAACGCGGCGCTCGGACTCGTTGCGCCGTTCGGCGTTTGCCGGCGGCGATACTTCTGGAGCTTCCTTGCCGATGTTCAACGCGTCTTCGATCGCAGATAGCGCTGCTTCGGTCGGATCTTGGGACTTCTTATTCTTCACAACTTGCCTCCGGTCCGTACTCGAAACCGCGACCGGCAATATGCCGCTCGGGCCGGAAATTACTCAAAGGACCAACGCTCTTCGGCCCCGAGGCGGCTTTTCTTTCAAAAATAAAAGAAATGCCGGCCGGCCGGGACTCCGGTCCACCGCTTGCGTTATCTTACCGCGCTGGCGTGTGGAAAAGGAACGGCAATCCCGCCCAGTCTAGAAACATCGTTAATGGCTTAACGTCTTGTTCACCATACGGAATGAGCAATGGCGCGGGGGAAGCGGCTCAACGGGCAAGACCCCAAGCCCTGGCATAGCGATGCCGGGGGCTCCGATGCGCAGCGCCGCTACCTCCAGCGGGGGGTCAGCCAGCCCGGCGGCAAACTGCCTTTATTCGACGAGGACGGGCAGGAAATCCCTAAAGTCACCATTCGGGCCTGCCTCCAACATGGCTGGGCGGAACCCTGGAGCAAAAACCCGATCCATCCCGACTGGCTGGTGTGCCGTCTAACGGACGACGGTTACCGCGTACTCGGGTTCGACCCCGCCAAGCGCAAGCGGCTGCCGAAAACTTGAGGTGCCGTTTACCGGCGCGCGCGATAACCCGCAGATGGAACCGCCAATCGATATCGAGCATTTCGAAGCCGTTACCTTCGGGGATCGCGCGCTTCAGCGCGAAGTGCTTGGCCTGTTTGAGGCGCAAGCCTTGACGCTGCTCGAGACGATCAGGACCGCATCGGGCAAAGCGCAGTCGGAAGCCGCGCACGCGCTGAAGGGGGCTGCGCGCGGCATTGGCGCTTTTGCGGTCGCCGATGAAGCGGAGAAGATCGAGCAGGGCGACAACTCCGCGGTTGAGCGGCTTGTTTTGCGCGTTGCCGACGCCAACCGGGCTGCGGCAACCTTGCTTGCAAAGGATTAAGTTGACGAGGCTCGCAATTCGCAGCCGCACATTATATAGGGGGCGGCCTTTTTTCCGCGCGGGTCCGCGCTCCATTGAAGTCTTTCCGCCCGAATGCCCAAGATCACCTACATCGAACACGACGGCACGAGCCGCACCGTTGATGCCGAAGCCGGCACCACGGTGATGGAAGCCGCGATCCGCAACGGCGTGCCCGGCATCGAAGCCGAATGCGGCGGCGCCTGCTCGTGCGCGACCTGTCACGTGCACGTGGACGACGCCTGGACCGGGAAGGTCGGCAAGCCCGCGCCCATGGAAGAGGATATGCTCGACTTCGCGTTCGACGTGCGCCCGACTTCGCGCCTCTCCTGTCAGATCAAAGTGACGGACGAACTCGACGGCCTTATCGTCCATACCCCGGAGCAGCAGGGCTGAGCCGGGTCACGATCTCATCGTTGACGATATAGAGCCTGCAGCCTTCGCCGTATTTGTTGCAGGTTGCGAGCGCGTCCTTGATCGCGTCTTCGCGCGAACCCACGCCCGTTCGCCAGCCGTAAGCGCCGGCCGGAGAAACTGCGAAGGCCCGGTTCTCTCCGCCGCGCAGAAAATCCTGAAACGAACGCAACGCGCTTCCTGAGAGTTGCGGTGGTGCCGGAAGCACGGAGACCGTAATCGGCAACAGTTCGGCGCGGCGCGGCAGTTTGTACTTTTGCAGGAAGCTGTCGATGTAAGGCACCCACAACGAAATGCCGCGATAAGCAAAATTGTGCCCGTCTTCGCCGTGCCGTGGATGCGCGATGAATTCCGCCATGCCGCCGGCATTGATAAACGCCTGATGGAATTGCCGTGCGACGCGAGGCTCGAAGAAGGTGTCGTTCTCGGCATAAATCCAGAGCGTCGGGATGCGCGACGTTTTTCCATAATTTGCAAAAGCGTCGATCAGCTTCTCCTGTTGGCAAATCTGAAAAGGGCCGGTGGAGCCGCGTCCGCCCGCGAAACTGATCACCGCCTTCAGCCCTTGCGGCGAATTGGCAGAAAGGGCGATGGAACTGAAACCGCCCGCGGATTCGCCGACAGCGATCATTACGTTCGGGTCGATGTCTGCGCGCTTTGCCAGAAACTCGAACGCCGCGCGGATATCGGCGGCGGCAAGCTGTCCCGAAGCCGTAAAATTTCCGTCGCGCTCGCAGGCAACGCCTTCGGAATAATTACCGCCGGAGGTGCCATAGCCGCGCCGCATGACGATCGCGACCGCATAACCGCGCCGCACGAATTCCATTGCGATCGGCAGCGATCCCAGGCGCGACATTTTGCGGCGTTGCTCGGCATCGCGCGGTGCGCCGTGACTGAAGACCGCAAGCGGATAGCGGCCCGGCGCACTCGGTCTGATGAAAAGCGCTTGCAGGCCGCGCTCACCCGCTTCCGCCATTGGGATACGAAGTTCTTCCCGGAATGTGTTCTGCGCGGCGGCGGGGACCGCGAGCGCCAGCAGAAAGAAAAGCAGCAGCGCAAGGCGCCGCTGCTGCTCGAATATCCGCTTCGCAGTCTTCACGCGGGCCAGATTGCGCCCGCGGCTTCGCCTTTGCAATCAACGATTATGTGAGTGCCGTTATGCGGCGGTCATATATTTTTCCCAATAACCTTCCGCAGGCCGCGTCTGCTCGACGATATCGACGATGACGCCCGAGGGATCATTGAGCGTGAAGCGGCGCTGGCCCCAGGGTTCGTCATGCAGATCGTAGAAGATGTGGACGCCTTGCTCTTTCAGTGCGGCACAGGCCTTGGCGGCGTTGCGGACCTGAATTGTCATGATCATGCCCTTGCCGTCGAATACTTCCGGTCCCGGCGGATTGGTCGGGTGGTCTGGTGTCATGAATCCGATCGCGATCTTGCCGCTCTCGGTGTCGCCGAGCATCGTCACCCAATTGGCTTCGAAGATCACGCCGAGGCCGAAATGCTTCACAAAGAAGTCGCGGCTCGCGCGCATATCTTTGACGGTGATCAGCGGATAGCTGTCCATGATTTTCATAGGTTGCCTTTCAGGGGGAGATGAACGCGGGTGAGGAGTTCGCCCGGCGCCGTTTCGCGCGGGTCGTTGAGGTATTCTTCGAAGCAGGAGAAGTCCGCGGCTTCGTATCCGCTCAACGGCAGCCACTCGCGGAACAGATAGCGGTACGCGCGCTCCAGTTCTGCGTAGGGACCCTTGTGCAACACGCTCGCGCAGAGCATTGCAGGGATTATCGTTTCGTGAATCTTTTTTTCGCTTGGAATTTCGGCGCTCGTTTCGAGTCCGGCTTCGGCATGGAGTTCCTTTTCAGGAATGCTTTCCGGATCGTCGAAGTAGATTCCGAACGAACGCGAAAGCGGCAAACCGCGCGCCGAAAAAAATATTTGCAGTTGCGCGAAACTGTTGCCGATCTTCTGATAGTCGCCGCGATGCGTGATCGCAGCCAAACGGACGCCCGTGAAAGTGTCGATCTCGACGCGATAAAGCATGATGTTCTCGTTCGGACGTTTGGGCGAAGGCGGCAGTAGTTTCCCGCGCAGACGATAGGCGCCCGGCGGTACGCCATAGTCGGACGCGAAGGCGCGGGAGAATGCTGCAAGCGTGCCGTAACCCGCGCGTTTGGCGACGCGCTCGAGCGAGGTTTCTTCCCGGGTGAGATCGACTGCCGCGCGATGCAGCCGCAAACGGCGCACGGTATCGGCCAGCGTTTCGCCGGTCGCCTCGCGATAGATACGGTGGAAGTGGAACGGCGAGAAATACGCGACTTCCGCAAGCCGCTCGACTTTCAGATCGCTGTCCAGGTTCTCGGCAATGTGATCGGTCACGCGCGCGATGCGGCGGCCATAATCCATGCGGGTTTCGGGCTTGGTCATGGAGCGAGATTAGCCGTGCTGCGTTGATCGAAGTTGCGAAATTTGAGGGGGTAGTCCTATATCGCGCGGCGAAAGCGGCGTACCACATCGAAATTCCGGGATTTAAGAGACGCGATGAGCCAAGTCAGAAAAACCGATGCTGTCATTATTGGCGCCGGACCGGTCGGTCTATTCGCCGTCTTCGAACTCGGTCTCGTCGATATAAAGGCGCACGTGATCGACATTCTCGACAAGCCGGGCGGGCAATGCGCGGAGCTTTATCCGGAGAAGCCGATCTACGACATTCCCGGCCTGCCGGTGGTGACGGGCGCGGGGCTCGTCAAAAATCTTCTGGAGCAGATCAAGCCGTTCGGTCCGACCTTCGAATATGGCTCGCGCGTAGAATCGCTGGAGCGGATCGAGGGCGGGTTCCGGTTGAAGACGGACATCGGCGGCACCATTGAAGCCAAAGTTGTGGTGATCGCGGCGGGTGGCGGTTCGTTCGAATCGAAAAAGCCGCCGCTTGCCAGCATCGACCAATATGAAAACAAATCCGTGTTCTATCTCGTGCGCTCGATGGAGAAGTTCCGCGGCAAGAACATCGTGATAGCCGGCGGCGGCGACAGCGCGCTCGACTGGACACTTAACCTTGCGCCGCTTGCCAAGAAGCTCACGCTCCTGCACCGCCGCGATGCGTTCCGCGCGGCGCCGGACAGCGTGAACAAGATGAAGGCGCTGGTCGCGGAAAAGAAGATCGATTTCGAACTCGGCCAGTTGCACGCGCTGGAAGGCGAGGGCGGCATATTGCGCAAAGTTATCGCGCGGCGCGAAGACAATTCCACCTTTGGCATCGAGGCTGACGCGCTGCTGCCGTTCTTCGGACTCACGATTAAGCTCGGGCCTGTCGGCACGTGGGGTTTGAAGCTGGATGGAGAGCGGATCGTGGTCGATACCGAGAAGTTCGAAACCAGCGAGCCTGGTATTTTCGCGATCGGCGACATCAACGTGTATCCCGGCAAGCTGAAGCTTATTCTTTCGGGGTTCCACGAGGCCGCATTGATGTCACACGCCGCGTACAGAATCATTTTCCCCGACAAGCGCCTTGTGTTCCAATACACGACGACGAGTTCGAGCCTGCAGAAGAAGCTCGGCGTCTAGGGAGAATACAATGGCCACCTTCGTCGTCGCGCATGGTGCATGGTCCGCGGGCTGGGTGTGGAAGAAAATGCATCCGCTTATGCACGCGAAGGGCCACGAACTCATCACGCCGACTTACACGGGGCTTGGCGAGCGTGTGCATCTTGCGTCTTCGTCCATTGGCCTTGAGAGCCATATTCAGGACATTCTGATGGTCCTGCAGATGGAGGACGCGCGCAACGCGATCCTGATCGGGCACTCTTACGGCGGCATGGTTGCGACCGGTGTTGCCGATCTCGCGGCCGAGCGTATTTCGAAACTGGTCTATCTCGACGCTTTCGTGCCGACGCACGGTCAGAGTGTGCTCGACATGGTTTCTCCTGAAGAGCGGGAGCGCAGACTCGCCGGCGTGGTCGACGGTTGGAAACTGCCGCCATCGCCGCCGCCGCCGGATACGAGCCCGCGCGACATTGACTGGATCACTCCGCGCCGCGTGCATCAGCCGCTCGCGTGTTTTCAGGAGCCGCTATTGCTCGAGAACGGTGAGCCGAAAATGCCGCGCACTTATATTTATGCGCAGCGGCACAATCCCGGCGATCCGTTCCGGCCGTTTCTCGAGCGCGCGAAGAAAGAAGGCTGGCAAAATTTCGAGATGGATGCGAGCCACTCGCCGCACGTCACCGCGCCGGAAGCGCTCGCCGAAATCCTCGACCAGATCGCAAAGTCCTAACGCTTCTCGTTCGGCTCCACCGGAATCTCGATCGTCGCGGGTTTCGGCAACAGGCCGAGCGCAATCAGCCAGTTTGTCATAACGGGCTGCCATTCACGCCGCAGAACCAATAGTTGTATCAGCACGAGCGACCACACGAACGGGGCTATCCATGCAACGCGCGCACCGTAGCGGTGATGCGGGTTTGACAGCACGCCGGTCACGAAGGCATTGGCGAGCAGCGCAAGCAGAAGCGTTGCCGCGAGCAAGTCGGTGTCCCGCAGGCTTCCGCGCCGCCACGCGAGCAGCAGAAGCAGAGGCAGCAACGCCATTGCGCCAAGCGCCAGCGGCACATGAAACGTGTTGAACGATTCAATCGTTCTGCCGATCAGGTTGAAGCGCTGCCGCGAGGTATTCACCGCTACATTCATTTCCGGCGCCAGGCGCTGGATCGCTTCGTAGGCGCTCCAGACCTCGCGCACGAGACCGTCGCCGGATTTCACGCGCACGAGTTGCAAGCCCGTGGAATAGAGCGCGGTGCGGATATGCATACCCGGATACTGGAGCAGGCTGTCGAGCGTGATGCGCTTCATTTCCTCGGCGCCATCGACCCAGCCGCCGATCGAGACGAATGGGCCTTTCGGACCTTGGTGCCAGAGGAAGTCGTCGGCTGTTTTCGGTATCTGTTTTTCGAACTTGCAGAGCTTGATTGTGCGGTCCGGGCAGTTGTCCGCGAGATAGCGCGCGACGATGCCGTCCTGCACGAGACGGCTGAAGATGAAGCTCGCCCCGCCCGGCGTCCAAGCGAATTGGCCTGAGAACGAAAAGTTCAAAGAAGGTACCGTAAGTGCCGTCAAGAGAACCGCGACTGCTGCAAGTTTCAGCCCGGCGGCTTTGACGATGCCGCGATTGATCACAAAAAAGAATGCGGCCGCAGCGGTGAGCGCTATCATCACCGCGAAGGTTGCGTTATGCGCAGCACCCGCGAACACGATCAGCGCAATCAAGGCGTAGCGCTCGACCCGATGCAGTTCTTCGCGCTTGAAGACGATCAGATAAAACGAAAGCACAGCCAAGCCCGCGAACAGATCCGGCATCAACTGACCTGCGAACCAGGGTAGGGCCGTCGCAATGGCCAGAAATGCCACGATCAGCAGGAGCGTCACCGGCAGCGCGACAGGCCGCGCACGAAGCCCGTGCGTGCGGAGCATGAGATAGATCAGCCAGACGCTGAGCGCGGATTGCGCGATCGCGACCGGCCAGAAATTAGGAAGGCGCAGAGCCGCGAGCCACGCGCCGTATGCCATCGAACGCCCGGCACTCAAGCTGCCATCGAAGGTGCGTTCGAAATAGGCGCCGCTATCGAAGAACAGGAACGGAAAACGATTCCAGATTGCCGGCGCAATGAGCAGCAAAATCGCCGCCAGAAAAGCAGCGATCATCGCAGGCGAGACACGAAGCAGGGGCAGGCGCACGAAAGCCATACGCGGGTCCAGTGATGCGCGGTAACACGGCCCGCGCGCAGTTTCGGGAATTGCCGTGAAGCGTCGATACAACGCGCAAAATGTGGCGTAGTTCCCGCGTTGTGCAGAACACCGCATTAAACTTTAGAAAGGGACATAGAGACGTTGCGCTGCTTGTTTGAGCAGCGCTCTGGTGAACAAGCGTTCACATTGCCGGCGGCAAGACCGGCTTTACTCCCGAAACTCCTGCGCATCCGGCACGCGCGTGAATGCGATCTTGGCGCCGAGATATTGCAGGCCGAGGTCTTTTTGCGAAGCGAGCGTAACTGTTTCACGGCCGTAGCGGGCGACGAGCTTGTCCACCGAGCGCCAGAGCACTTCTTTCTTGGTGAAGCCGTCCGGCCGGGTTTCGATGAATAGGTCGCGCGGGCGCGTATCGACCGGTGTCAGACGCGAAATCCAGATCGATACTTTCTTGAACGGCTCGCGCGAGCGGGGAAACTTTCGCCAAAGATCGTCAAGCGTCTCTAACAGCGTGAAAGAGTCCTGGGTCGGAGAAAAAGTGGTTTCTGCGACCAGGCTCGGCTGGTGTGCGCGGCGTGCGGATAAACCAAGCGCGCTTGCGGCAAGGCCGTAGCGGCGCAACCTCGTTCCGGCCTTCATCAAAAGCGCGCGGCTTACGATGCGGGTGCGGCCGGGAGTGCGCATATCCGGCGAGAGTACGCGCGAGTGGCCGATGGTGCGGCGGCCGCCTTCAAGCCGCGGAATATCGACGCCCTGTAATTCGTACCAGTAACGCTCTCCGCCGACCGAACCCCAGATATGCCGCGCTTCCTTAGGCTCCAGCGAAAGCAGGGACGCGATGTCGCGCACCCCGCCGCGATGCAGCCGCGCTTCCATCCCCCGCGCGATGCCGGGAAGGTCGGTGAGTTGTAGCGGGTGGAGTATATGCGGCAGGTCTTTCTGCTCGATCAGCACGAGGCCGTCGGGCTTTTGCATATCGGAAGCGATTTTTGAAAGCAGCTTGGTCGGCGCAATGCCGATGGAGGAGGTCAGGCAAATGCCGACATTGTCGCGGATGCTTGTCTTGATGCTGCGCGCGATCCTGCGTGCGTGGTCCGGCTCGCATTCGTCGCCGATCAGCTTGCAGGTGAATTCGTCGATCGAGCCGGTGAATAAAATCGGTGCGTTGTTCTCGACCTGCTCTTTGAGTTTTTCATGCACATCGACATAGAGGTCATGGCGCGCGGGCACGCAGATCAGATCCGGGCATAGCTCCTTCGCTTCCCAGATGCGGGTGCCGGTCTTCACGCCGAAGGCTTTCGCTTCGTAGCTCGCGGCAATCGCGCAGGTCTTGTCGGTATTGGCGATCGGCACCACCGCGACCGGGCGGCCGCGCAGGCGCCGCTCCATCTGCTGCTCGACGCTCGCAAAATACGAGTTGAAGTCGATGGTCAGGTAGCTGAAACGGCCCATGACGCGGCACTCTTGTGAAGGCCGGGCATATTAGAACAAAAAGAGAACAAAGAAAAGGCCCGGTTTTACCCGGCTTCTCTCGCGCGCTTCCGCATCACCGCGCGCTCCTTCTCGTTCTGCGTCATCTCCGCCGCGCGCTCGAACTCTTTCCGCGCCTCGTTTTTGCGATTGAGCTTCGCGAGCAGATCCCCGCGAACGGCCGGCAAGAGATAATAGTTTTTGAGCGTGTGCTCCTTCGCGAGCGCATCGACGATCTCAAGCCCGGCTTGCGGGCCCATCAACATACCTATCGCGACCGCGCGGTTGAGTTCGATGATAGGCGAGGGCGAGAGCGCGCTAAGGGCGCCATAGATGCCGACGATTTTTGCCCAGTCCGTGTCCTCCGGCCTGTTCGCGCGGGCGTGACAAGCGGCGAGTTCGGCCTGCAAGAGATAAGTGCCGGGCAGGCGCGACAGTTTTGCGCAGGCGTCGTGCGCGCGAGCGATGGCTTGCAGGCCACGGCGGATCAGCAGGCGGTCCCAGTGGGTGCGGTTCTGGTCGAGTAGCAAAATTGCCTCGCCGTTCGTATCTACCCGTGCCGCGAAACGAGACATCTGCAATTCTATCAGCGCGACAAGGCCGTGAATTTCCGGTTCGTATGGCGCTAGCTCCGCGAGCACGCGGCCAAGGCGCAGCGCCTCCTCGCACAACTGCGGCCGCATCCAGTTCTCGCCGGACGTTGCGGCATAGCCTTCGTTGAAGATGAGGTAGATCACTTCGAATACGGTCACGAGACGCTCGGATAATTCCTCTCCATGCGGGACTTCGTAGACGACCTCTTTCTCAGTGAGCGTTTTCTTCGCGCGGACAATACGCTGCGCGACGGTCGGCTCGGGTACGATGAAGGCGCGTGCGATTTCGTCCGTCGTCAGTCCGCCCAGCAGACGAAGCGTGAGCGCGACACGCGCTTCCGGACTCAGTACTGGATGACAAGCCGTGAAAATCAGCCGCAACATATCGTCTCCGATGTCGTCATCGAGCGCGGCATCGAGATCGGGCGGCGTGTTTTCTTCTTCGCGCAGTTCGCGGCCGAGTTCGTCGTATTTTTTCGCTGCCAGTTGTTTGCGCCGATGCGCGTCCAGCGCCTTGCGCTTTGCCGTCAGCATCAGCCACGCAGCGGGATTTGAAGGCACGCCGGACTTCGGCCACTCCTCAAGCGCGGTCGCGAAAGCATCCTGTGCGAGTTCCTCCGAGACTCCGACATCACGGGTGATGCGGGTCAGCGAGGCGATCAACTTCGGCCGTTCGATATTGAAGACGGCGACAATTGCGCGATGCGGGTCGGTAGCCATGAGCGGCTACCGACCACAGCGTCATGCGCGAAGCAAGTTTACTTCTGCTTCTTCATTTCCTCTCCGACCTTCTCGTGAATGCGGATGCCTTCGCCCGGCTCGAAATCCGAAAGCTCGAACACCTGCCGGATTTCGAGTTCGCCGCCGTCGTTATGCGGGTTGGGGCAGCGCTTCATCCATTCGATCGCCTCTGCGAGCGATTTCACCTGTATCATCCAGAAGCCGGCGACGAGCTCTTTCGTTTCGGCAAATGGGCCATCGACGACAGTGCGCTTGTCGCCTTCAAACTTGATGCGGGCACCCTTCGCGCTCGATTGCAAGCCGTCGCCCGCGAGCATGATGCCAGCCTTCACCATCTCCTCATTGAACTTGCCCATGGCGATGAGCAGTTCCTGCGACGGCATGACTCCGGCTTCGGAGTCTTTGGAGGCTTTCACAATGACCATAAAACGCATTTCGTAGTTCCTTCGATTGTTCCGCCGGTTCCAGATGCAGAAGCGGCTTCTACCAGCACGACGAACGGGCAGGGCCGGAATCGACAGGGCGTAGAAGATTATTATGTGGCGAGATAATCCCGGTAATCCGGGGCTTTACCGCAGGCGTAACAGGTTCTGAGCGGCAGCACGGATGGGCGCCGGGAGCTTGCCGAGCAGCGATTTCGCGTGGGGGGCAAAGCGGAACGCGCGGGCCGCGACCTGGCCCTGGAGGCTCAGTGGCAAAGCGTAGTCGCAGACCGCAATCGCGCCGGTCGCAATCACGCGCTTGAAGGAGTCGGCGGGGGCGAGAAGATCATAGGCGAGAAAGCCCTGTTCGCGGGCGTGCGTGATGGTGTCGGCCATCTGCACCTGGCCGGGGCCGGATTTTGCGAATTCAGGATTGGTTGCGCCTAGGAAAGCGTGCCAGCGCTTGCCGTGCGTGACGGCAATTTCGATCGCGGCGAGCCTGCCGCCGACTTCGAGGCGGGCGCAGGCCAAAAGATTGGAATGATCAGTGACAAGGGAAACCAGTGCCGATTCCCAATGCGCGTCACCGATGACCGATGACGTGAAGCCTTTTGCAGCGAGCCAGCCGCGTTTCAGGTCGAGCGCGGTGCGCACGCATTGGAGCGCGTCCGCGCCGCGCGTGATGTTCAGCTTCACTTCACCGGTTTCAGCGAGCCTGCGGCGATAGCGGCGCAGTTCACGTGCATCGCGCGGCGGGAGCGATGCCTCGCGGCGCAGATCGACATAAGGCGCTTCCTCGACGGATGACACATGAGCGCGGCGCGAAAGCAGTGGAGAAATCTTTGCGTCGCTGCGGACCTTGCGCAAGAGTGCCGCGTCCGCGCCGAGTTTCCCGGCGGCCAGCAGCGCCTGCACCAGATGCGCCTCCGAGCCGGCGCGGGACAAAATCGCGTCGCCATATTGAATTAAGGGGTCGCCCAGAAAGCGCAGCACCTTCGATCCCGCCATCGAGGTCAGGACCAGCGGCAGGATCGCGACCGCCATGCCGTTTTCGCGAACGACGACGATGTGCGGCTCATGGCCGTGCGCGAGATGCGCCTTGATCGCGGCGTCTGCCACGGCAAAAGACTGAAACGGAGTGGAGAGCGCGCCTTCGCGCTCGATCTCGCGCCAGTCGGCGCTCGCCGCGTCCAATGCTCCCGTGCCGGAATACACATCGGCGTCGCCCGCCGCGCGATCGGGCTTCGCAGCCCGGCGCACGGTCTCGCCAAATCCCGCCGCGATTTCGGGGAAGGATTCGAGGGTAGCGAGCAGTTCGAGAGCGATTTCGACAGGCATCGGCGGCGTCTTCTTCTGGCGTCTCCGGTTGGCCTGTTTTAGCCGTTTGCCGCTTTAATATTCATTGTCCACGGCATCCGGGCGGGCTTTAAGATCAGCTATCCTTAACGGGCCGGGTATTTCCCTGTAGAAGTACGGCGTTAAACCGAGCCAAGTTCGAACCAACTCCCATGTTCATCAACTTCTTCAACGAGCTGAAATCGGCGGGCCTTCCGGTCACGGTGCGCGAGTACCTGACGTTGATGGAGGCGCTGAATTCCGATGCCGATTTAGCTAACCGCCGGGTGGAAGATTTTTACTTCCTCTCGCGCACGGCGCTGGTGAAGGACGAGCGCAACCTCGACAAGTTCGACCGCGTGTTCGGCCATGTCTTCAAGGGCCTCGATCTGATGTCGGATAACGCCGGCACCGCGCAGATCCCCGAGGAGTGGCTGCGTAAGCTCGCCGAGAAATATCTCACCGAAGAGGAGAAGGCGCAGATCAAGGAACTGGGCTGGGACAAGCTCATGGAGACGCTGGCCGAGCGCCTGAAGGAGCAGAAGGGCCGCCATCAGGGCGGCTCGAAGTGGATCGGCACCGCGGGCACTTCGCCATTCGGTGCCTACGGCTATCACCCGGAAGGCGTGCGCATCGGGCAGGACAAGAACCGAAACAACCGCGCGGTGAAAGTGTGGGACAAGCGCGAGTTCAAGGATCTCGACGATCAGGTCGAGCTTGGCACGCGCAACATCAAGATTGCGCTGAGAAGGCTTCGTAAATTCGCGCGCACCGGCTCGCCGGACGAACTCGATCTGCCCGGCACGATCAAGGAGACCGCGAACCACGGCTATCTCGATGTGCAGATGCGGCCCGAGCGCCGCAACGCCGTGAAGGTTTTGCTGTTCCTCGACATCGGCGGCTCGATGGACTGGCACATTGAATTATGTTCCGAGTTGTTCTCCGCAACTGCCTCTATGAGAGCGTGTGGAAGCAGAACGTGCGGCGGCACTCGGAGCGCACGCCGACCTGGGACGTGCTGCACAAATTCCCGTCCGACTACAAAGTGATCTTCGTCGGCGACGCTTCGATGAGCCCCTATGAGATCATGATGCCGGGCGGCTCGGTCGAGCACATGAACGAGGAGGCGGGGCAGGCGTGGATGGAGCGCGTGACCAACATCTATCACCACGCGGTCTGGCTGAACCCGGTGCCGCGCGAGCACTGGGACTACACGCAATCGATCCGCATGATGCGCCAGCTTTTCTCGGACCGGATGTATCCGCTCACTTTAGAAGGGCTGGATGAAGCGATGCGGGAGTTGGTGAGGTAAGAGGGAGTTGGTGAGGTAAGAGCAAGGCTAGCTTTTGGGGAGAAGCTGATGCGAATCTTACGTTTTGTAATCGGTTTTTTCGCGTTACTCAGCACAAGTGCATTTGCGCAAAATTGCTGGGAAGACATCAGCACGCCGTCGTGCACGGAAGACCTTCAGTATTTTCACGTCTTTCAGTTCAAGAATAATTGCGGCCCCGCCGCGCGCAGAATCGAGATCTGCGTGAGATATCTAAGCGGGCCGAAAGCGGGACAGACGGAATATCCCAAGGTGGCGCAGCAAGCCGGGGGCATAACTTTTTTCGCGATCCCGGATTGCAAGGTGAAAGTCGTTCATACTTGGCGTCCGGACGGCGCGAGACCGGATTGCCCTTAGCGTTTTGGAAGTTCCTCGCTACAGCTGTTCGCCCTATTCCCTACATCCTTCGCGATCTCATAAAAGAAAAGTCCCGCGATACAAGTCGGCCTTGGCCGACTTGTATTTTTGTTTGGCGATGTCGGGTAAACCCGACATCGCTCGCGCGGGGCTTTCCAGGTTAAGCGCAGTCGTATTAATTCTTCTTCGGCGCCGGAGCCTGTTCCTTGGCCTTCACGTCGTTCGGATTCTGGTTCTCGACGTTGCCCTTGGTCTTATCCTTTTCGATCTGCTCGACCTTCGGATTTTCTTTCTGCGGCACGGGCTGCGTCGGCTGCGTCTGCGCAGCAGCGATACTCAAGGTACCGAAAAGAACGGCGGCGGAAGCGATTGCGATCTTACGCATGGGTGTAACCTCCAAAAAATGAAAAGCCCCTTCAAGTGGGGCCTACATAGAAAACGCGCGCGTCTCGCGATCGTTCCGAATTAAACGATTACGTAGTGTCCGCTAGCGCTCATTGGCGCGGCATCTTTCGAGAAGTGGGGGATGCGGTTACGCTCCTGCATTCGCCGCAGCGATATGTCGTCGTCCTTGGCGTTACCAACTCCGCTTTCATCGGTATCTTGCAGATCGAACACAGAACCACGAGGAAGCGCCCCGGTTGAGACCAGTTGAGATAAGCCGCGTGCGCGGGAACACTTCGGAGAACGATCTGGATGCAGTTTAAGTTGCGCAAGCAAAAGCGGCCAGCGTTGCCGCCGGCCGCTTCTGGAGACGAAGCAAGCGCTTACGCGTTTACTTCACCGAGTCGGGTGCAAAGTTCTTCTGCGGCATCTGCGCGTTCGGGCCCTGCTGCGAAGTCGCTGCACTGAGATCGAACCAGTTACGTTCCTGGCGATCCTGACGGACCTGCGCGGAAGCAGCCGTCGCGGATGCGATAACCGTCGCAGCAGTGATGGTACCGAGAATGAGCTTTTTCATAATGAGTCTCCTTGTGTCTGTAGCCTCACCAAGGAAACACTTCGCAGTGCGATAAGGTTGCGGGTTTTATTTTTTACGCGCGCTGCATCCGCTGCACGTTTTGGCCACACTTCAGAGTGTGGTTCCGCCTGCCGGAGCAGTGCTTGATCTGATCGAAGCATTTTCCTGCGGCGATATTTTTTAAGGCGCCGGGTGCGGTTATTCGCCGGCGAGGCGCGCCTCGGCTTCTTCTTTGTCTTTATGCGGCTTCAGGTGCGCCAGCACACGCTCGAGGTCGTCGTGCGGAAACTTGGCGTTGCAATAAAGACAAAAGAAATCCGGCTGGCGGGCGAGGGGGGCTGCCGCGCTTTGCTTCCGGAACAGGTCGAACAGGCGCTTCATCCATCAAGAATATCCGGCGGCGCGAAAAGTTCCAGAGCAGGACCGCTAGATGCTGTATTCCCCGCATTGCGTGCATTCGTACATGACCGACGTGCCGCCCTTCGGCTGCGTTATGCGGTGTACTTCCCGGAAGCTTTCGCCACCGCAGCGGCAAGTACTTCCCGCCTTCTTGGAAGCGGCACTGTCTTTCGTGAATTTGAAATCGCCCTGAGGCGGCGGCGTTTCAGGCCCCGGCGGTTTCGGCGGTTTCTGCTGCGCCACGCTGGCTCTCCTCAGATGTTCGCGTTCGCGAGCGGCTTCAGCGTTTCGCGCTTGGCGATCCTGCCGAAAATCTCGTCCGGCGTTTCCAACACCGTCACCGAATCCGATGGCCCGAAGGTGATCAGCGTGCCGTAATTTCGCTCGTCGCGCAGCACCGCGTGTGCGCGCTCCAAATTTACCTCGATCGGGCGATTGTCGGTTTTCGTAAGTTTTACCCAGCCGCTCATGATGCTTCATCTCCAGTCGTGGATTACGCGGCGGCCTGCGGTTCCGCGGCTTCCGCCGCTTTTTGATCCTTTAGCCAGCGCAGCAGGATCTGGTGCTTGATCTGCACCACCGAAGGCGTCTTCAGTTTGTTTCCGAATTTTCTTTTATCAATCATGGCGCACCTCAACCTATGCCGGATAATGAAGAAGCCCGGCTTTCGCCGGGCTTCCGAGCGGCAACTTACTTGCTGCTCGTGGTCTTCACTTCCGGCGCTACCGGTGTGGGCGCGGTCGGTTCGGGTTGTACTGCCGGCGTCACCACGGGAGCTACTTCCGGCTTCGGCGTGTCGGCAGCAAGAATTGCGGGATTGGTCATGGAGATGACCTTTCATGTTCAACCCAGAAAAATTTCCAAGAAGAAATTCTTGTACCACGCGCGGTAACTGCAAATGAGGCTTCGCGAAGGCTGTAGAAGGTATTTCGCGATACCCGTATGAAAGGGCAGAGGCCGCGCATAGTAAAAAGCGCGGCCTCCTCCCGGCGCAGTTCTCCGTTACCGGAGATCGCGCACGAGTTATTTGGTCAACGCGGGTTTATAATCTCGCGGCCGCGCTATCTATTCTTACAGGTGCCACGTAAGGTCTCTCTAGCGCCCGTTCGCGTATGCAGCTTGTTGCATCCCGGTCCTGCGCCGGAGATTCTTCGATGGCTACCGATCAAGAGCGGCAGAGCGAAGTGCAGCGGTATATTCTTTATACGCTTGGAGTGCTCACAACCGCGCTGGTTTTGGGCTTCCTGTTTCTCTTCAACTTCACGAGCTTCTTCAAGCTCGCGGTGCCGCTTTAATTAGGGTCTCGCTTGATCGCACTTTGCGCAATGATGCGCTGGCACCTTTCGGCGTCGCTCTTCACCAGATAGAGCGGATCGTCGCCATCGGAGGGACGCAGCGCCAAAATCCGGAAACTATTGTCGTTTGCGACGCGCAAATTATCGCGTGTGAGATGCACGGTCTGGCCAATCCGGAATTTGTGAAGCATCGAATTTCTTTCGCCGGTCAGGATACGATCGCCACCGCGTCAGGCAGCGCAGCCTTGCATTTCGGACAAACGATCGGGCGCTTATCGAGGTCGTAGAATTTAGCGGCGCACTCTGTGCAAATCCGTTTGGTGCCTGTCGGCGGTACCGGCTTGCTCATCGTGGTGCATCGTTTCCGGGCCAGGTGCCCGTAAATACGCGCCAGCCTATGAAAAAGGCGCAGGTGCCGATCAGGCTCGCGACGAAAACAGATTGAGAAACGGCCGAGTATTTCGCCCAGGCGACAAAAACGATCAGCGGAATGGAAAGTATCAGGTAACCGACGAGCTTCGAGTGGTCATTCATCCGCGGCGCGCGCGAGCGATCATTGCTGCAAGCCTTCTTTCGGCTCCGAAGCGGAACGCGATAGCGAACACTATAGGCGTGCAACTACCTTCAATTGAGGCGCTTCCACGGCCCAAGACACTATATTCGCCTGCCAGCAGCAATATTTGCTATTCCGCGAAATCTGGCGCATAGCGCAACCGTTCGATCTGCTGCTGTACTGGCCAACGGGCCCAAAGAGCTCTCCCCAAGACATCGCTGCATCGGGAAAAGGTTCTGCGCGCACTGCGTAGCGCCTGCAATCTCGCCTATGATGGCGATACTTATGGAGACTACAAATGGTTACCGGCGTTGTGAAATTCTTTAACACGCAAAAAGGCTTCGGCTTCATTCAGCCCACCGACGGCTCGAAGGATGTGTTCGTTCATATCTCGGCAGTCGAACGCTCGGGCATGAGCACGCTCAACGAAGGTCAGAAAGTGACCTTCGAAGTCGTGAGCGAGCGCGGCAAGCTTGCCGCTTCGAACCTGCAGAACGCCTAAGCGTTTCGCACGAGAATAGAGAAAGCCCGGCTCAACAGCCGGGCTTTTTGTTTGTGCGTGATACGAGGATCAGCGCTTCTTTTCGTTCTGATTTTTTGCTTTTTGTCTTTCAGCGAGTGCGTCGCGCGAGGCTTTATTGGTCGCGGCGCGCGCTTTACGTGTCGGCTCGGAAGCCTGACGCAGCTTCTCGACGCGATATTCTAGGTTATCGAGGGTAAGCCCGCTAATCGATTTGGAAGCCATTTCGGCTTCCGTCGGTGGAGTGTTTGCCGGGTGAGGCTTTTTTGTCATTGCGGCTTGTAGCAGCCAACCGGCGGAAGAGCGAATTCGCCCCCAACGTTGCGGTTTGCGTCCCAGCGGGCACGTGCTTCACTCCCGTTTCAAGAAACAGGAGATAGCCATGGCCGACGAAGAAAATCCGCTCGAGGGCGCCGAATTCGAAGCCGCACTCGGCAAGCTGCAATCCGGAACAGCCGATCCGAAGGCGCTTGCAATGGTCATTGAGGCACTGCGCGATGCCGTGCTCGATCTGCAAGAGCAGGTCTATAGCGGCGACGATGACGAAGATGACGACCAAAAGTAATTCGCGATCTTCTCAGCATCGATATTCGGAAAAGAACGGCCGGTGTTTCCACCGGCCGTTTTTTTTAGTAACGCTACGTTACTTGATGTTGTCGAAGCTCGCGAGGTTTTCGTTGTAGCCCCACGATGCGCCGCCGGTATTCAGCGAGAGCTGATGCTCCTGCAAATTCTGTTGCGCGGTCTGCGCGGAAGCGGCGCCGACGGACGCGAAAATAGTAGCAGCGGCGAGCGTTGCAAAAATAAACTTCTTCATGGTTCGTCTCCTGTTTAATTAGCTGCTGGAGAACCAGCGGCTGACAACAAGTAATCCTGCGAATGGGGAATTTGGATGCGCTGCGGCATCACGAACCCGTGACAGCAAAAATAGACGCGGCGTTTACGCGAAAAGGGGCTTGCGAGAGTCGCGAATGTTCAAGTCGTTATGCAACGCGCTCGTTGCGTATGCGCATACGTCCCGCTTTATGCACCACGAAGGTCGAAGGCGGAGAGAGATACTGTTGCGGATCGCGCACACATTGCGTCCGCAATCCGGCGGCGAACACGTCGTCGCCTTAAAGGATAATGCCCCAAACACGCACCACCTATGCGTGTCTAGTGTGTGTTGGCATCTAGAGCCTCGTGCTCCAGAAGTCCGGATGATAGCGATACTGCGCGCCTGTTCGTTCGACGTAGCCAAGTCCGGGGTAGGGAAGATGCATCCCTGCGACAAGAAGCCGGTCGGCTGCGGCCATATCGAACGCGCGTTTTCTTGCCACTGCCGCTTGCGTCTGATCGGTGTCGAAAGCAAGCGTCCATTCAGGCCGCTCAAATTGCAGCGCTGCGTTATGGATGATGTCGCCCCAGACGAGCATCTGCTCCTTTTCCGAAGCGAACAGATAGCCCGTGTGCCCCACCGTGTGACCGGGAAGCGCGAGCGCGGAGACGCCGGACGCGATTTCACCCGTTTTGGGAAGCGGCTTCAGACGGTGCGCATAAGGTTTGATTGCGGCGGCCGCCATGTCGAAGAACTGCTTGAAATCTGCGGGCGCTTTTTCGGCGTTCTCGGCGCTCAGCCAAAACTTGGCATCGGCTTCAGAGACGTAGATCTCGGCGTTCTTGAAAACGGGCCGGCCTTCCATCGTCATTCCGCCGAAGTGATCCGGATGCAGATGGGTGAGCAGGATCGCATCAACCTGGTCGGGATTGATGCCGGCCAGCACAAGATTCTCAGTTACCCGTCCGAGCGATGAGCCCAACAGCGCGCCGGTGCCGGTATCGACGAGATAGAGCTTTTCGCCGGTGTTCACGGCGAACGCGTTCACGTGCGAGCGCGGCGGCGACGGCTGGTAGCTTTGTGCCGACAGTTTCTGGATTTCTGCGGCGTCACCGGAGAACAACTTGAGCTCAATCTCAAGGTCACCGTCGAGCACGGAGGTCACTTCGAAGGCGCCGAGTTTGCGGCGGACAAAACCCGGCGCCTGTGCTTTTGCGAGGGGCATTTTCGCGAGAGCAGGAATGGGAAGCAAGCTCGTGGCAGCAAGCGTTCCTGCTCCGATCATCGCGTCGCGGCGCGTCAGCACGAGCTTGTTGTCGCTACTCATTATCGTTCTCCTCGCTGCCTCCACCCAAGTTTCGCACGAACAGCGTGCGGAAAAAATCGGTTTTCTCGTTCGTGGCGCCGTGGCGAAAAGGCGGCGCCAAGCTGAACCGCTGTTCATGAAACAATAATTGGTTCCGCACGTTACAGGCATTGAACGCGGGTCGAGCGTCACTAAATGCGTTGGCCTCGTGTAGTGAAATGGAGGTTCTGATGAACACCCTGCACAAGAAACTTACTGCGATCGGTCTGGCCGGCGCCGTCGGTCTTACCGCGCTCGCAATCCCGTCGGTTCCGGCGTCGGCCGCTCCAATCGCGCCGAGCCAGAACACCGTGAAGCAATCCATCCCGCAACAGACGGAAGACGTTCAGTGGCGTCGCCGTCATTATGGCCCGGCTGTCGCCCTTGGCGTGTTCGGTGCAGTAGCGGCAGGTCTTGCGGCGCATCAATACCAGCGCCGCTATCACCGCCGTCATTACTATGACCCGTACTATCAGCCGCACCCCACGTACTACAGCGGCTATTACGGCCGGCGTTACTACGGACCGCCGCGCTACTATTACGGCTGGTAACACCGCTTTTTCGACTCGGGGCACAGGAAAAACCTGTGCCCCGATTTCTTTTGCAACCTGATCGCGCGCGGTCTAAAAGCCGCGCGCAATGTCGTCAGAAAATTTCACATATGCCTACAAGCCGCGCCTGATGGGCCCGGCTTACGAGTTTACGCTCTCAAAGGACTCGCTGGACTGGGCGATCGGCCTGCGTAGCGGCCGTGTCAGCTATCCGATGATCCGGCAAATCCGGCTCAGCTATAAGCCTACCAACATGGCGAGCGCGCGATTTATCGCGGAAATCTGGCCCTTGAACAGCGCGAAGGTTCCGATTCACTCGGTTTCCGCGCGTTCCTTGATCGACATGGCAGATCAGGGGAGCGAGTACGTTCGCTTTCTTCGTGAATTGCATCGCCGCGTCGCCGCGTCGAACGGCGAATGTATCTATCAAGCCGGTCTCCCGGCATGGCGCTGGTGGCCTTCCGTGGTTGTCGCAGTCGCCGCGGTGTTGCTTGTTGCCTATATTGCCGTGCAAGGGTTGCGTGGCGAGCACTACGCATTGACCGGCGTCATCGTGCTGATTGGAGCATGGTTTCTTTGGCAGGTCTGGAACATCGTGACGCGCAATCGTCCGCGCCGCTACGATCCGCATGATTTGCCAGCGGATGTTTTGCCGGCTGCAGCCGAATAATTTTTATTCTTCAAGAGTCTTCGGCGTCAGGAACATCTCGAGCCTGCCCGCGGGCGGCTCGGCTTGCTTCCAGTGGTTGATCGGCAGTTCGATCACGGCAAGCCCGCAGGTCGGGTATTTTTTCTCGATACGGCGGATCGCGTCCGGGTTGCCGGACTTCGCGAAGCTGCGCGCAAGGCGCTCCATGCCAGGATTATGTCCCACGCAAATGAGCGTCTGCACTTCATCCGGCGCGGTGTGAACGAACCCCAGAATCGTCTTCTCCGACGCGCCATAAAGGCCGTTCACCTCTTGCGAGGGAATCTGCTTTCCGAATTGCGGCCCGACTAGCTCCCATGTCTGCCGGGTGCGAACCGCGGTCGAAATCAGCGCGAGATCGGGAATGAGCCCGGCACGCGTTATCGCTTTTCCCATCTCGGGTGCGTCGCGAAGACCGCGCTCCGCGAGAGGGCGCAGAGAGTCGTCATAGCCATCCGGCCAATCGGACTTCGCGTGACGAAGAAGCAGAAGACGCCGCATACAAGTTCCCTAAACGCGGCTTCGCCGAATACCGCAAAGATGTGAAAACCGCTTAACCCTCGCGCCGCGACAGGAAGGCGAGCCGTTCGAACAGATGTACATCCTGCTCATTCTTCAATAACGCGCCATGCAGCGGCGGGATCAGCTTCTTCGGGTCGCGCTCGCGCAGCGTTTCCGGGCCGATGTCTTCGACCATCAACAACTTCAGCCAGTCGAGCAATTCCGAAGTCGAAGGTTTCTTCTTGAGGCCGGGTACTTCACGGATTTCGTAGAACATACGGAGCGCTTCGGCGACCAGACGCTGCTTGATGCCGGGAAAATGCACCTCGACGATCTCGCGCATCGTGTCGGCATCGGGAAAGCGGATGTAATGGAAGAAGCAGCGGCGCAGGAATGCGTCCGGCAACTCTTTCTCGTTGTTCGAGGTGATGACGATGATCGGGCGCTTCGCCGCCTTAATCGTCTCGCCGGTCTCGTAAACATGGAATTCCATGCGATCGAGTTCTTGCAGCAGATCGTTCGGGAATTCGATGTCGGCCTTGTCGATTTCGTCGATCAAAAGAAGCGGGCGCTCTTCGGCGGTAAAGGCATCCCAAAGCTTGCCACGCTTGATGTAGTTCCTGATTTCGGAAACGCGCGGGTCGCCAAGCTGGCTATCGCGGAGGCGCGCGACCGCGTCATATTCATATAGGCCTTGGGCTGCCTTGGTTGTCGACTTGATGTGCCACTCGATCAGCGGCGCCTTGATCGCTTGTGCGACTTCCGCCGCGAGCACGGTCTTGCCGGTGCCGGGTTCGCCCTTAATCAGCAGCGGGCGCTCAAGCGCGATCGCGGCATTGACCGCAACTTTCAGATCGTCGGCCGCGACGTAGCTCTTGGTACCTTCGAAACGCATTTCCGGCTCCGGGATTTCTTGAGGCGGCGCACCCTATGGGCCGCAATCAGCCTCGGCAAGGCGGCAGGCGACGCCCGCAGCGTACTTATTCCGCCCGGCAGAACTTGCCGGGACGGCAAAGCCTGCACGGCGCCAGCCGCCGCCGTATCTAAAAAATCATAGTAATTTCAATAGCTTAAATAGACCGCTCACATGGCATGGCCGTTGCCAATGCCTTGTGGGGCCCGCATACGCGCGGCCAACGGATTTCGGAGGAGTGTAATGGGTATCTTCGGTGCAATGACGACCGCGGTCGGTGGCCTGCAAGCGCAGTCCTTCGCGCTCGAAAACATCTCGGGCAACATCGCAAACTCGCAGACGACCGGCTTCAAGCGGGTCGACACGAGCTTTGCCGACATGGTCGCAAGCTCCAGCGCCAAGCGCCAGACCGCAGGCGGCGTTACCGCGCTCTCCCGCCAGACCAACAACGTGCAGGGCGATATTCAGACCGCCGGCGTCGATACCTTCATGGCAATTAAGGGCGACGGCTACTTCGTCGTTCAGAAACCCACGGCTTTCCCTGACGGTGTGCCGACCTTCGTCGGTGTCGATCTCTATACGCGCCGCGGCGATTTCGAGCTCGACAGGAACGGTTTTCTCGTCAACGGCTCCGGCTATTACCTGAAGGCACTCGAGGTCGATCCTGTCACCGGCAATACGGTCGGCTCGGTTCCGGAAGTACTGCAATTCACCAACGACTTCCTGCCGTCGCAAACGACAACCATCATCGACTACCGCGCGAACCTCGCGAGCCTTCCGCGCACGCAGGCTTACCTTAACGCACCAAATACGCCGGACAGCGAGTTGATCAATCCGGCCGCGTTCGGTGTGAACCCGCTCGATGCGGGTACCGGCACCGTTCTCGGAGCGGGCGTCAGCGCCTTCCTTGAGCAGTCGATCGCCGGTGGCGCAATCACCGTCTATGACGCACTCGGTAACGAGATGAACGTGCAGTTGCGCTGGGCCAAGACCGACTCGGCTGCGACCGGCGGCACCGATACCTGGGAGCTGTTCTACCTCGAAAACTCGAACGCCGGCGCGGCGCAGGTCGCCTGGCGTAACGCGGGCCAAGTCTATTCGTTCAACGCCAGCGGTATTCTGGCGCCGAACATTCCGCAGGTAACGATCACCGCCCTCTCGATTGACGGTGTCGTCATCGGCGACGTGATCCTTTCGCATGGTTCTTCGGGCGTCACGCAATTCGCCGACGCAAACGGCGTCGCGAAGGTGAACCTCTTGAACCAGAACGGCTACGCCGCGGGCGAACTGCAATCCATCTCGGTAAGCGACCGGGGCCGCATCGTTGCGAGCTATTCCAACGGCCGCTCCATCGATATCGCGGAAATCCCGCTCGCGAGTTTCCTTGGCGACAACCAGTTGAAGCGGCTGGATGGCGGCGCATTCGAAGCGACGTCGGAATCGGGCCCGGCGATCTACGGCGCTTCCGGCCAGATCATCGGCAAGTCGCTCGAAGGTTCGAATACGGACATCGCTGACGAATTCACGAAGCTGATCGTGACGCAGCAGGCTTATGCGGCGAACACGCGCATCGTGACCACCGCGGACCAGATGCTGCAAGAAACAATCAATATGATCCGCTAAGGCGGACGAAGGCGAGTAAGCTATGGGGCTGACTACCGCGCTATCGTCGGCACTGAGTGGGCTTCGCGCCACGCAGGTCGGCATCGGCGTCGTTGCGACCAACGTCGCGAACGCCGAGACGCCGGGCTACACACGAAAGACGTTGACGCTCGAAGCCGCCATGGCCGGCGGCTCCGGCATCGGCGTGCGTGTCGCGAACGTGAATCGCGAGCTGGATATTTATGTGCAGCGTCAACTGCGCACGGAGCTCGCGGGCGCAAACTATATCGACATCATCGCGCAGGTCCGCCAGCAGATCGACCAGATGTATGGCACGCCGGGCGCTTCGAGTGCGCTCGACACCATCGTCAACGGATTCACGAACTCGTTGCAGGCACTCTCCGCCGACCCGCAATCGGTTGCGACCAGGCAGGCTGTAATCAACGCCGCGCAGGTCATGGCACAGAAGCTCCATAGCCTGTCCGCCGACGTGACTTTGATGCGCAATCAGGCAGAGTCAGGGATCGCCGACGCAGTCGACCGCGTAAACGGGCTGCTGGAAAACATCGAGAACGTGCAGACCCAGATCATTGCGCTGTCTGCGCAAGATGTCGAACTTGGCGCGCTCCTGGACCAGCGCGATCTTGCGATCACCGAACTCGCCGGCTTGATCGACATTCAGGTCACCGCCACCGGGGCCAACCAGGTTTCGATTTTCACGAATTCCGGCGTCAGCCTGTTCGATATGCAGGCGTCGAAGCTTACTTTTGACGAGAAGCCGCTTAGCGCGCAGTCGATGTGGAATGCCAATCCGTTGTTGTCCGGTACGGGTTCGATCAAGCTGGTATCGCCGAGCGGTTACACGATTGATCTGATCCAGGACCGGTCGATCCGATCCGGAAAGATCGCCGGCCTGATCGAGCTGCGCGACGATATTCTGGTCAAGGCACAAGCGCAGCTCGATGAGATTGCGCACGCGCTCGCAAGTTCGCTCTCGAACAGAACCGTGGACAGCACCGCTGCCACAAACGGCGCGCAAACCGGCTTTGAGATCGATCTTGCCGATCTCCAGAACGGCAATTCGATCTCGCTGACCGTGACTACGAACGCCGGGCCGACCACCCAGCGCTACACGATCGTCCGCGTGGACGATCCGTCGTCTTTGCCGCTTTCCAATTCGCTGACCGCCGACCCCGGCGATCAGGTCATCGGAATCAGCTTTGCCGGCGGCGTTGCCGGCGCGCTGGCCGCGCTCAATACCGCGCTCGGCCCGAACGTGCAGTTCGACAATCCGGGCGCCGGTACTATCCTGCGGGTGCTTGACGACGGCGCGCCTAACCTTGTGAACATCGACGCGCTTAGTGCGACTGTCACGACCGACTCTATTCAGTCAGGCGACGGAACGCTTTCGTTCTTCGTCGATGGCAGCGGAAATTCGATTTACTCAAATGTGATCAGCGGCGGCCGTGAGCAGAAGCTCGGCTTTGCATCGCGGATCGCGGTGAACTCGGCGCTGCTCTCCGATCCTTCCGGTCTTGTCAAAATCGACTCCAACACGCTGCCCGGCGACTCGACGCGGCCTGATTTTCTCTGGCAACGCCTGACTGCGACAAGCCAGATGTTCTCGCCGTCGACCGGCATCGGCGGTGCTGGCACGCCCTATTCCGGTTCGGTCGTCAGCTTCGCGCAGCAAGTGATTACGCATCAAAGCACTGCGACCGACAATGCGCTTCGCTTGAAAGACGGCCAGGACGTCGTGCTGAATTCGCTGCAAGACCGGATGGCGGAAAGCACCGGCGTCAATATCGACTCTGAAATGGCGCGGCTGCTGTCGCTTCAGAATGCCTATGCTGCCAATGCGCGCGTCATGACAGCGGTCAAAGAACTCTTCGAACTGCTGATGAGGGTGTAGCGAATGTCGTCGGTTACTGGAACCAGTCTGGCAACTACGCTCGCGGCGCGCACGATCTCGCAGATGCGCGATCAGCTCGCCGATCTGCAGCGGCAGCTCGGCACCGGCAAGAGATCCGAAACCTACGGCGGGCTTGGGCTTGGCAGCGGTCTCGTGCTCAATCTCCGCGCGCAACTTACGCGCACGGACGTGTTTCAGGCGAACTCGCTCAACATCGAAACGCGCGTGAAGCTGATGAATACGTCTTTGCAGCGCATCGGCGAAGTGCGCAACGAAACGCGCGCCGACCTCAACGCGCCGTTCGACTATGTACTTGTCCAGGGCGGTCAGACCGCGGCGCAGCGCTCCGCGACCGGCCGTCTCGGAGAAATGCTGAGCCTGCTCAACCTCGATGCCGGCGGCCGCTATCTGTTCTCGGGCCGTGCCAACGATATGCCCGCGACCGATACCATGTCGCGCATTCTGGAAGGCGAAGGCGCGCAGGCCGGGCTTAAGCAAATCATGAATGAGCGGTTGCAGGCCGACCAGGGCGCGGATCAGCGCGGGCGCATTACCGTAAATCCGGCGGCCGGCGCGGTGATCTCGCTCGTCGAGGACGGCGCGCATTCTTTCGGTTTCAAGATCACCGGTGCCACCACGAGCTTCGGTGCGACGATTACCGGTCCGGGCGCTCCACCCGCTTCACTTTCCATCGACCTTGGCGCAACCAATCCGCCGGTCGACGGCAAAGTGCGTATCACGCTTGCGATGCCGGACGGCAGCGCAACCGCGATCGAGCTTACCGCAACCACCGCTTCGCCTCCCGGCGAAAAGCAATTTACGATCGGCGCCAACCCTACGGCCACCGCCGCCAATATCACCGCCGCGATGGATACCGAGTTGCAGCGCCTCGGCCGCACCGAATTGGTGGCGGCGTCGGCGATGAAGGCCGGCAACGATTTCTTCGCGACGGACGCGTCCAATCCTCCGCAACGCATCGCAGGCGCGCCGCCCTTCTACGCCGCGACCGCGATGACGAACGGCACGACCGCGAACACGATTTCCTGGTATCTCGGCGACAATGCGACCGATAGCGCGCGCGCGACATCGGTTGCGCGCGTGGACGATGCGATCACCGTGGACTACGGCGCACGCGCCAACGAAGAAGGCATCCGCTGGATCGTGCAGAACACCGCCGTTTTCGCAGCGGCGGCCTTTTCTGCGAGCGATCCCGATGCGCGCGATGCCTACTATGCGCTTGCCGGACGCGTTGGCGCGGCCATGGATGTGCCGTCGAGTATGCAGCAAATCGAAGCAATTCAGACCGAGATCGCCGGCGCCAACATTGCCGCGCAGGCCGCGAAGAAGCGCCTCACCGAGCGGACGCCCGTGCTTCAGGATATGATCTCGGAAGTCGAGGATATTTCCGACGAAGAAATCAGCGTGAAGCTGCTTGCGCTCAATACGCGTATGCAGGCGTCGCTCCAGGTGACTTCGATGCTGTCGCAGCTTTCGCTTGTGAACTACATCTAGCAAGTCCGGAACAACAAAACGCCGCGGCGGTTTCCCGTCGCGGCGTTTTCTATTTCTGATTTCCGGAATATTTAGGCGGCTTGCGCCTGCGTGCGAAGGCCTGCCGCGATCTCGCGGTTGATGTTGATTAGAACGCCGACACGGGAGACTGCAACTTCCGTCGAAGTCTCGAGGCTCAACGAATGCTTCACCACGAAATTCGTGAGATTGGCGAGGTTCTGCTTGATCGGTTGCGGAAGCGGATTTTCCGGACGGCACGCAGAGCCGCCGAACAAGATCCAGAGGCGGCGGTTATAACGGATTGCGGAGACGACTTCTTCGCTCGCAACGACCGCGCCGTCGTTGACGGCTTGAAGTCTGGCGGCGGCGCGCATCAAAAGCTGTGCTTCTAGCTCCCGCGGGCTGCCGGTCTGCTGAACGTTCTTGGCATATGTCTTGGTCGCGTTGTTAGACATTCGCGAGCAAATCCTTCTCGTATTCAATCAGGGATTGGGTTTCCTTGAGCGCTTTATAAACATTTCCGGTTAATATCTGATTATTGATCCGGTCGAAGTACGGCTTGGTGCTCGGAGCGGCCTCAAGCGTCTGTTTCATCAGATTAAAATAAAGGTCGTGGTGCACCGCGGGGTCGCGGCTCAGGTACATGAGCTGCACGACCATATAAATCCTCTTGCAGGGCGTGTCGGCAAGGTCGGACGTCATGATGTCCTTCTCGCGAAGGATCGGGGCATCGCCCTCGATAATCAGGCGGGTACGTTGATCGTCATTAGTGACGATCGAGTCCCCGATAATGATTCGCTCGCCCGGCCTTAATTCGACTTTGAGGCCCATCGTTTTTCCCCTCGAATCGACCGCACCCTTATACCGGCGAACGGTGCGGGAAACTTGGCGGGGTCAAAAGCCCCGCCGTTTCTTTAGTTTTCTTGCAGAAAGGCTTAGCCGAAGAGGCGAAGCACGTTCTGGTCCGCCTGGGCCGCCATCGACAGCGAGGTCGTGGACAGCGACTGACGGGTCTGCAGGGCGAGAAGGTTCGCACCTTCTTCGTTCGTGTCGGCCAGCGTGAGGTTATCCGCACCAACCTGAAGAACGTTGATCAGGTTCTTGGTGAAGTCCTGACGGGCCTGGACGATCGAGAGCTTCGAACCGAACGCAGAAGCCTGCGTGCGGAGCGATGCCGTCGCCGTGTCAAGCGCAGTGATCGCCGCGGTGATGTTCGCGGTGACCTGGAAGCCGTTACCCGACTGCGCGGTCAGGCCGAGGCCCGTTGCCGAGTAGGTCACACCAGCGATGTTGAGCGAGCTGGTGCCGTCTTCGTTGAAAACAACGTTGAGGCTGTCGCCGTTCAACAGGTTCACGCCGTTGAAAGAAGCGTCAGCGGCGAGCTGCGTGATCTGCGTCAGGAGGGTGTTGTAGTCGGCCTGCAACGAAGTACGCGTTGCCGACGGAGTGACGACAGTAGCGGTCGGCGTAGTGGTGCCGGCAGTCAGGCCGAGGCCGGCCAGGCCGGTACCGCCGATCGTGATCGTTTCCGAGCTGGTGGAAGTGATCGTGAGCGCGTTGCCGACGCCGAGGGTCGCCGTGATGCCGGTACCGAGGTTCAGGGCTCCAAGGGTAGCCGTAAGGCCGGCAAGCGTGGTTTCGGCACCCGTGTCGACCGTGACGACGGCGCCTGAGCCGACCTGGATCGTCAGGTTGCCGGTGAGTGCGGCGACGGCGGCGTCGTTCGCGAGCGCGCCGCCCGTGATGGTCGCCGCATAGGTGATCGTGCCTTCAGCCGCAGTCTGCGCCTGCTTGGCAGTCGACTTCGCGGATTCGATCAGCTTCGTGATCGCCGAGATGCCCTTGTCGGCAGCGGCAATCGTCTGCACCGCGTTGCTGACGCTGTCGAGCAAGGTGGACAGATCGCCGGCGCGGGACTGAAGTCCAGCAGCGGTGAAGAAGTTCACCGGATTGTCGACAGCGGAGTTGACCTTCTTACCGGTCGAAAGTTTCTGCTGGACCGAGTTCATCATGTCCGCAGTGCTCTGCAGCGAGAGCAGGTTGGCGCGAACGCCAGCCGAGAGAGTTACAGCCATAGCTAATCCTTCCTAGGAGTTACACGTTACTGCGGCCGCCATTCTGGTGGCCGGGGCGAGTTTGTCCCACGCGCGTTCCTAACGGCGGGTTACTGCCGCTGCGCGGTCCGTTTCCTTAATGCTGGGTTAAGAAAGCGCGTGCTGCCGAAGAAGCGGACGCCGAAAAGCGAAGCGGCGGAGCCGAGGCCCCGCCGCTAAAAACTTCCCCTAGGAGGGATGCGTTACTGGAAGAGACGCAGCACGTTCTGGTCTGCCTGGGCTGCCATCGACAGGGCAGTCGTGGACAGCGACTGGCGGGTCTGGAGCGCGAGCAGGTTCGCACCTTCTTCGTTGGTGTCGGCGAGGACCAGGTTGTCGGCTCCGATCTCGAGGACATTGATCAGGTTCTTGGTGAAGTCCTGACGCGCCTGGACGATCGAAAGGTTCGAGCCGAACGCCGATGCCTGCGCGCGGAGTGTCGCGGTAGCGGCGTCAAGCTGGGCAAGGGTCGTCTGGACGTTGGCTTGCACCTGGAAGCCATCGCCCGTGACCGCGGTCAGGCCAAGACCCAGGGCGGTGAAGTCCACGCCATTGATGACGAGCGAGCTGGATCCATCTTCGTTGAAAGTGACCGTGAGGTCGTCGTTATTCAGCAAGTTGACGCCATTAAACGAAGCGTCGCGGGCCAGTTGCGTAATCTGGTTCAGCAGCTCGTTAAAATCGCCCTGCAGCGAGGCTCTGGTCGAGTTCACCGTGACGACGGTGGGGGTCGGAGTGTTGACGCCCGCGGTCAGGCCGACGCCGGCCAGGCCGGTGCCGCCGATCGTGATATTCTCCGAACTGGTGGAGGTGATCGTGATTGCGTTGCCGACACCCAGGGTCGCCGTGATGCCTGCGCCCAAGTTCAGTGCACCGAGGGTGGCAGTAAGACTGGCGAGAGTGGTCTCAGCGGCCAAGTCCACCGTATGGACCGTGCCGGAGCCGACCTGAATCGTCAGGTTGCCGGTGAGGGCCGCCACCGCGGCGTCGTTCGCGAGCGGGCCGCCGGTGATAGTATCGGCATAAGTTACGTTGGAGCCTGCGATCAGCGCCTGTTTGACGGTCGATTTGGCACTTTCCACGAGGCTCGTGATTGCAGTGATGCCCTTGTCGGCGGCGGCAAGAGTCTGCACGCCGTTGCCGATGGAATCGAGCAGGGTACCGAGATCGCCAGCGCGAGCGTTCAAACCGGCAGCCGTGAAGAAGTTCACCGGATTGTCGAGCGCGGAATTGACCTTTTTGCCGGTCGAAAGGCGCTCCTGCACCTTGCTCATCATTTCTGCGGTCTGCTGAAGCGACAGCAGATTCGAGCGGACGCCCTTTGAGAGAGTTACATCGTTCGCCATGACTACGTGTCCTTCTTCACAATTTTCGATTGGCGCCTGCTAAGGGCACCCGCTGATTTGACTCCGGTTGTAAACAAACGTGGCTAACAATGCGTTACCAACGGAACCGGAATTCGCAGCAGACAAGGGATTCCTTGGTTAACAGATGGTTAAAAAGTAAACGCCGGCCTCAGGGGACCGGCGTTTTGCTATGTCGGAAAGGCTGCGGAGAGAATCAGTGACTCAGCTGGCGCGGCTTACCATTACCGGGCGGCCGCTCTTGGCCGGAGCCGCGACGCTGCCGGTCGCGCCATAGCCCTGCGGGGCTGCCTTGCGGGCGGCCTCTTCGGAGGCACCGCGCATGATGCCTTCTGCAACCGACTGTGCGGTAGCCACCACGCGGAGGTTGTGGCTGAGAATCTCACGGAAGGTCTGATGGGCGCGGCGGAGTTCATCCACCAGCACCGGCACGGTCTGGCCGACAAAGCCTGCATTGCACTTGAGAAGTTCGATCTCGCGCAGATACATCGCGGCGAGATCGGTCTTCTCTTGCGTCAACTGCGCGGCGCCGGAGATCTGACCGGCTTCCACGAGCTTGGTTTCTTTCTCGAAGATCTGGACCAGCCTGACCATGGAATCGCCGATACGGCGCAGCAACATTTCAGCTTCGTCGCGGCTCTTAATCGCCTGGGAAATCCGTTTCACTTCGTTGTTCATCGGCTACGCTCCTGCAGGGCTATAAGTTCGCGTTGGACGTGATCGGCGACACCGACACCGCCGTTTTTGGCGATCGTGTTCGCGTATTCTTCTGTCAGCATCGAGCGCCAGGTGCTCTGACCCTGACCTTCTCCGGCACCGAGCGGGCCTTCCTTCTCCTGGACGCCGGCAAACATTTCTTCGAATATGTTGGTTAAGAAAACGCTTTCGAACTGCTGCGCCGCGTCCTTGATCTTCTTCAGCGCCGCAGGCGAAAGCGCCTTGGCGGTTTGTTCGACTGCGGGGCTTGCGGCAGCGGCAAGCGCTGCGATTGCGGGAACAGCCATTACATCACCTCGATTTCTGCCTGGATCGCGCCGGAAGCCTTGATGGCTTGCAGGATCGAAATCAGGTCGCGGGGGCCGACGCCGAGTGCGTTCAGGCCGTCGACAAGTTCTTTGAGCGAAATGCCTTCGTTGACGAGACCGAATTTCCGGCCGTCTTCCTGCACCTGAATGTTGGTGCGCGGGACGACCTGCGTCCGCCCTTTGGTGAAAGGATTGGGCTGACTTACCTGCGGTTGTTCGGTGATCGTGACGGTGAGATTTCCCTGCGCGACCGCGACCGTCGAAACGCGCACGTCTCTCCCCATGACGATGATGCCGGATCGCTCGTCGATCACGACTTTGGCCGACTGGTCGGGTTCGACCACGATCGGTTCGATTTCGGTGAGCAAGGACACGAGATTGCCCTTGTATTTCGGCGGTACGGTGAGGGTGACAGTCGCGCGGTCGACCAACTCGGCCGCCGGTGCGCCCATGAAATCGTTGATTGCGCCGGCGATGCGCTTTGCCGTCGTCAGATCGGGATTACGCAGCGAGAGCCGCACCGAGGTCATGCGGTTGAGGGCAAAATCGATCTCGCGTTCGACCAGCGCGCCGTTCGAAATGCGGCCGACGGTGGGAACGCCGCGGATAATTTTTGCAGCATCGCCTTCCGCCTGGAAGCCAGCGACTGCGACGGTGCCTTGCGCGACCGCGTAAACATTGCCGTCCGCGCCCAAGAGCGGCGTCACGAGCAACGTTCCGCCCTGAAGACTCTTCGCGTCGCCGAGCGCGGAAACCACGACATCGAGCCGCGTGCCTTGCGTGGAGAAGGCGCGAAGATTGGCGGTCACCATGACGGCCGCAACATTGCCGGTGCGAAGCTGCGCGCCGCGAATATTGACGCCGAGGCGCTCGAGCATCGCCTGCAAGCTCTGTCTCGTGAATGGCGAGTTGTTGAGGCTGTCGCCGGTGTTGTTCAGGCCTACCACGAGGCCGTAGCCGATCAACTGGTTCTCGCGGACGCCTTCGACGTCGATGAGATCCTTGAGGCGCGAAGCCGCGGATGCTTCACCCGCGATCACTATCGCGAGCAAGGCGCCGAACAGGAAACGGATCGTCTTAGTCATCGACAGGGCTCCCCAGCGGGTCGATGGTGAAACTCTGGACAAGCCTTTGCGAAGCGCGTGCCACCGCCGCATTTTTCTTAAGCGGTTGATCCGACTCGATTTTTTGAATCGTCGAAGCGCGCCGTAAATTCTGAGCGGCAAAGAAATCCGGCCCGGGCGGCAAGAACTGCCGGGTGCTTAACCGGACGTTAACCATATCGGCCCGAGTTTTGCGCTTATGCGCATTTATGCTCCGAACCAGACCAACGGCACCGCAGCCACGTCGGCGCCGAGGAAAGCTGGCCCGGCAGGGAGCTTCACGCTCGACAGCTCTACCGGCACCGCAAAGTCGCAAGGGACGGCGGCGGCGGCCGGGGTCAGCGGGCTCGATTCGTTGCTCGCGCTTCAAGGGGTCGAGGATGCCGGCGAACGGCGCAAGCGCTTCGCCCGCAGGGGCAAGTCGGCGCTCGATCTGCTCGATGAACTGAAGGCGGAACTTCTGGCCGCCGATCTCCGGCGCGATACCTTGAACCGCCTGCAAGGCAAGCTTGCAGAACTCACGGAAAAGAGCGGAACGCCCGGACTTGACGAGGTTTTGGGCGAAATCGAGCTTCGGGTCGCCGTAGAACTCGCAAAACGGACGCCCAAAGCCGCCTAATTGTGGCGGAGCCTGTGCCCCGTAATTTCCGCGTCACGTTCCGGACTTATCCGCTCTTCGGCCCACCCATTGATGGGGGCGGGGTACATCGCTATAAGCCCGGCCCAATTCGGACGGGGCAGGAATAAGCCTCGCCGGTGCTGCCAGGGAATATGCGTAAGGGGATCGATGCATGGTTGCGTTGCTCGACAACTACCGTCCGACCGAAGACGAGCCGTTCATGAGCGAGCGGCAGAAGGAATACTTTCGTCTGAAGCTTCTGCGCTGGCGGGACGACATCCTGCGCGAAGCGAAGCAGACGCTGCAGCATTTGCAGGAAGAGAACGTCAATCACCCCGATCTCGCTGACCGCGCTTCTTCGGAGACCGACCGCGCGATCGAGCTGCGTGCGCGCGATCGTCAACGGAAATTGATCGCGAAGATCGACGCCGCGCTCGAGCGGATCGAAGACGGGTCCTATGGCTTCTGCGTCGAGACTGGCGATCCGATTTCGCTGAAACGCTTGGAAGCGCGTCCGATCGCAACACTTTCCATCGAAGCGCAGGAACGTCACGAGCGCCGCGAAAAAGTTTATCGGGACGAGTAATTGAAAAGGCCGGACGCGATCCGGCCTTTTTCATTTTAAGGCGCCTGAAATCGTTCGCTCATCGCGACGTGAACAGGAATTTCACGAAACGGAAGAACGTGTAGAGCGTAAGCTCCACGACGGCTGTCAGGATTAGCAGAAATAATGCGCGCTGCCCGAGGTCGTCGGTGATCGCCGCGCGGAATTTATATTTTATGCTGTCCGGGAAATAATTGTCGACCAAAGCATAAAGCTGGAGCGTCAGCGGCTGCAGCTTCGTATAAGCCCAGCCGAGAAAATCGAGCTGGAAGGCGAAGAGATAGCCATACAGCAGCCAGACGATGACGATGGTCAGTGCGAGAAGAATGGTCTTGCCGATGAAGAGCGTGAGAAATCCGGGACCACCGCGCGGAGCAGGGGCATCATCGTAGCGTGTTTCGTAATGCGTCATGCGACTCTCCAAGGCCAAGCCTGGTGAATTGAGCGACGCGTCCTTCGGGTTGTCAAACGGTCTAATTACGCGCGCCGAACGCGAAGAGATCAATGTCTGGCTCCGCTCTCCCGCTCAGCGCGTTCGCGATCATCTCGCTTGCCACTTGCGCGTAGGTTGTGCCGTTGCCGCCGAAGCCGAGTACGGCGCAGACGCGCGGCATTCCAGGCACGTTGCCGATAGTAGGCAACCCCGTTTCGGATGCGCCGAAAGCGCCGGACCAGGCATAGTCGATGTCTTCGTTCTCAAACGCGATCCGCGTCATCAGGAGCTTCAACTTGCTCCTGAAGCGCTTTATCTTTGATGGAATGCGTTTCGCGCGGCGTTCGTTGTCGTTGTGGTCTTCATCTTCGCCGCCCACGACCACGCGGCCGTCGATGGTCGTCCGCACATAGATGTAAGGATCGGACGCTTCCCAGATCAGTGCGCGCGACGGCCATAAGTTTTGCGGTTGCGGTTTTGTCGCCGCGGCCCAGGTCGAAACAACTTCATGCTGTTTGGCCTGAAGGAATTTCGGCGGGTCGAATCCGCAGCAAAGCACGACGAAATCCGCCGTGATGCGATGACCGTGTTTAGTCGTTACAACCGCGCGTTTTTCGTTCGCGTCGATTGACTTCGCCTCGACCGGCGAGAAAACTTTGGTGCCGTTATCCGCCGCTTTGCGTAAAATACCGAGCGCCATTTTTATCGGATGTGATTCCGCTGAATTGCCTGAAAGGATCGCGTTCGGGCGGTCGATGCCGAAGTCGGCGAGCAGATGATCTCGCTCGACGATGCGCGAAGGAAACCCAAGTGCGACACGCGCTTCGCATTCCCGCCGCAGGCCTGCAGGTCCGAGCACCTTGCCGGGAAGCAGAAGCGATTGGCGCTCGATGTATTCGCAATCGATACCGAGAGACTTCACCTTCTTCGTCAGGTTGCGCATCGCTTTGAACGAGCGTTTCCAGACGCGGGACGCTTTCTCCTTGCCGATCTTGTCAGCGAGAACGACGAGCGGATTATCGATTTCAAAAAGGAGAAGCGACGTATTCGCGGAAGTCGAACCGGCTCCGGGCGGATGCCGGTCGATTACGGTCACCTCGCGGCCAAGTGCGCTCAGCGCTTCTGCAACGAGTGAGCCGGCGATTCCTGCGCCGACCACGAGAATGTCGGTGCGCAGGTTCTTGGTCAGTTTTTCAGTAGGAAACCCTTCTTGGGATGCAGCCCAGAGGGTCGTGCCGGCTGTCGGTTCTTGCTTTGCCACGGCATCAGAACGATCCACGGCAAGGCAAGTTCCATGCGTAGAAAGACGAGCTTAATTCTCGGCTTTTTCCCAGCGGCCGACGAAGCGCTCGTCTTTCCAGACTTCGATCGCGCGGAAGGCGCCGCGATGATGTTTGCCGCGCGTATTGGCGTCGGCGTCATCGAGACAAAGCTCGGATTTCGATTTCAGGAGATGATTACGATGGTCGAGAAAGCGGAACAGATAGTCCGCGTTGTCGTCTCGATCTTTCATGTGACGCCCCGTACGCAACAAATACAGAAGCGAGCAGACTCCACGCTTCGGGTAAATATAGCGTTGCACCGGAAGAGATAGGGCGGTTCCTTGTGTATTTCCGAAAGGATACGGCCCCCGCGGGGGAGCTGCGGGGGCCGTTACTCAACCGGCCACAAGGGGGAGCTTTGGCCGGTTTACGCTTCGCGCGCTTTTGGTTGGGGAAAAAGCCCGCGCGAAACGGATCTCTAGATTTTGAGCATGATCCTTTCCGAAAACCGGTCTCCACTTTTCGGGATCATGCTTCAGAATGGCAGGATGTGATCGAAGAGCTGCTGACCCCAGCGCGGTTGCTGGATGTCGGTGATCTGGCCGCGGCCGCCGTAAGAGATGCGGGCCTGCGCGATCTTCTGCGAGTCCATCGTGTTGTCGGCTTCGATATCTTCCGGCCGCACGATGCCCGCGACGATCAGTTCGCGCATTTCGAAATTCACGCGGACCTCCTGTTTGCCTTCGATCACGAGATTTCCGTTCGGCAATACTTGCGTGACAACGGCGGCGACGTTGGTTTGTAGGATTTCCTGCCGGTTGATGTTGCCTTTGCCGTCGCTGCTCGTGGATGAATCCGTCGTGAGCAGGCGGTTTGGGATGGCCTGTTTTGTGAACGGAATTTTCGTCAAGCCAAACAGATTGCTTATGCCGGAGTCGTCGCTGGTCGAGCGCTCGCGCTTGGTTTCGTTGTCGAGCTGCGCCTTGTCGGCGATCTTGACCTTGATCGTCAGAATGTCGCCGATCTGATGCGCGCGTTGATCCTTGAAGAAGGCGCGGCTGCCGTTTCGCCACAACGAGTTCGGCGAATAGTTGACCGGCACCGGCTCGGGCATCGGCATCGAAACCGGCCGGTAGTTTGGCTGCGCGGTCGGGTTCGTCACCGGCGAGAGCGGCGGCGCCACCGTGATGGTCGAGATTTTGTCGATTGCTGCGCAGCCGCCTAACAGGCTCGCTACCAGCGTAACCGCGCCGGCGCGGACAAGAAACCTGGACTTGCTCATCACTACCTCTTTCAAACTCTCTCGCGTTTAGCGGTTATTGTTGTTGACGGCAGCCGTGGTCAGTGCGTTCGCATCGGTGACCGTGACGACACCCGGTGCGGTAACGGTTCCCTGCACGATGCGCTTCGACTGCGGATTGAGCACGGAGATCGGCTCGCCCTCCGCGCCGTTACCGAGCGCTTTTCCGCGCAAGGTCAGCGTGATCGTGCTGGTCTTGAAGATGATGGTGACGCCGTCGTCGCGGCTGATGATCTGTGGCTTCATCAGGTCGGCAGCGCGCAAAGTCTGGCCTGCGCGAAGCGCACGACGTGCTGCCTGCGTGACGACGAGTTCGGCTTTAGAAAGCGCGTCGGTTTGCACATCCGTGCGCGGCAGCCGCTCGATCATGATGTCGCTTTCGCGGATGGTTTCGCCGCGCGTGATGGCGCGTGCGAGCGTCACCACCTCCACGGTCTCTACCAGCGAGCCGGTAAAACGCACCGGCGCGCGGCGAAGCGCGATCGAGCTCGGCATATCGACGATCGCTTCGAAGCGATTGTTGCGTTGATCGACCACGATGCTGACCACGCGCGGGGCATCGGTCAGGTTCGGCTCGACCTGTAGCGGGTTCATGTGCCGGTCGAAGGTGACCGACAGATCAGAGGCGTTGGCAATCTCGTAACGCTTGGCCGCCGCTTCTGCGACGACGCGCCCGAGATCGCTCAACGTCACGCTCCGGCTCGCACGAGAGACGAGCACTTCGGTGAGATTCTTTGTGTCGAAGACGACAATGCCATGGGCGCGCAGCGCTTCCATGATGCGATGCACCTGGATCGTTCCCGATGCGCCGAGTTCGGGCGCCTTAAAGATCGGCTGGCTCGCCTTGACGCCTGCGTTGTCGAGAACGTCGCCGATGCGAACGAGGTCGCCTGTCACCGTGACTTCGGCGCGCAGGGCAGGGGTTGCAGCCTGTGCGCGCGCGGCGAGGGGTAGTGTTGCAACGATTGCAAGATGAAAGAGAGCGAAGATTGCGATGCGTTTCATCTATCTGCTCCCTCAGCGGATCATCTGCGCGGTGGATTGCAACATTTCATCCGCCGCCGAGACGACTTTCGCGTTCATCGAATAGGCGCGTTGGGCCGCGATCAGGTCGGAGATTTCGGTGACCGCATTCACGTTCGCGGTCTCTAATTGCCGCTGCAGAAGGTTGCCCGAGCCGTCGATGCCGGGATTGGAAAGCTGCGGCGTGCCGCTCGATGCGGTCTCAAGGAAAAGATTGTCGCCAACCGGCTGCAAGCCGTTCTTGTTCACGAAGCGCGCAAGCTGGATTTGCCCCAGTTCCGTCGGCTGCGTTTGGTTCGGCATCGTCACCGAAACCTGGCCCGACTGGTTGATCGTGATACCGGTTGCATTCGCCGGAATGGTGATCTGCGGATCGAGCAGATAGCCTTCGGGCGTCACGATACGGCCCTGATCGTCGCGCTCGAAAGAGCCCGCCCGAGTGTAGGCGGTGCGGCCATCCGGCAGGGTTACGCGGAAGAAGCCTTCGCCGCGGATCGCGATGTCGAGATCCTTCTCGGTCATCGAGATGTTGCCCTGGTTCATGTTGCGCGGCGTGGAAACGACCTTCACGCCGCCGCCGATGTCGAGACCGGCGGGGAGACGCGTGCCCTGATCCGATGTCGTGGTGCCCACACGACGAAGGTTCTGGTACATCAGGTCCTGAAATTCTACACGCTGCTTCTTGAAGCCGGTGGTGCGCATATTCGCGATGTTGTTGGAAATGACTTCGACGTTCATTTCCTGCGCCATCATTCCGGTGGCGGCGGTGTAAAGAGCGCGCATTTTCTATTCTCCTCTAATCCGGTCAGACCTCGGCGAGCTTTTCGATCGCCTTGCGGCGAAGCTCGTCGGTGCGCTGCTGCATATTGGAAATGGTGGTGTAGGCGCGGGTGACTTCGAGCATACGGTTCATTTCTTTCACCGCGTGCACGTTGGATTTTTCGATTGCACCTTGCACGGCGCGCGTCGTCGGAGCCGCAAGCTGCGGCTGCATCGTTGCCGGGGCGGACCACAAGCCGTCGCCCTGCTGTGTCAGTTGCGTGGGGTTGGTGAAGTTGACGAAACGAAGCTTGCCGCGGTCGCCGTTCTGCGTGGAGACGGTGCCGTCGGCGGCAATGGCAATGCTGGTGTCGTTCGGCTCGAACACGATCGGGCCGCCCTGGCCGAGCACGAGATGCCCGTTATTCGTGACGAGCTGCCCTTGCGGGTTCAGGTGAAAGTTTCCGGCGCGGGTGTAGCGCTCGCCGTTCGGCGTCTGAATTGCGAAGAAGCCGGGGCCGTCGATTGCGACATCGAGCGGCGATTCCGTCCGCTGCAATGGGCCTTGGCTGAAGTCCTGCAAGGTCGCGCGGTCGAGCACGAAGGCAATCCGGCGATCGTTGCCGGGAAAATGCTCGTGGCGCGCGGTGGGGTCGAGAAATTGCTCGAACATCACGGACTCGCCTTTGAAGCCCGTGGTGTTCAGGTTTGCGATGTTGTTCGCGATCACGTCGAGCTCGCGCCGAAGCGCGGTCTGCCGCGAAAGTCCAACCAAAAGGGCATTATCCATGCCGTGCTCCCCAAGTCCGGACCACTCGATCGCTCCCCAGCGGTGTGGTCCGGCAAGTACTCAGCAGGAGCCGTGCCAATGCAGATTATTCAATAAATTCAATGTATTGGATGATTGGAGGGGTGCCTGCGGGGTACCTACCGGCAGGATCAGCCCGGCAAGAATTGCCGCCTTTTAGATTTCGTTAACCATACCGGCCCTAGCGTTAACTTATTGCCGGACCTCGGGAGCGGTCCGGCTTGGGGAGCAGATCATGGCCGAAGCCGCATTGGCGGATGACCTTGCCGAGGAAGGCGAAGGCAAGGAAAAAGCGCCGGCAAAATCGAAGAAGAAATTTTTTATCTATGGCGGCGGCGGACTTGGCGTCCTGCTGCTGATCGTAGGCAGCTACTTCATGTTCTTCAGCGGCGGCAAGCCGGCCGAGAAGCAGGAAGTAGTGAAGTCGGTCTATTTCGATCTGCCGGAAATGACCGTCAATCTTTCGGCGACCAGCGAGCGTCCGCAATATCTGCGTGTGAAGATCACGCTGGAGATGGCCGACAGCAAAGTTCAGGACGCCGTGAAGACCGCGATGCCGCGGGTTATCGATGCCTTTCAGGTACATCTGCGCGAACTGCGCGCAGTCGATCTTGAGGGTTCCGCCGGGCTCTATCGCCTGCGCGAGGAATTGATGCGCCGGATCAATGTTGCGATTGCGCCTTCGAAAATCCGCGCCGTGCTCTTTAAGGAAGTCGTCGTTCAGTGACGGCGCAGGCTCATGGCTGATACAGAATCTTCAGACGCATCCGCTTCCACCCGGCCCGACGATCAGGACGTCGCGGACAACTGGGACAAGATGCTTGAGGCCGCGCCGGGCGATATCGAAACCAAAACCGTAGTCGAGCGCGCGCTAAACCAGGACGAAATCGACAACCTGCTCGGTTTCCGTCTCGACGAAATCAACTTTGCCGATCAGAACGGTCTGCGCGCGATCATAGACTCGGCGATGGTGTCCTACGAGCGTCTGCCGATGCTCGAAATCGTCTTCGACCGGCTGGTCCGCTTGATGACGACTTCGCTCAGGAATTTCACTTCGGACAACGTCGAAGTTTCGCTCGACCGCATCACGTCGGTGCGCTTCGGTGAATATCTGAACTCGATTCCGTTGCCGACCATTCTGGGCGTCGTCAAAGCGAAAGAGTGGGATAACTTCGGCCTGTTCTCCGTCGAATCCTCGTTGATCTACACGATGATCGACGTGCTTCTCGGCGGCCGACGCGGCACGGATACCGTGCGCGTCGACGGCAGGCCCTACACGACGATCGAGACCGGCCTCGTGAAGCGCATGATGGAGCTCGTGCTTTCCGACGCCGAGCAGGCATTCCGTCCGATCTCGCCGGTCAGATTTGAAATCGATCGCGTCGAAACCAATCCAAAGTTTGCCGCGATCTCGCGCCCGACCAATGCGGCGATCCTGGTACGTCTGCGGATCGACATGGAAGATCGCGGCGGCTGCGTCGAGATTCTTCTGCCGTATGCCACGATCGAGCCGATCCGCGAGCTGTTGCTCCAGAATTTCATGGGCGACAAGTTCGGCCGCGATCCGATCTGGGAAGGGCATCTCGCTACCGAAATCTGGAACGCGCAGATAGAAGTCGATGCCGTGCTTTACGACGACAAGATGCCGCTGAAGAAGCTGATGAATCTCGAAGTCGGCGATACGCTGATGCTGGACGTGCGGCCTGACACGCTCGTCAAAGTCCGCTGCGGCGACGCAGTGCTTTCCGAAGGCAGAATGGGGCGTATCGGCGACCGCGTTGCAGTCAAAGTTGCGCGGCCGTTGCGCCGTTCAAAGACCACTATGGCGATGTTCGAACAAGCCGGCGCATTGTCGAGCCGGATGGAGGGAGCATGACCGGTTCATTTTATGGAATTGTAATCGAAAGTCTTGTGGCGGTGTTGCTTGGGCTCACGATCGGTTATTGCGTGATCCTCAACCGACGGCTCATTCGCCTGCGCGCGGATGAAACCGCGATGCGCGGGACCATTGCCGAACTGATTACGGCGACTGGCTTCGCGGAGCGTGCAATCAGAAATCTCCGCGTCATCACCGAGCAGACCAACGAAACGCTAGGCGAAGGTTTGCGCGCCTCGGTCGACGTCACGCGCGACCTCGACGACCAGATCGCACGCGGCCAGGATGTGCTCGACCGCATCGCGCAGATCGCGGAAGCCGCCAATGCCACCAGACCGGCTCAGCGCGAAGCGCCGCCCGCGAATGTCGAGCAGTTCCGTAAAGAAGAAGCGCAAATCCGTTCGCCGAACCGGACCGCACAAGCAGCCCAAGCGCTCGCCATGCGGTTGCGCGCGGCCGCTGCCGGGCAGGCGGCGTAACGAAAGAACAACATGACCCGCCTGCGGCTCATCCCTGTCGTCATTTTCGCGGCGGCTGCACTCCTCATCATCAAGGGGATGGGCATCGTCGCGACGACGCGTGCGCCCCAGATATCTACGATCCCGGCAATGCCTGCGCCGGTCGCGCAGAACGTGCCCGATACCGATCTCGAATTTACGAGCGCGGCACCCAAGAAAGACGACACGCCGAAAAAGAACGAGCCGGAAGTGCCGCCGGCTCCGCTACGCGCACCGGAGACGCCGACCGGAATCAACGTCGGCGTTCCCGGCGATACTTCGCCGGCGCAGAAGGCTCTGCTCGAGCGGCTGCAGCAGCGCCGTCAGGAACTCGAAGTCAGGGCGCGCGATCTCGAGTTACGCGAGAATCTCATCAAGGAAGCCGAGCAGCGGCTGGAGCAGCGCATGAACGAACTGCGCGTGCTCGAAAATCCGGCGACCGCCGAGAATCCCGCCGACAGCCCGAAGATGAAGAATCTCGTCATCATGTATGAAGGCATGAAGCCGAAGGAAGCCGCGCGCATCTTCGAGAAGCTGGATACCACCGTTCTCGTAGGCATTGCGCGGGCGATGAAGCCGGTAAAGCTCGCCGAGGTGCTGGCAGTCATGAACCCGGATGTGGCGCAGCGCCTTACTGTCGAGCTTGCCCGCGGCGTTTCGCCCGATCGCGCAACTCCGCCCTCGGATCTGCCGCGCGTGAATATACCGGTGCCGCCGGCGAAACAGCCGCAACAGCAGACGCAGGCGCAACCGAAGCAGAAGCAGTAAGGACTCGTTAACGTTCTCCTGCCGCTAAGACCGCATTAACGCTGTTTGCCTAGGGTTCGCACAGGAAGCTCTGGTCGCGGACCCACATATTATGTTTGCGTTCTTGCGGAAAAACGCGCGCGCGCTCTTGGTAACGTTCGGCGCGCTGGCATGGGCCGCGATGCCGTTTGCGGCGTTCTCGCAACCGCGTCCGCAAATTCCGGAAACCCAACTCACGACGTCGCTCGATAACGGTTTCGCGCGCCTCGTCTTCACGTTTCCGGAAGAGCTGAAGGCGGATGTGCAGCTTGCGAACAACGTGCTCGTTATTCGCTTTGCGAAACCGGTGCGGGTTTCGATCGAACGGGTGCAGAGCCAATTCAAGGAATTTGTACAGGCGGCGCGCGCCGATCCTGACGGCAGCGCAGTGCGCATCGCATTCTCGCAAAAGATCTCCGTCAACACGATGGAAGCGGGCGAAAAGCTGTTCGTCGATCTCCTGCCGGAAGGCTGGGCCGGGCTGCCGCCTGGATTGCCGCAGGATGTCGTTGATGAACTCGCCAAGCGTGCGCGCGAAGCCGAGCGCAAGGCGCGTGTGGAGCCGGTACCGACCAAGATCTGGCAGCCAGTGCGCTTGCGTTTTGCCGAGGCACCGGGTTTCTCGCGCTTCGCCTTCACGATCAGCGAGCCCATGCCGATCAAGGCTTCGCAGGATGGGCAGGAACTCACGATTAACTTCAATGCGCCGGTGAAGATCGACTTCGGCGATGCGCGGGCCAACTTGCCGGGGAGCGTCGTTTCGCTCGACGCAGACTATTCCGAAGGTACAACGGTGGTTCGTCTTGTGATGGCGCCAAATGCGACGCTGCGCCAGTTTCGCGAGGCCAATGCTTTTATTGCTGACGTAACGCCGGGTGACGCAGCTAAGCCCGAGAAGTTGCAGGGTGAGTTGCAGCAGGCGCCGCCTAAAGCGATCGAGCAGACGCAGGCTCCCTCGCAACCGCAGCCTGTCGAGCGTCCGGCGCAGCAAACGCCCCCACCGGCACAGGTCGCGCAACAGCAAGGACCCACGCAAACGCCGCCGGCTGCCGAGATCGCGAAGCCGCAGCAGCAGGTTTCTCCCACTCCGCCGACCGGTGAGGTGCAGGCCGATGTTGCGCTTGCGCAGGGCGGTATCCGGATCGTTTTCCCGTTCCAGGAGCCGGTCGCGGCCGCCGTGTTTCGCCGCGGCGACCGCATCTGGATCGTTTTCGACAGCAAGCGCGAACTAAACGTCAGCGAACTGATCGCGGATCGTACCCGCAGCTTTTCCGACGTTTCGGTGATCGATACTGAGAACGGCAAGGCGATCCGATTGAAACTGAAAGGCGGCTGGCTCACGAGTGCGGAATCCGACGGGCAGAACTGGACCATTCACTTTGGCGACGCGGTTGTTGGAGTGAGCCGTCCGCTGACCGTCCGGCGCGCGATGGACGATAACGGCACGGTCGCGGCTGTACCGCTCGACGGCGCCGGTAACGGCAAGGTGCATACCGTCGGCGATCCCGATATCGGCGACGAAATCCGTGTGATCACTGCATTTGCGCCGGTACGCGGCGTGCTGCGCGGGCAGGACTTCCTCGAATTCAGATTGCTGCCTTCGGCGCACGGCGTTGCATTGCAGCCGCTCGCCGACGATCTCGGCGTTACGCCGAAAGGGGATCACGTCTTCATCGGGCGTCCGAAGGGACTTGAGCTGTCGACTGCGCCGCGCGCGCCGAATGCGCGGCCGGATCGCGGCGGCGTTTCATCGCCGCTCGATGCGACGCTTTGGGAAGCGGAGCGCAACCGCGGTTTCCGCACGCGCGAGTCGGAAATGATGACCGCGGCCGCGGACGCGGCTGTGAACCAGCGTTCGGATTCGCGAATGATGCTGGCGACGTTCTATCTCGCGCATGGTCTGGGTACCGAGGCCAAAGGTGCGCTCGACGTAATCGTGCGCGAGGATTCGAAGGCGCCGCTGAATGCGCGCTTCTATTTGCTGCGGGGCTTGAGCGAGTTGATGATCGGGCGTCCGGCGAAGGCGCTCGAGAGTCTCACGCATACAGAACTTAAGGACTCGCAAGACGCAGCACTCCTGCGTTCCGTCGCTTATGCGGAAATGTCGGCATGGACCGAAGCGCGTGAAAACTTCCGTGCCGGCAGCGCGGGCCTGAAGCTGCTTCCAATCGATTTGCAGCGGGACGTGTTGATCGCTGTATTGCGGGCCGCGGTAGAGGTTCGCGACTTCTCCGAAGCCGGCCGCCTGATGAACGAACTCGACAGCACCGAGGTGCCAGAAGGACTGAAGGCAGAGTTTGCCGTACTCGCGGGCCGGGTTGCGGAAGGGCTTGGCCGTATCGACCGTGCGGAAAGTATGTTCGCAGCTGCCGCGAAAGTAAAAGAAGGCCCGGCAGCGGCCGAAGCGCTCTACAAGCAAGTCGAATTGAAGCTTACGCGCGGCGAATACAGCCGCCCCAAAGCGATTGATCGTCTGGAATCGCTTGCCTTTGTCTGGCGCGGCGACCGGATCGAGCTTGAGTCCAACCGGCTGCTCGCGCGGCTTTATGTCGAGGAAGCGCGTTATCGCGATGCCTTCCGCCTGCTCGATGCAGCACTTCTGTCGCAACCGAATGTGCCGGTCACGCGAACGCTTCAGAACGAAATGGCGACCGTGTTCGAGGATCTGTTCCTCTCCGGCAAGGCCGACGCGCTGCCTGCAATCGACGCGCTTGCGCTCTATTATGACTTCTCCAAGCTGACACCGATCGGCCGCCGCGGCGACGAATTGATCCGCCGCCTTTCCGAGCGCCTGGTTTCGGTCGATCTGCTGGATCAGGCTTCAGAGCTTCTCGAACATCAGGTCCAGTTCAGACTTACGGGTGCCGCGAAGGCGCAGGTCGCAACGCGCCTTGCGATTGTGCATCTGATGAACCGGCAACCGCAGAAGGCGGTGGCAATCATTGCCGCAACCCGGCTTGTCGAACTGCCGCAGGATATACGCGAGCAGCGGCTACTTCTGGAATCTCGCGCGCTCATGGCATCCAATCGCTTCGATCAGTCACTGGACATCATTTCGAGCCTGAAAGGCCCGGAGCCGGAGCGGCAACGCGCGGATACGTTCTGGGCCGCCAAGCGCTGGCGTCAGGCCGGCGAAGCCATCGAAGTGATGCTTGGCGAGCGCTGGAAAGAAGACGAGCCGCTGAACGAAATAGAGCGGCACGATGTGCTTCGCGCCGGTCTCGCGTATGCGCTCGCAGGCGAGACGCTCAGCCTCACGCGGCTCAAGGAAAGATTTGGGAGCAAGATGGACGGCGCACCGGAGAAAGCGGCCTTCGATCAGATCGCGGCTAATCCGAACCCGCGCGCGATCGGGGCTGCGACCAAGTTGCTTGCCAACATCGACTCGCTCGCCGTGTTCCTGAAGATGTACCAGGCAAAATTCCCGACGGCGCAGATGCCGATGGGGCCGGAGCAACTCTCCGCCCGTTAAACTTCTCAACAGTAATTGCTTTCGTCATGGCCGGGCTTGTCCCGGCCATCCATGTCTTTACAGCTTTGATGGGTAGCTAACGCGTGGATGCCCGGCACAAGGCCGGGCATGACGCTGAATGGGATGCTACGTCCCGAAGCTCTGCACCAGCGAGCCGGCGACCAGGCTCCAGCCGTCCACCAGGACGAAGAAGATCAGCTTGAACGGCAGCGACACGATCACTGGCGGCAGCATCATCATGCCCATCGACATCAGCACCGAGGCGATCACAAGGTCGATCACGAGGAAGGGTACGAACAAGAGAAAGCCGATCTCGAAAGCGCGGCGCAATTCGGAAATCATGAAAGCCGGGACGAGAATGCGCAGCGATGTCGCTTCCGGCGTTTCGGGCTTTGCTTCGCGCGAAAGGTCGATGAAGAGCGCGAGATCTTTCTCGCGCACATTCTTCAGCATGAAGGCGCGGAACGGCTCGGCACCTTTTTCGAAAGCCTGCTGCGGCTGCATTTCACCCGCCAACACCGGTTTCACCGCGGTGTCATAGGCGGTCTGAAAGGCCGGTGCCATCACGAAGGCGGTGAGGAAGAGCGCGAGGGATACTACCACTGCGTTCGGCGGCGCGGTTTGCAGGCCGATCGCGGTGCGTAACAGCGAAAGCACGACCACGATGCGCGTGAAGCTCGTCACCATGACGAGGATCGCGGGTGCGAGCGAAAGAATAGTAATGAGGGCTACGAGCTGAACCACCCGCTCGGTGACGCCGGTGCCAGTGCCGAAGTTTACGCTGATGTCCTGCGCGCTCGCGTTGCCAAGGCTGACAACGAGGAGCGCGAAGGTGAGTAACGCTACGGCATGGCTGCGCTTCATCTCTTATCTTTTCTTGTCTTGTCCGAGCAGGCTGGCCATTTCGGCTTCCAGGCTGTCGAACGGGTTTGGTGCGTCTTGCTTCGAGGGCATTGGCGCGGTCGGTTGCGCGACGGCAGGTGCCGGCGCTGCTGGCATCGGACGGGTCTGCGGCATCGGCGGCGGGGCCGGACGCGGCGGAGCAGGGTGCTGCACGCGAGGTTCTGGTGCGCGCGGTGCGGGCGCAGAGGCCGGTTTGCGAAGTGCCGCTTCCATCTTCAATTGCATATCCGCGTAATTCGGTTCGCTGCGCGCCGGTGGCGGAGCGGGCACCGGCGGCGGCACGGGTGCCGGAGCGCTTGCTGAAGGATGCGCGACGGCGCGCGGCGGCAGCGGCGGAGGCGGCGAGAACGCAGCCGGTTCCGGTTGCGGTTCAGGACGCAGCGGTGGCGCCATCGGTAGATCGTCGATCGGATCGAACTGCGGTTGCGGCCTCGGTTGCGGACGCGGTGCCGTTTGCTCGCGCATACGGGGCGCGGGTTGCGGCGTGCGTGCGGGCGGCGGCGGTGCCGGTTCTTCGTGCACAGAATCGATCAGCGCATTTTCGAGTGCGTCCATATCCTGCTGCGGCAGACCGCGCGGACGGCGCTCCTGTGCGCTGGTGACCGGGCCGGCGCGGTTGATATTGGTTTCGACCACAACGTCGGTCGGGCCGCCGATCAAGAGCAGATGTTCGGAATTGTCGCGGCGGATCAGGACCAAGCGGCGCTTGGCGTCCACGACCGCGCTGTCGAGGACCGACAGCCGCGGCTGACGATTGCGGCCGCCGCCCGATGAGGGCATCCGGTTGCCGCCGAACCGCTTCAGAATAAGCGCGGTGATCCCGATGAGGCCCAGCACGAGCAGGAAAGCGATTGCGAATTTTGCCGTGGTGCCGAGCTGGGAGCCGAAAAGAGAATCCAACATACAGAAGCCCCTTCCTTAACGGGCCGGGCAAAAAATGCCGCCCCTATGCCTAATAAAGCGTTAACGCCGGTTAACGAGAAGCCGGAAAATCAAGGCTTTCGAAGGGCCGAGAGACCCGCGCGGGCGCGGCCCCAGCGGTCTTAACCCCGCGTTAACCATAGCCCCGGCAAGACTTGCCTATTGGCCCGCAGGTGGGTCTTCCGGATTCTGACCATGGCAGTCACCGAACTTCCGCTTTTTTCGATGCTGAAGACCCGGATGAAGTGGCTCGAGACGCGCCAGCGGCTCTTGGCGGAAAACGTCGCCAATGCCGAGACGCCGGGCTATCGCGGCCGCGATCTGAAAGCGCCGGATTTCTCGCGGCAGCTTCAGGCTGCGACTTCCGTGCAGATGATCTCGACCAGCACGGGGCACCTTGCCGGTGTCA
>LNEZ01000023.1 GCA_001464215.1 Rhizobiales bacterium Ga0077548 | reverse complement strand
AGAAGGACCGCGTGGACGATGCCATGCATGCGACCCGCGCGGCCGTGGAAGAAGGCGTGCTGCCGGGTGGCGGCGTTGCTCTCCTCCGTGCGGTGAAAGCGCTCTCGCGCGTAAAGCCGGACAACGACGACCAGCGTACCGGTGTTGAGATCGTGAAGAAGGCGATCCAGGCGCCTGCCCGTCAGATCGCACTCAATGCGGGCGAAGATGGTTCGGTCATCGTCGGCAAGATCCTTGAGAACGACACCTACTCGTTCGGCTTCGACGCCCAGTCGGGCAACTACGTCGATATGGTAAAGAAGGGCATCATCGACCCGACCAAGGTCGTGCGCACCGCGCTACAGGACGCTGCTTCGGTTGCTGGTCTTCTGATCACGACGGAAGCCATGGTTGCCGAGCTACCGAAAAAGGGTGGCGGCGGCGCTCCGGCGATGCCGGGCGGCGGCATGGGCGGGATGGATTTCTAAGAACTTCCCTAGGAGGGGCGGAAACGCCCCTCCTAATGTTCTTGTAAGAACAAGAGCAAATCAGAAGGGAGGAAAGGAGGCCATCGTGAGATGGATTTGTTCCAATTACTTCCTGTACTAGCCTACGGACTACTCTTCATCTACGCGCTATCCAAATTCATCTGACACATCAGATCATTCCAGAACCAGACACATCAGATCATTCCAGAACCAGACACATCAGATCATTCCAGAACCAAACACACGCAGCACCAAAACTGAGTAGCGCGAAGAAACAATAGAAAATTGAACTCCATACTAGCCCGCTCGAAAGAGCGGGCTTTTTTATTCGGCAGCGCGCTGCTTTTGCGAAGTCGGCAACAGTTGCCAGCCATCGTCTCCATAGCGATAGGCCGACCGGCGGCCCTCTTTAAATCCGGCGCCGGGCACCCACCTCATAACTTTCACCTCGACATCGTGACCTTCGATATAGATGAGGTTGTAAGTGTTGCCGTCACCTTCGCGCGTTCGCGTCGAATTTGCAGTCCCCACATAGACAATCAGGACACTCTCCTTTTCTTCCGTCTCCTCGATTGTGCCTGAGAGACAGCGATGATGATGTCCTGAGAGCAACATCTGCACGCCCGCGTGCGCGACGCGCGGCAGCGCAAGCTGCGAACCGAAAGCAAGATCGACGAAGACTTCGTTTGCCACCTGCCCGACCGGATGATGCGTAACCAGCACGCGCGTCACCCCCTCGCTCAGATCGCGGAAAAATTCGTGCACGCGCTCGACCTGCGCTTCGGAGATACGCCCGTTCTTTCCGGTAAACCGCCGCGCAGTATTGAGCCCGATAACGGCCATCTCCTCGTCGCGATAGCTTTGCCCTGTGACCCCAAGCGGCTCGATGTACTTGTTGTAGCCCGAGAACGGCCAGAGCAGCCGCGCGACAATGTTGAACAGTGGCATGTCGTGATTGCCGGGGATGACGAGTTTCAGCTCCGGCAGCGCATTCACGAAATCGCGCGCCGCCTCGAACTGCGCCCGCCGTGCGCGTTGCGTGAAGTCGCCGGATAGCACGACAAGATCGGGCTTCTCGGCATGAACGCTTCTTATGAGATCAGCCGTCACCGTCGGCTCATCCGAGCCGAAATGAAAATCCGAGAGATGCGCGATTTTCCTCACGCCTGTCCCTCCGGCACAAAGACCTTGAGCGCCTGTTTGCGGATCACATACCGCAAGGGCGGCGTGAGAATCTCTACTTCGCCATCAAGCGCGACCGGAAGGCGGCTGGTGCGCGAAGTGATTTCGGCGAAGCTGCCCTTCAAAGTCTTCAGGTCGCGGCTCGTGCGGAGTTTGCCAAGCATCCCTCTCAACACAAGCGACAGAAAGCCCCAACGCGTTTCCACCCGCGCGACGTAAACGGATAACTCATCTCGATCCAGCCGTTCACGCCTGCCAACTTGACCCGAATTCAAACCGTAATCGTTGTTGCCGACGAAAACGATCGGGCTGCGATGAAGCACCGTTTCGTTCTCTACGCGCACCCGTAGCTTACGAAGCGGAAATTTTCTCAATGCGCGGACGGCGGCATAGAACGCCGCGTGCCACTTTCGCTTGCCTTCCTCCTCCTGAATGCGCTCGCGATCCAGCACCATGAACGGATAGATTCCGATGGACGAGTTGTTGATGAAGACTTCTCCGTTTACCTCGCCTAAATCGATGCGCGCGACATTGCCGGTGCCGATCACCTGTGCCGCATCCTCGAGCTTCTGTGGAAGACCGAGGTCCTTGGAAAAATGATTGAGTGTACCCAGCGGCAATACGCCCAGCGGAATTTTTGAACCCGCGAGCGCCGCTGCCGCGGTGCGGATCGTGCCGTCGCCGCCGCCGACGATAATACCATCGACTTCGCTTTCGCGCGCTACTTGCAAAAGATGCGACAACTCTTCGGGGTGCGGAAATCGGAAATCGGCTTCGATACCGCGCTGCGCGAAAATCTCCGCGAGCCTTCGCTTTTGCCGTACCCGCTTGAGCATTAATAAAGGCGATGAATTTTTTTGGCAAATCAGCTCCCTGGCCAGAGGAGCCATAACGCGCGAGGGCGCCATTCGGTTGCTTATGCCTTCTGCCCGTTCCGCAGCAGCTTCAGCGTCTTGTAGACATACTCGTTCGCCGGCGTCGGTACACCGAGTTTCTTGCCAAGCTCGACCACTTTGCCTTGCAGCCAATCAAGCTCAAGACGGTTGCCGCGCTCGAGATCTTCCAACATCGACGCTTTGATATGGCCGCCCATACCGCTCGCGACCTGCATCAGCTTCGTCACCTCGCCCTCGATTTCCACGCCGGATTTCACGCCGACCGCTTCGGTCTCCCGCATCAGATTTTCAAATAATGCGCGCGTATCGGGGTCGGCGAGAATGGGACCCATCGGGCTACGCGTGCTTGCGGTCGCGCCCGAAACGCCCACCAGAAACACGAACTTCTCCCAAAGGCTCTTGCGGATGTTTGTCGAGAAAGTCGCTTCGACCTTGGCCGCGCGCATTTCATCGGCCAGCGATTGCAGCCGTGCGTCTTCGCGTCCATCCAGGAAGCCGCAACGGAAATTTGCAAATGAGCCTTTGTGCGCGATCACGCCGGGAGCAGAGATAACGGCCGAGATTCTGGTCGGCGCCGCACAGACGACATCGCCCAGGATAGGCGTCAGGCGCTCTACCGAATCGATGCCGTTCAGCATCGAAAGCACGCGCGTATCTTTATTCACAAACGGCTTGGAGAGTTCCCCGGACTTTTCGGTGTCCCAGCCTTCTTAGGATCGTCGGTCACGCGCGCGTTCTTGAGGTGAATGTTGCCGACCGGGCTCTCGACCTGGAGGCCGGTCTTCTCGATCGCTTCCTTGTGTGCACCACGTGCGATGAAATGAACTTCGTGTCCGGCCTCGGCAAGCCTGCCGCCGAAATAGGCGCCCAAGGCCCCTGCCGCCATTACCGCAACGCGCATTTTTTTCTCCAAAAATTCTCGCGCGTTTATGACATGAAAAAGGGTGCAGCCGAAGCTGCACCCTACTCTCATCCGCTATGCGGAATCTTAGACCGTGAACTTGCCAGCTTTCGCGTCGGCATAGCGCTGGTTGATCACGTCCCAGTTCACGACGTTCCACCACGACTTCATGTAGTCGGCGCGACGGTTCTGGTACTTCAGATAATAGGCGTGTTCCCAGACGTCGTTACCGAAGATAGGCATCTGGCCGTTCATCAGCGGATTGTCCTGATTCGGCGTGGTGACGAGGGAGAGCTTGCCGGCCTTGTCGGAAACCACGAACGCCCAGCCCGAGCCGAACACGCCGGTGCCGCGGGCGTTGAAGGTTTCCTGGAGCTTCGTGAAATCGCCGAAGGATTCATTGATCGCAGCCGCGATGGCGCCCGTCGGCGCTCCACCCGAGCCGCCCATCACCTGCCAGAACATGGTGTGGTTGGCGTGGCCGCCGCCGGAGTTGCGGACAACGCCGCGGAGATTTTCCGGCAGGCCGGAGATGTTCGCAAGCAGTTCCTGGATTGGTCGCTTGAAAACCTCAGCGTTGTCTTTCGCCGCGTTGTTCAGATTGTTGATAAAGGCAACGTGATGACGGCCATGGTGGATTTCCATGGTCATCTTGTCGATATGCGGCTCGTTCTTGTCGGCTGCGTAAGGCAGCGGCACCTGCTTGAAGGGGCCTTCCATCGCCTGCGCGAAGACATAATCGCTCTTCACGGTGGCGTAGGCAGTGACGGCGGCGGCACCCATCATCAGGGTGCGGCGATTGACGGCAAGCATGAAAACCTCCCAGAAAGAATGATGTGACCGCGCCTCTCGCGGCCATCGCACTGCCTGAACGCCCGGGCAGCATTGCGGGAACACGCCGGAAAGCAGGATGGTTTCACCCGGCGAACTTTTTGTGAATGGATATGCAATAACAGGTACGCATGCCTTCCCTATTCACCATCGGTTACGAGCAGACTCCGCTTGCCGACGTGATCGACGCGCTGCTACGCGCCAAAGTAAAGATTATTGTCGATACCCGCGCTGTCGCGGCTTCCCGCCGGGCCGGCTTTTCCAAGAAAGCGCTTTCAGCGGCGCTGGACGAAGCCGGCATCGCGTACCTGCATTTACAGAAGCTCGGCACGCCTTCGGAAGGCCGCGAAGCCGCGCGCTCGGGAAACTACGACAAGCTCTGGAAAATATACGGCAAGCACATCAAGACTAAACCAGCGCAGGAAGAGCTTGGCGAGCTCAACAAGCTTGTGGAAGCGGGCAAGAAAGTTTGCCTGCTATGCTACGAGCGCAAGCCAGAGGAATGTCACCGCAGTAAGATCGCAGAAATGGTGTCGAAGGAAACCGGCGCCAAGATCGTCGATCTGTTTCCGGGACACTTCATATAATGGCGAAAGTTGGCAGGATTTACGCCGGCATCGGCGGCTGGACCTATGAGCCTTGGCGCGGCGTATTTTATCCAAAGGGCCTGACCCACGCGAAAGAGCTGGAATACGCGAGCCGTGCGCTGACCTCGATCGAAGTGAACGGCACTTTCTATCGCACCCAGAATGCGAAAACTTTTAAAAAGTGGGCCAGCGAAGTGCCGGACGGTTTCGTCTTCGCGCTGAAGGGCGTACGCTATGCCGTCAACCGTCGCGTGCTGGCAGAAGCGGGCGACTCAATCAAACGTTTTATGGATAGCGGCGTGACGGAGCTTGGCGACAAGCTCGGCCCCCTGCTCTGGCAGTTCGCGCCGACCAAGAAATTCGACGAAGCGGATTTCGGAAAGTTTCTGGAATTGTTGCCGCAGAAATTCGACGGACGAAAAATGCGCCATGTTGTCGAACCGCGCAACGAGACCTTTTCGACGCCCGCCTTCATCAAGCTCGCGCGCGAATTCGGCGTTTCGATCTGCTACACCGACCACATCGACTATGTGAACATCGCCGATATCACCGGAGACTTCGTCTATGCGCGGCTCCAGCGCGGCAAGGACAAGGTTAAAACTGGCTATCCGCCGAGAGACATCGAAACCATTGCAAAGCACGCAAAGGCTTGGGCGTCTGGCAAGGATGTCGCTTCGCTACCTCATGCCGACAAGACGAAGCCCGCCTCCAAGCCGCGCGACGTATTCATTTACTTCATTCATGAAGGAAAAGTCCGCGCGCCAGCGGCGGCGATGGAACTGATCAAGAAGTTTAAATGATCAGTCCAGCGTCCTTCTGAAGCGCGTCACCGCAATCGTCATCGCGACCATCATCAAAACGAAAAGCGCCAGCACTTCATACTGTAGCTCAGTAAAACCCGACCCCTTCAGCATGATCGAGCGCACGATGCGCAGATAATGCGTGAGCGGCAGCGCCTCGCCGATCCATTGCGCCCAGCCCGGCATACCTGCGAACGGAAACATGAAGCCGGAAAGAAGAATGTTTGGTAGAAAAAACATGAACGTCATCTGGATCGCCTGCAACTGGTTCTGCGCGACAGTCGAGAAGGAATAGCCGATCGAAAGGTTGGTCGCGATAAAAAGCGTCGAGAGGAGCGCGAGGAGGAAAAGACTACCGAGAATTGGTACGCCGAACAGCAACACGCCGAAGCCGATGATGAGCGCCGCCTGTGTAAAGCCAACGATGATGTAGGGAATGATCTTGCCGACCATGATCTCAAGCGGTGAGATCGGCATGGAAAGAAGGCTCTCCATCGTGCCGCGCTCGACCTCGCGCGTGACCGAAAGCGCTGTGAAGATCAGCATAGTCATAGTCAGGATCGTGCCGACAAGACCGGGCACTATGTTGAGCGAACTGACCCCTGCCGGGTTGTAGCGCGCGTGCTGACGGATCTCGAACAGCGGTTGTGTGCGCTCCGGCAACATCCGCTCGTTGATCAACGCGAGTTGCACAATCCGGTTGAGGCTGCCGAGTGCGGTGCCGGAAGCGACCGGATCGGTCGCATCGGCCGCGACCAGAAGTGCGGGCATGTCACCGCGGCGCAATGCCCGTTCAAAACCTGCCGGAATTTCGATCGCGAACAACACCCTGCCCGATGCCAGCACACGGTCAAATTCCTCCGCCGAAGTAAGCCGGTGCGTGATCTTGAAATATCCGGTCCGCTCGATCGCGGAGAGAATGGTGCGGCCGACGTCGCTGGTTTCCTGCAATAGCACCGCGGTCGGAAGATTTCGCGGCGTGGTGTTGATCGCAAATCCGAAAAGAATGAGCTGCATCACCGGAATCATGACAATCATCGCAAACGAAACGCGGTCGCGGCGAAGCTGGATGAATTCCTTCGTCAGCATTGCGCGCACGCGGCGCCAGAAGCCGGGCTGCCGGATGGCATCGATGAGGCTCACTGGAAATTATCCTTGGAGCGGTTCATCAGCTCGATGAACACATCTTCAAGCGAAGGCTCAGAGCGCGTCCAGACGAATTTTTTATCTGCGCGATATGGCTTGATCGCAGCTTCAAGCTTCTTCTCGTCGCGGCCCGAAACATGAAGGCTGGTACCGAACGGCGCGACCATATCGACGCCCGGCTTGCCGTCGAGCGCGTGCAGAAGCTTCTGCAAGTCGTCGCCGCTTACATTGTAAGTAATAAGTTTCGACTGCTCGATCACCTGATCGACCGTACCGCGCGTGAGCAACTCGCCATAGGCGATGTATGCAATTTCGTGGCAGCGCTCGGCTTCGTCCATGTAATGCGTGGAGACGAGCACGGTGAGCCCGTCATTCGCGAGCGCATGGATCTCGTTCCAGAATTCGCGCCGTGCTTTCGGATCGACGCCCGCGGTCGGCTCATCGAGCAAAAGAAGCTGGGGGCTCGGCAACGTACAGGCGCCAAGTGCGAGCCGCTGCTTCCAGCCGCCGGAAAGCTGTGCGGCAAGCTGTTCCTCGCGGCCGCGAAGGCCCAGCCGTTCGATCATCTCTCGCGCGGCTTTGGGCGGCGCGTCGAGCCCATAGATGCGCGCGACGAATTCGAGATTCTCGCGCACCGATAAATCCTGATAGAGCGAAAACTTCTGCGTCATGTAGCCGACGTGATTCTTGATCTGGTCGGCCTCGGTGCGGATGTTGTAGCCAAGACAGGTGCCCTCGCCGCTGTCCGGTGTAAGCAATCCGCAAAGCATCCGGATCGTCGTGGTCTTGCCGGAGCCGTTCGGCCCGAGAAAACCGTAAATCGAGCCGCGCTTCACTTGCATCGAGAGGTCGCGCACGACCACACGGCCGTCGAAGGACTTGGTCAGCCCCTTCACGTCGATTGCTATGTCGGATGCGAGCGCCATCACTTCTTCTCGTGCAGTGTGACCGTGACGCTCACCGGCTGGCCGACCCGCATTTCGGCGGGCTTCTCCGGCAGCGCTTCGACGAGAAATACGAGCTTGCTCCGCTCCTGTTCGCTGTAGATCACGGGCGGCGTGTATTCGGCCTGCTTGGCGATGAAGCTGATTTTCGCATTCTGCGCGCCGCAGCCGTCGCAATGCACCGCGACGGTATCACCGATCGTAATGCGCGGCAGCATTGCCTGCGAAACATAGAAGCGGACCTTCACGTTGCCCGGCGGCAGGATCGCGAGAATCGGTCGGCCCGCAACGACAAGTTCGCCCTCGCGGAAATAAATCTGCTGGATGACGCCGCTCACCGGGCTGACGATCGTGCGCCGCCTGAGCTTGGTCTGCGCGGAATTGAGTTTTGCTTCCGCCTCGCGCAGCGCTGCGTGGGTATCGTCGTAAGACTTCTGCGTCCCGCTGTTTGTTTTTACGAGTTGCTCGGCGCGCGAGAAAGCCGCACGGGCATTTTCGAGCGCCGCGCGGGCGGAAAGCTCGTCTGCCTTCTGCAAATCCGCTTCGAGTGAAAATAGCGGCGAGCCTTTCGGCACGGTGTCGCCTTCGCGCACTTTGAGGACTTCTATGCGACCGTTCTCGTCTGGCCCGACGAAAATAAGATTGGCTTCGATCCAGCCTTGAAAGTTCTGGTTTCCGTTTTGGCCGCAGGCAGCGAGCGCGGCAAGAACAGGAAGCAAGAACAGTACGCGGAACAGCTTCATTGCCGCTCCTCCTTGTCGAACAGATTTTCGATATGCGCCTTCATCAGCGCTTTGGCGTCCAGCGGCTCGAACTTGTCGAACATCGACTTCCACATGATCGCGGTGAGCGCGGGTGCCACGATCAGTTGCGGAAAGCGCACCAGCGCATCGCTCTTTAGCTCCCCCTCTTTCACAGCACGCTCGGCGCGTGCGCGCAGCGCGCCGAGGCCGCGCGAAATTACCTCGCGATAATAGAATTCCGCGAGCTTCGGAAAGCGCGGACCTTCGGTCAAAATCAGGCGCACGATGTCCTTGCGCCGCGTTGCGATGACCTGCTCGACGAAAAGATCGGCCACGCGGTGCGCAAGCTCGCGTAACGGCACTGGCTTCGCATCCTTGCCGCCGGCAAGCACCGCTTCGAGCATACCCATTACCGGGCTGATCTGCGTGCGGAGCAACTCCTGAAAGAGCGATTCCTTATCTTTGAAATAGAGATAGATCGTCCCCTTCGCGACGTTTGCGCGTTTCGCAACATCGTCGAGCCGCGCCGAGGCAAAACCGTTCTGCGAAAATTCGTCGAGCGCCGCAGCGAGAATAAGTTCGCGCTTGTCCGCGCCCTGCTCGGAGCGTCGCTGCGGCTTTGCAGTTGCCACTTTCGGCTTTTTCTTCTTGGCTAGGGTTCTCATCCTCAATTTATGACTGACTAGTCAGTCATAAGTCAAGCGATGGCGAAAGCTAAGTAAAAGGCTATTATTTCAATAAGTTACCCTGTTGATCATTCGCCACAGGCGAATGGCAAATCCCTCGTGATCTGCGCCCCGCCAGAGGTCAACGTCGCCTCCATGAGCTGACAGTCGAGATTGGAAAAGAACTGGCCGCGGAAGCTGACGCCTTTGTCGTCGACATAGACGTCCGAGATATTCCAGGTCACGAGCATCTTCTTCGTCTTGCGGTCGCGCAGGATTAGTTGCGCCACCCGCCCCTGCGCAAATACATCCTTCGGCGAATTCGATTGCAGCTTCACCCGGACAAGAAAGCCGGAGAACTTGCCGCCGTTATTGCCCTTCCACTGCGCACTGAAATTCCACACACCGAATTCCTCGAGCGTGAAGATATTCGGCGACAGCTCGCCGCTCGCCTCAAAAAAAAGATGCACCGAGAAATCGGTCGCCCGCGCGCTGTCCCGCTGCGGGTTCTTCGGAAAGCTCTGTGCGATTGCAAAACCACAGAAGAGTAAAAGCGCAACCGTTAGGGCCGCAATGCGGCCCAGTACGGTTTTATTCCGCAGGTTGAGACTGGAGCCGCGACTCCGCGCGGTTTGCAAGAAGGGAAATTGCAATTGTTGCCACCATAAAAAGCGCCGCGAAAATTGCGGTCATGATCAATACGAGTCCAAAGCCGCCCTGCCCGTGCAGAGCCGAGATCAACGATACGGCAAGTCCGCTCGAAATGAAGGCGAGAAAGAAGCGGACCGCAAATACGCGGCCGCGCCAGGCATCCGCAGTATAGCGCGCAATCACCACGTCGCCGACCGTCACCTGTGCGTAGATCGCAGCAATCGAAAGCGCGAGTGCGCCAAGGAGGACCGGGCCGGTCGCAAGATAGGCCCAGACCACACCGACGACTTGCAAGACGCCTATGAAGGCGAGCAGCACGTGCGGCGCGAAACGCGAGACCAGCCGCCCGACCGTCAGTTGTGCGATGCCGCCGAACAACAGAACCCCGGTCGCAACGGAGCCTAAGAGCACAAGCGGAATGTCCTGTGCCATGCGCTCGTCCACGATTTTCGGAATCGCGATGGTGAGAATGTTGAAGACGATGCCGCCCGAGAAGGCGAGCAGCGCAAAGAACGCGAAGACCGAAATCATCATCGCGCCGGTAAGCGGCACTTCCGCGACCTTCGCGCGCGAGCCGGCTTTATCCTTTTCTTCCTTCGTAAAATAAAGATAAGCGACCCCGATCGCGGCACAGACCAGCGCGGGAATAATGAAAGCCGCACGCCAGCCGACCGTAGCCATAAGCGCCGCTGTGATGCCCGGCGCAAAAGCAACGCCGAAATTACCCCACACGCCGTTGGTTGCGAAGTCGCGGCCGCGGTCGCGTGCATTCGTCACCAGCATCGGAATGCCGACAGGGTGATAAATCGCAGCGAAAATGCCAAGCAGCAGCAGTGCAGCACCTAGCCAATAAACATTCGGTGCGGCGGCGGCGAGCGCCATCGAAAGCGCGGAGCCGAAAAAAAAGATCGCCATGATCTTGCGGCGGCTCCAGTGGTCGGCGAGCCAGCCCCAGGGCAGCGAGAACAAGCCGAACGCAACGAAGCACGCAGTCGAAAGCGCGATCAATTCCGCATAGGAGCGCGCGAGCGACTTCTCGAGACCGATCACCACCGTCGGGAAAACAAGCAGGATGTAATGATCGATGAAGTGCGCGATGTTGATGAAGCGTAGGTGGTTGCGCGTTTCTTCCATGGCGTTTCTCGTTGTTGCTCAGGCTTATAGCCGGGTTCGTAGCGCTCCGCTCTCACGCAGGCGCGGGTAGCCCATGAGAAAAAGTCTGCAACTGGAGGCAATACAATACCCTGATTCCACTTCCGATTGCAGCCTGCAATCGGGGTTTCGTGGCGGCGCTCATAGCGCTCGCAAAGAATTTGAAGTGCAGGATGGGCGCGGCAGCCCGCGCTGCAACAAGGCATCGGTAGCGCCGGGGTGGTTCTATGCGGGAAAGCGCGGATCGACACGCGCTTCATTTTGTTGTTGCGGCTTTCATTCTGGCCGCAAGTTTCTTTGCGCCGCGCGCAAACGCACAAGCACCGACGCCGATACAGGCCTACGAGCGCTGGATCGAACCCGTCGTGTCCTATCTCACGATCCCACATCTACATCAGAAGCTGGACGTCTTCGGCGGGATCGACAGCGCCAAGGCAAACACATTCGCGTGGATGGGTGTGACTTACGCACCGATGGGAACGCTCGCCGAAGACGGTTGGCGCCTGCGCTTCATGGGCGGCATGGGGCGATACTCCTATCAGACGTCGATCGCCCCCGGCGGCATCAACGACGCGAATGTTTTCTCAGGCGAACTACTCGGCGGCTATCGCAAAACTTTCGACAACATTTTTGGGAACGCGCTCTACGTTGGGGCATTTGCCGGACTGCATTACGAAGATCAGATTCTGGTCTACTCCGATCCATCCAATCCGGCGCGCGGCAGCGAAGCCGGCATCAAAGCTTCGCTCGAACTCTATTCGCGCGTATGGCAGCGCTATATCGCAAGCGCCTTCGGCTCTGTCTCGACGGTGCTCAACAAATACTATGCGAAAGCCTCGCTGCTTTATGAGTTCAACGAGACCTGGGCGCTGGGCGGAGAGATCGCAACCATGGGAGACGCGCGCTACTCCGAAGACCGCGCGGGCATCGCCGCGTCCCTTACCTGGCGGCGAAAGATCTTCGTGCTTTCCGCTGGCGCGCTCGAAAACTCGGGCCGCGGCAGCGGCGCGTACACGACCTTGTCCGTCTATTCACCCTTCTAGCCCGAAGACGGCGCTAAATTTCCGAAAAAGCTTCCAGCAAAAGCGGTGCGGGACTACATTCCGCGGCGACTCTTTCCCTTATTCTTGTCCACACATGAGCAGCATGGTTTCCGGTGATCTTCTCGGCCCGCTCTTCGCAAGCGCGAAGATGCGTGCGGCGCTGTCCGATAGAGCCATGCTCCAGCATATGCTCGACGTCGAGGCAGCACTCGCCAGGGCCGAGGCTGCAACGGGAGTAATCCCGAGACGCGCGGCAGATCCGATCGCAGCCGCCTGTCAGGCAAAGCGCTTCGATATTGCGGCTCTCGGTATCGCCGCGGGCAATGCCGGCAATGTAGCAATCCCGCTCGTAAAGGCGCTGACGGCAGCAGTCGCGCGGCGCGACAAGCAAGCCGCGCGTTTCGTGCATTGGGGCGCAACCAGCCAGGACATTATCGACACCGCAACTGTGCTCGCGCTTCGGGAAGCATCCGCGTTGCTGGAACGCGATCTAGCACAGGCAATCAAAGGTTTCGTTTCGCAAGCGAAGAAACATCGCACGAGCGTAATGGCGGGCCGTACCTGGCTGCAACAGGCATTGCCGACGACGTTCGGTCTGAAAGCCGCCGGATACGCGGCCTCGCTCGCACGCGCGCGGACCCGCATGATCGCAGCGGCCGAAGAAGCCTCCGTACTTCAGTTCGGAGGCGCGTCGGGAACGCTTGCGGCGCTCGGCAAGAAAGGTGTTGCGGTCTCGAAAGCATTCGCAAGATCGCTGAAGCTCGAAGCAACGCCTGCGCCGTGGCACGCGCATAGCGACCGCATCGCAAACGCAGGCAGCACCATAGCGATTGCAGTCTGCGAATGCGGAAAAATCGCGCGCGATGTTTCGCTCTTGATGCAGACGGAAGTCGGCGAAGTGTTCGAGCCCGCGGGCACGGGCCGTGGCGGCTCTTCCACGATGCCGCAGAAGCGCAATCCCACGCTCTCCGCGCAAATTCTGGCCGCCAGCAATCTCGCGCCGGGATTAGCCTCATCGCTACTCGCGGGCCTTGTCAACGAACATGAACGCGGCACCGGCGGCTGGCAGGCAAGCTGGCTCGCGCTGCCACAGCTCTTGCTTATCGCTTCGGGTGCCTTCGAGCGCACGGCAGAAATCGCGACCGGCCTTGAAGTGGACAAAACGCGTATGCGCGCCAATCTCGAAGTCTCGAACGGCTTGATCATGGCGGAAGCCGTGCAATTCGCGCTCGCAGAGAAGCTCGGTAAAATGCAGGCACATGATCTCGTCGCAAAAGCATCGAAACAGGCGTTGCGTAGCGGCAAGCATCTACGCGGAGCGCTGAACGAGCATCCGGAAGTGATGGAAATCCTGTCCGGCAAAAAACTCGCCGAACTGTTCGATCCCGCGAATTATCTCGGCGAGACCGACAGGTTCATCAACGCGAATATAGCCGCCGCCGAACGCTCGCTCAGGAAATAAGAGAAGAAAATGCCGACCATTGAGGCGAACGGAATCAAGATCAACTATCAGATCGACGGCGCGGAGAATGCGCCGGTGCTGATGCTGTCGAACTCGCTCGGCACCAATCTTCATATGTGGGACAAGCAGGCCCCCGCGCTCGCGAAGCGCTTTCGTGTCGTGCGCTACGACACCCGTGGTCACGGCAAAACCGAAGCGCCCTCCTACCCTTATACATTCGCGATGCTCGGCGCCGATGCCATCGCGCTTATGGACGCGCTGAAACTTTCGAAGGTGCGCTTCTGCGGACTCTCGATGGGCGGCATGATCGGGATGTGGCTCGCGCGCAACGTGCCGTCCCGCATCGGGCAACTCGTACTCTGCAACACCGCCGCGAAATTCGGGCTCACCGAAGTCTGGAACCAGCGCGTGGCGACCGTGCGCGCTTCCGGTATGAGGGCGATCACGGGGGCCGTCATCGAGCGCTGGTTCACGAAAGAGTTTCGCGATAAATCGCCGAAGGAAATCGAGCCGATTGTCGAAATGCTGCATACGACAAAACCCGAAGGCTATGCCGGCAACTGCGCCGCGATCCGCGATGTCGATCAGCGCTGGACGATTGGCGACATCAAAATGCCGACGCTTGTGATCGGCGGCAAGCAGGACCCTGCAACGCCATATGAAGCGGCGGAACTGATCGCAAAGCGAATTCCAGGCGCGAAGCTCGCCGGCCTCGACGCCGCACACCTTTCTAATATCGAGCAGCCTGAAGCATTCACGAAGGCACTCGACGGATTTCTAAAGGGATAAAGAGATGGACGAGCGCGAACGTCACGAAAAGGGAATGGCGCGGCGCCGCAAGGTGCTCGGCGACAAATGGGTTGATCGCGCAGTCGCAAACCAGAACGACTTCAACCGCGACTTTCAGGATCTGATTACGCGCTATGCCTGGGGCGAGATCTGGACGCGTCCGCATTTCGACGACCGCACGCGGCGGCTCATCGTGATCGGCTCGATGGTCGCGCTAGGACGCTGGGAAGAATATCGCCTGCATATACGCGCCGCTATGACCGAAGGCGGCTTCACCAAGGACGACATTAAAGAGCTGCTCTTGCAGCAGGCGATCTATTGCGGCGTGCCGGCGGCAAACACCGCCATGCACGAAGCATCGCAGGTCTTCGCGGAAATCGAAAAGAGCTAGTGCGTACCGCGAGAGCGCAGCGACGCTTCGCGGAATGCCTGCGGCGTCGAGCCGGTCTGCTTCTTGAAAAAGCGCGCAAAGTGCGACGGATCGGCGAACGCGAGATCGTAGGCGACCTCGCCTATCGTCAGATCCGTGAATACGAGCTGGCGTTTGGCTTCGGTCAATAATCTTTGCCGCAACAGATGCCCGGCGGTGACGCCGGTCGCACGCTTCACATGATCGTTTAGCCGGTCCGCTGTCATTGCGAGCTTACCCGCGTAAAAGCCTATCTGCCGCTCCGAGCGGAAGTTTTCTTCGATCAGCCGGCGCAATTCCTCGACGGTCGCGTCCGCGGGCGCAAGCGTGATCGTGCCGGACAATTCGCGGCTCGCGGCAAGGCGCGCGACTTCGACACCGATCAGCGCGAGCATCGCGCGCATCGCAACCTCAAAGCCTTCGCGGCCCAGAAATTCTTCTTCGAGAAGATCGCGGCATAGCGCGGAGAGCCGCGAGACTTCCGGCGTAGCAGCAGGCAGCAAGGGCTGCGCGGCGAGATGCTTCAGCCGCGCGAGCGCTACATTCGCCTGCTCGCCGAGAGACTCGGTTACGTCCTCGGTGAAATTGATGACATAGCCTTCGGTGACTTTCGGCTTGAAACGAAAGCCATGCGCCACCGTCGGCGCGAGCATCATCACGACCGGCGCCTCAAAACTAATCGACTCCGCCTCGAGATCGAGTATGCCGCCGCCCTGCTCCACCAGCATGATCTGGAAGAGATTGCGGTGACGGTGCGGCGCAATCACCCAGTTATTTCCGGGCGAGCGATGGGTCAGCCGCTCGATGTGAACGAAATCGAACGCCTGATCGTCCGGCGGATCGCCGTAAAGGTGGAACAGGGGAAGAGTGGCGCGCTTCATAGGCGACAAAATAGGTCAGCGGGGGAGCAAAAGAAAAGCGTTCCTTTGCAACACGCTTTACGCAAAAAAGCCCCGCCGAACAGGCAGGGCTTTTCCTTTAGTTACAGGAGTTTAGCGCTTCTGCTGTTGGCCGCCTTGCTGGCCGCCCTGCTGCCCACCCTGATTGGGGTTCTGCTGGTTCTGCTGGCCGCCTTGCTGCTGCTTCTGGCCGCCCTGCTGCTGGTTTTTATCCTGATTGGGATTGTTCGCCATGGACGTTTACTCCTTGAGGGTTCCTCCCCTTGAGAAGTGAACCCGCATTTTCCGGCTTCGTTCCCCCGGAACTTTCACGGGTCTTGCATGACCAAATCCTGTGGCGAGAGCCATATGCGCGCATTTGCGAGATGAAAAAGCTAATGCCGCATTTGGCGCGGGCCCACGCTTCAAGCTAGTTTCGCATCAGGGCAAGGGACCGCACCGGCAGAAGTGCGGAAAGGATAGATGGAGTATTTCCTCCAGCAATCGATCAACGGCCTCGCGCTGGGCTCGATCTATGGCCTTGTCGCGATCGGCTACACGATGGTCTACGGGATCATCGGCATGATCAATTTCGCCCATGGCGATATTTTCATGGTCGGCACCTTCATCGCGCTGATCGCCTTTTTGATCCTCGTTGCGATTGGCATCACCGCGATTCCGCTCGCGTTGTTCCTGATGTTGCTGATCGCGATGTTGCTCACCTCGCTCTACGGCTGGGCGGTCGAGCGCATCGCCTATCGGCCGCTACGCGGCTCTTTCCGTCTTGCGCCGCTGATCTCGGCAATCGGTATGTCGATCGTGCTGCAAAACTATGTACAGCTCGCGCAGGGCGCACGCGTGAAAACCTTGCAGCCGCTGATTACCGGAACGCATACGGTGCTCGATCTCGGCAATCGTTTTGTCGTGCAAGTCTCGAATATCCAGATTCTGATCGTGCTCACTACGCTCGCTTTGATGACCGGGTTCACGTGGATCATTTCCTCGACCTCGCTCGGGCGCGATATGCGCGCCTGCGAACAGGATCTGAAAATGGCGGCACTCCTCGGCGTCGATACCAACAGAACGATCTCGCTGACGTTCCTCATCGGCGCTGCGCTCGCCTCGGTCGCGGGCATGATGTACCTGCTCTATTACGGCGTGATCGACTTCCACATCGGCTTCGTCGCGGGCGTGAAAGCGTTCACCGCCGCCGTGCTCGGCGGAATCGGCTCGCTGCCCGGCGCGATGCTCGGCGGTCTATTGATCGGACTGATCGAAACGTACTGGTCCGCCTACTTCTCGGTGCAATATAAAGATGTCGCCGCCTTCTCGATCCTGATTGTCGTGTTGATCTTCATGCCGACCGGCATTCTTGGCCGGCCCGAAGTCGAGAAAGTATGAGCGCGGCAAGAACCGGAAACTCCTCGGTGCTTTCGCACGCGCTGAAAGATGCGCTGATCGCGGCCATCGTCGCGTTCGGCCTGTTCATGCTTTTGCTCGGCTTTCTGACCGACGACTCGCGCGGACCGTTGCGGCTGCTCACACGCCCCGTGTTACTCGCAACCACCATCGGCATCGTCTTTGTAGGACGCTTCCTGATTTCGCTGATCTATTACAACGCGACGACGCTTCGTTATTATCTCGGCGCGCTATGGACTGCGATCTGCAGCCTCGCGCGCGAATTCAAAATTGCGCTTGTCGTTCTACTTCTGCTGATCGGCGGCGGTTGGGTTTTCTTTTCGCCGAAAGACTGGCCGCTGATCCTGATTACGGTCGCAACCATCCTGATCGGGGTGCGGTTCGGATTCAGCGCAGCGTTGCTCGTGTTCGCGGCACTCTTCCCGGTCGCGTTCTACAACAATCCCTATTTCCTCGGCATCGCGATCATCATTCTGACCTATGTGATGCTCGGCTGGGGTCTGAACATCGTAGTTGGCCTCGCGGGCTTGCTCGATCTCGGTTACGTGGCCTTCTATGCCGTCGGCGCTTATTCCTACGCCATCATCGCGCAGGCTTACGGCTGGTCGTTCTGGGTGTGCCTGCCGCTTGCGGGACTGTTCGCGGCGTTCTTCGGAATCCTGCTCGGCTTTCCTGTCTTGCGGCTGCGCGGCGACTATCTCGCGATCGTGACGCTCGCCTTCGGCGAGATCGTCCGTATCGTTCTGCTGAACTGGGTTTCCCTCACCAACGGCCCGAACGGCATCGGCTCGATCCCGCGTGCGAGCTTCTTTGGTATTCCATTCAACGCAACGGAGACCGGCTTCGCCGCGAAATTCGGGCTGGAATTCGATCCAACGCACCGCACGGTGTTTCTGTTCTATGTGATCCTTGCACTCGCGCTGATCACGAATTGGGTCACGATCCGGCTTCGCAAGCTCCCCGTCGGCCGCGCCTGGGAAGCACTGCGCGAAGACGAAATCGCCGTGCGCTCGCTCGGCATCAACCCGACCAACACGAAGCTCACGGCATTCGCGATCGGCGCGATGTTCGGCGGCTTTGCCGGCGCCTTCTTCGCAACCCGTCAAGGCTTCATCTCGCCGGATTCCTTCACCTTCCCTGAGTCCGCACTGATCCTTGCAATTGTCGTACTCGGGGGCATGGGCTCGCAGATCGGTGTTGCGATTGCCGCGACCGTGATGACCGCGAGCTTTGAACTGTTCCGCGAGTTCGAACAGTTCCGTCTCGTGATCTTCGGCTTCGCCATGGTCGGCATCATGATATGGCGTCCGCGCGGCCTCGTCTCTACCCGCGAACCGACTGCTTACCTGAAAGAACGAAAGACGATCTCGGTCGAGCACGTAACGGAGGGTCGCGGGTGATGACGAGCGCGCCGATCCTCTCGCTGCAAAATCTTACCATGCGCTTCGGCGGGCTGCTCGCTGTTGACGATCTTTCTTTCAACGCGAAACGCGGCGACATCACCGCGCTGATCGGACCGAACGGCGCGGGCAAGACCACGGTCTTCAACTGCATCACGGGCTTCTACGAGCCGACTTCCGGCAGCATTCACGTCACGCATGACGACGGTAAGAAATTCGCACTGGAGAAATTGCCGGATTTCAAGATCGCGCAACGCGTTCACGTCGCCCGCACCTTCCAGAACATTCGCCTGTTCGCTGGCATGACCGCGCTCGAGAATCTTCTAGTCGCGCAGCACAACCGGCTGATGATCGCATCGGGCTACACGATCTTCGGTTTGTTCGGCCTGCCCGGCTATCGCAAGGCCGAGCGCGAAGCGGTCGAGCTTGCGCGCCACTGGCTCGAGAAAACGCAACTCACAGAGCGCGCCGACGATCCCGCGGGTAGTCTTCCCTATGGCGCACAACGCCGCTTGGAGATCGCGCGTGCGATGTGTACGCGGCCGGTGCTGCTTTGCCTCGACGAACCGGCTGCCGGCCTGAACCCGCGCGAGTCGGACGAGTTGAACGTGCTGCTCCGCTCGATCAAGAACGAGACCAAGACTTCGATTCTCTTGATCGAGCACGACATGAATGTCGTGATGGAGATTTCGGATCATGTCGTCGTGCTCGACCACGGCAAGAAAATCTCCGAAGGCACGCCGGATTACATCCGCAACGACCAGAAAGTGATCGCGGCCTATCTCGGCGTCGAGGAAGATGCCGTCGAGAAAGTCGAAGCGGAGGTCGGCCTGTGAGCGAGCCCCTGCTCTCGATCAAAGGTGTATCCGCGTTTTACGGCAGCATCGCCGCGCTGAAAGGCATCGATGTCGAGGTGATGCCCGGCGAAATCGTCACCATCATCGGCGCGAACGGCGCCGGAAAATCGACACTGATGATGACGATCTGCGGCAATCCCCAGGCGCGCGAGGGCAGCATCGTCTTCGAGGGTCGCGACATCACGCAGCTTCCCACCCACGAAATCATGCGCATGAAGATCGCGCAGTCGCCGGAAGGCCGCCGCATTTTCCCACGCATGACCGTTTACGAAAATTTGCAGATGGGAGCCGCCACTGCCGAGGGCGGCGACTTCCGAAGCGAGCTCGCGCGCGTCTATTCGCTATTCCCTATCCTCGAAAAACGCTCAAGCCAGCGCGGCGGAACGCTCTCTGGCGGCGAGCAGCAGATGCTCGCCATCGGCCGCGCGCTGATGAGTCGGCCGCGCCTGCTCCTGCTGGATGAGCCGTCGCTCGGCCTCGCCCCGCTGATCGTCCGCCAGATTTTCTCGGCGATCCGCGATCTGAACCAACGCGAGAAGCTCACGATCTTTCTGGTCGAGCAGAACGCGTTCCATGCGCTGAAGCTCGCGCACCGCGGCTACGTCATGGTGAATGGCCGCATCGCCTTGCAGGGCACCGGCCGCGAACTCCTTGAACGCCCAGAAGTCCGCAGCGCTTACCTGGAAGGTGGCCGGTAAAACTACGGCGCGTAACAGCCGCATAAAAAACCGTGACAACCCGCAAATTCCCGCCAAGAATAGCCGGGAGCAATCCGTAACATCGCTTTGTTTCAGAGGGAGAAACTATGAAAAGCGCACGTCTCATTGGCTTGTTTGCCGCCGCCGTTCTCGCGACCGGCACGACCGCTAATGCCCAGATTACCGTCGGCGTCGCCGGCCCGATGACCGGCCAATACGCATCGTTCGGCGAGCAACTCAGGAACGGCGCAACGCTCGCGCTCGAAGATCTCAACGCCGCGGGCGGCGTGCTGAAGCAGCAGTTGAAGCTCGTCGTCGGCGACGACGCCTGCGACCCGAAGCAGGCCCGCGCGACCGCTGATCGTCTCGCTGGTCAGAAAGTACCTGTCGTGTTCGGCCACTTCTGCTCGTCTTCGTCGATCCCCGCGTCGGAAGCCTATGCGGAAGGCAACGTCCTTCAGATCACGCCGGCCTCCACCAATCCGACCTTCACCGAACGCAAACTCTGGAACGTCTTCCGCACCTGTGGCCGTGACGATCAGCAGGGCGCGCTTGCCGGAAAATATCTCGTCGACAATTTCAAGGGCAAGAAGATCGCGATCCTCGACGACAAATCGACCTACGGCGCGGGCCTCGCGAACGAGACCAAGAAGGCGGTGAACGCGCTCGGCGTCACTGAAGCGATGCGCGAATCTTACACGCAGGGTGACAAGGACTTCACCGCGCTCGTCTCGCGCATGAAAGCGGCTGACATCGATATCGTCTTCGTCGGCGGTTACCACACCGAGTCCGGCCTGATCCTTCGCCAGATGCGCGATCAGGGCATGAAGACCTTGCTGATGGCAGGCGACGCGCTTGCCGATAAGCAGTTCGCTGCGATCACCGGCCAGCACGCCGGCGGCGTGCTGATGACCTTCGGCTCCGATCCGCGCAATCGCCCGGCGGCTGCAGAGGTCGTGAAGAAGTTCAAGGCCAAGGGCATCGATCCGGAAGGCTACACGCTCTACACCTACGCCGCGATGCAGATCTGGGCGCTGGCGGTTGCGAAAGCCAACACCACCGATCCAAAGAAGGTTGCGGAAACGATCCGTGCCGGCAAATGGAACACGGTGCTCGGCGAAATTTCCTATGACGCCAAGGGCGACATCACCGTCACCGACTACGTGATGTACGAATGGAAAGCCGACGGCACTTATGCCGAACTGAAGAAATAAGTTTCTTCAACACACGAAACGAAAGCCCGCCGGAGACGGCGGGCTTTTTCTTTATCCGAATGCTGCAAGCCCCGGAAACATTTCCAGCAGCCAGAAGCCGAATGCGTTGATCCAGCCGGTAAGAAATGCGATTCCGGTAAGCACGAGAAACGCGCCCATGATTTTCTCGATAGTGCCGAGCCTCGCACGCATCTTCGCGAATACACCGAGAAATGCATCGAGCGCAAAAGCGGCAAGCACGAACGGAATGCCGAGGCCAAGCGAGTAAACGGCAAGCAGCCCCGCCCCTTTCGCAACCGTGTTCTCGGATGCGGCAACCGCGAGGATCGCGGCGAGCACCGGCCCGATGCACGGCGTCCAGCCGAACGCAAACGCCAGACCCATCACATATGCGCCCCACAAGCCGACCGGCTCGTTCGGCTGCAGCCGCGTCGTGCGGTAGAGAAACGCGATGCGATAGATGTCGAGAAAATGCAGACCCATCGCGATGATCGCGAGACCGGCAGCGATCGAAAGCCAGTAAGACCACTCACGCAGATATCCGCCGATTACGGATGCGGTCGCACCAAGCGCGACAAAAACGGTCGCAAAGCCAAGCACGAAAAGGAAAGCCGCCGCGATCTCACGCCTGGCCACGCGCGAGACGCTCCGGCGTGCGGCGAGTTCGTCGAAACTCGTGCCCGCGAGATAGGCGAGATAAGGCGGCACCAGCGGCAACACGCAAGGTGAAAGAAAACTCAAGAGGCCAGCGATGAGCGCGGCTGTGAGCGAAACTTCGGTCATGGGCAGGCTTCTTGCGCGGGCCGCGCACCGGAAGCAAGCCCGCTCGCCGGATCGTGATGCTTGCCGGGCCACGGCTGCCGGGTTTTAGTCGCCGCCATGGGAAATCTGACATGAGAAATCTGATTACCGATGTCGCAGGCGTTCTTGTCGGCCATGCCGACGATGCAAAGTTAGCTAGCGGCACCACTGCGATCATATTCGAAGAGCCCGCGGTTGCCTCCGCCGACATTCGCGGCGGCGGGCCGGGCACGCGCGAACTCGATTTGCTGGATCCGGTCGCGACCGTCGATCGCATCGACGGTCTCGCACTTTCCGGCGGCTCGGCATTTGGGCTTGATGCCGGCGCGGGGGTGCAAGCGTGGCTGGCGGAGCAAGGCCGCGGCTTTGCGGTCGGCACCGCGAATATTCCGATCGTGCCGGGTGCAATTTTGTTTGATCTTCATTCCGGCGGCGACAAGAACTGGGGCCGCTTCCCGCCTTATCGCGACCTCGGTTACGCAGCAGCGCAAAAAGCCGGGAAAGATTTCAAACTAGGAACTGCCGGAGCGGGCTACGGCGCAAAAACGCAGAATCTGAAAGGCGGCATCGGTTCGGCATCGGCAATGTCGCCTGATGGATTCACCGTCGGTGCAGTCGTCGCGGTGAACGCGGCGGGCCGCGTGACGCTCGGAGAAGAAGGAAATTTCTTCGCCGCCGCCTTCGAACAGAATAATGAGTTCGGTGGACGCGGCTTTCCCAAGCAGCAACCGAACATTTCAACCGCACTGAAAGGCGATCTACGGCAGAACACAACGATTGCATTGGTTGCAACCGATGCGGCGCTGACGAAAGCGCAAGCAAAACGTCTCGCGGTCATGGCTGGCGCCGGATTTGCGATGGCAATCCATCCCGTCTTCACGCCGCTCGATGGCGACGCGGTCTTCGCCGCCGCAACCGGCAGGAAGAAACTCGACGACCCGATACATGGCCTCGCGCGCCTCGGCGCGATTGCCGCGCAATGCCTTGCGCGAGCGATTGCACGCGGCGTCTATGAAGCAGCTGCGCTCAAGTTTCCCGGCTCGCTGCCGTCGTGGAAGGATAAATACGGCGCTTAATTTTTCAGGAAGCGTTCGGCTGCGAACGGCGTAGGATCGATGAACGTCGTAGCACCCGTCATCATTTCCGCGAGCAATCGCCCGGAGACCGGCCCGAGCGTCAGCCCTGAATGGCCGTGACCGTAGTCGAGCCACAAGCCCTTCTGTCCCGGCGCACGGCCGATCACGGGACGCGAATCCCAGAAGCACGGACGTGCGCCAAGCCATGGCTTCGGCTCCACCGGCTCGCCGAGCGGGAACAGATCTTTCGCATAGGGCATCAGGCGGTCGATCTGCACCGGCGTCGGCGGCGCGTCGCGATGCGCGAACTCCGCGCCCGTCGTGATGCGGATGCCCTGCTCCATCGGCCCGAGAATGAAACCGACTTCGGCATCCAGCACCGGCCGCGACAGCGACGCGTTGCCTTTCGCGGCAAAGTGCCAGTGATAGCCGCGTTTCACGGCGAGCGGCAGGTCGATGCCGAGCGGCTGCAAAATATCCGGCGACCAAGGCCCGAGCGCAACCACCGCTTCTTCGGCGTGCACTTCGCCTTCGTCGGTTGTGACCGACCAGCCGCCGTTTGCGCGCTTTAGAGTTTTTGCATCGCCCTTCGCGTTCTGGCCGCCGAGCGAAAGATAATGCGCGTTGAAAGCGCGCGAGACCGCGAGCGGATTGGAATAGCTCGCCGCTTTGGGCCACAGCACGCCGTGTTTGAACACAGGCGACAGCGAAGGTTCGAGCGCGAGCGATTGCTCCACGGAGAGCTTCTCGTATGGAATTCCGTATTCGTCGGCGAGCGCAAGCTCCTTTGCCAGTTTGTCGAGCGCGTTTTCGCTGCGATATACGCGGAGCCAGCCGGTATGGCGCAGATATTTCTGCGCGCCCGCGGCTTCGACGAGCCGCTCATGCTCGGCGAGCGCATTCTCGAACAGCGGCCGCATCGTTCGCGCCGAGTTTTCTAATCCCTCCGGCGTGGTTGCGGCGCGCACATTCCAGAGCCAGCGCGCGATCCGCGGCAGAAAGCCCGCGTGATAATTCGCTTCCGTCGCAAGTTTCAGCGCGACGCGTGTCAGCGCCCGGATGCTGCGCGGAAAGGGGTACGGGAACAGCGTGTTGCCCTCGATGATCCCGGCATTGCCATAGGACGTGCCCTCGCCTGGACCTTGCCGGTCCACGAGCACGGTCGCGACGCCACGTTTTTGCAGGTGGAGCGCCGCCGATATGCCGACGATACCTGCCCCTAGAACGATAACATTTTTCTTTTGGCTCATAGGATATATCTATTGATCGATTTTGGCAGTTTCCAGACCGTTTGACACCGATCCACAGGCAAATCACGCGCCTAACCGCTAAGCTACGGAAAGAATGGGAATAGTTCACGCCGGTCGCCAATGCCCCTGAAATCTAGCCTCGAATGGCTCGGCCGAAAGGGCACCAAGGTAGCCGCCGCCAGCATCCTGATCGGGCTCGCGATACCGCCGCTCGCGAGCGCTCTGAAACCCATATTCACCGCTGCTATTTTCCTGCTCCTCGTCTTCGCATTCCTTCGCGTCGATCCGTCGGAGTTACGGGCGCGGTTCAAAGCCCCCCTGCTCGTGGCGGTTGCGTGCATCGGGATCATGGTGCTGACGCCGGTACTCTTCGGATTGGCCTTGCCCTACACCGGCATCGACCGGCTTGGCCCCGGTGTCGCTCTCGGCCTGATGATGTATCTCGCAGCGCCGCCGATCATGGCTTCCACCGCCTTCGCGGCACTTCTGCGCCTGGACACTGCGCTGACGCTCGCGGTGCTGATCGTCTGCACGGCGGCGACACCGCTGCTCGCACCCTTCATCGTCTCCTATTTTGCCGGAGGCGTATTAAACCTCGATGTCGCGCAGCTTGTGCTGCGGCTGCTGGCGATTCTCGGAGGCGCCTTCTTCACGGCGTTGCTTTTGCGGTTTTGGCTCGGCAACGAGAAAATTGCCGCCAACAAGGGCTCAATCGATGGGGTGAACGCACTCTTGCTGTTCCTGTTCGGGGTCACCGCGATGGATGGCGTTACTATCCGCGCTGTCAAGGAGCCACTTCTGGTGGCAAGCCTTACCGCGCTCGCTTTCGCCATTGCCATCGGAATTTATGCGCTTACCACGCTGATCTTCTGGCGCGAGGGGCTGAAAAAGTCGCTGGCGCTCGGCTTCTCCTCCGCGCACCGGAACATGGGCGTGATGGTCGCCGCCGCCGGAAGCGGTTTGCCGGAGCTAACCTGGATTTATTTCGCGGTCGCCCAGTTTCCAATCTATCTCCTGCCCGCGCTCGTCGCACCCGTTGTTCACCGTCTCATGGACAAGCGGTTGCCGGGCGGCAAATAATAGTGGTCCGATCCTAACATTCGCATCCCCTTACAGCGACGCTCCTTTGCGAATGTTAGGATCAAAGGACCACTATCAAATATATGTTTCTAGTGGAGTTTTGGATTTGACATTCGCGTTGCGAACCCGCTGTAAGGGGGCGCGAATGTCAAATCCACTCCACTAGCGTTACGGCCACCTTCTGGAGCCGCCGAAATGCCGACTCGTCCCCTCTTGATTGCGCCTTCGATCCTCGCCGCCGACTTCGCGAAACTCGGCGAGGAAGTGCGCGCAGCCGATCAGGCTGGCGCCGACTGGATCCATGTCGATGTGATGGACGGGCATTTCGTCCCGAACATCTCGCTCGGACCCGCGATCGTCAAAGCGGTCCGCCCGCACACCAAGAAAATCCTCGACGTGCATCTGATGATCGCTCCCGCCGATCCGTATCTCGCGGCGTTTGCGGAAGCGGGCGCGGACATCATTACCATTCACCCGGAAGCCGGCCCGCATCTCGAGCGCTCGCTCTCCGTGATCCGCGATCTCGGCAAGAAGGCAGGCGTAGCGCTGAACCCTTCGACGCCGGAAAGCACGATCGAGTATGTGCTCGACAAGCTCGATCTTATCCTTGTGATGAGCGTGAACCCCGGCTTCGGCGGGCAAAGCTACATTCCCGCTGCTACCGCAAAGATCGCGAAACTGCGCAAGCTGATCGGCGACCGTCCGATCGATCTCGAAGTTGATGGCGGTATCACTGCCGAGACCGCGCCATTTGCCGCAAACGCCGGTGCAAATGTTCTCGTCGCTGGCTCCGCGATCTACAAAGGCGGGCCTGAGCAATACAAGAAGAACATCGACGCGATCCGCGCCGCACAACCGCGCGCCGCAGCATGAGTGTGAAATGATCCCGCGCTACAGCCGCCCCGAAGCGGTACAGATCTGGTCGCCCGAAACCCGCTTCAAGATCTGGTTCGAAATCGAAGCGCACGCCGCCGACAAGATGGCGGAGCTTGGCGTCATTCCGAAGGATGCGGCGAAGACGATCTGGGCCAAGGGCAAGGACGCGAAGTTCGATATTACGCGCATCGACGCGATCGAGCGCGAAGTGAAGCACGACGTCATCGCGTTTCTGACACATCTTGCCGAAATCGTCGGCCCGGAAGCGCGTTTCGTTCATCTTGGTCTTACTTCGTCCGACGTGCTCGACACTTGTCTGAACGTACAGCTCACGCGCGCTGCGGATTTGTTGCTTGCCGATCTCGATAAGTTGCTTGCTGCGCTCAAAAAACGCGCACTCGAACACAAAAACACTGTCTGCGTCGGACGCTCGCATGGCATTCACGCTGAGCCCACGACCTTCGGACTCAAGATGGCGGAAGCTTATGCCGAGTTTTCGCGCGGCAAGGAGCGTCTGCTCCGCGCGAAAGAAGAAGTTTCGACTGCCGCCCTCTCCGGCGCGGTCGGCACGTTTGCGAACATCGATCCCAAGGTCGAAGCCTATGTCGCAGAGAAAATGGGATTGAAGGTCGAGCCGGTCTCGACACAGGTCATCCCGCGCGACCGTCACGCGATGTTCTTCGCGACGCTCGGCGTGATTGCTTCTTCCATGGAGCGCCTGGCGACGGAAATCCGCCACTTGCAGCGCACGGAAGTCAAAGAAGTCGAAGAATTTTTCTCGCCGGGCCAGAAAGGCTCGTCGGCGATGCCGCACAAGCGCAACCCGGTGCTCTCCGAAAATCTCACCGGTCTGGCGCGCATGGTGCGTGCCTATGCGATGCCCGCGATGGAGAACGTGGCGCTCTGGCATGAGCGCGACATTTCGCATTCCTCGGTCGAGCGCATGATCGGCCCGGATGCGACCGTCACGCTCGACTTCGCGCTAAACCGCCTTGCCGGATTGATCGAACAGCTTGTGGTCTATCCGGAAAACATGAAGCGGAATCTCGAGATGTTCGGCGGTCTCGTCCATTCCGAGCGCGTGCTCCTTGCACTCGCCCGCAAGGGTATGGCGCGTGAGGACGCGTATCGTCTGGTCCAGCGCAACGCGATGAAAACATGGGACGCCGGCGCGAACTTTCAGGACTCGCTCAAAGCGGACGCCGATGTCGGAAAGCTATTGAGTGCACGGGAGATCGACGCCTGCTTCGATCTCGGCCATCACCTCGCGAACGTCGATACGATCTTCGCAAGAGTGTTCGGAAAATAAAAAAGGGCGGCTCTTCAGCCGCCCTTCCGATTAGTTGTTCTGCTTCTGCTTTTGCTTCGCCGGTGGCGCGGCTCGCTGCGGCGGCGCCGATCGCTGGATCTGCTGGCGCTGCTGCATCTGCGGCCTGTTCTGAATCTGCGGTCGATTCTGAATTTGCGGCCGGTTCTGCTGCAAGTTGCGTGGTTGCGCGTTCTTCTGCTGCTGCAGGTTACGCGGCTGCACATTCTTCTGTTGCTGAATGCGAGGCTGCACGTTCTTTTGCTGCTGCAAGTTACGCGGCTGCACGTTCTTCTGCTGATTGATGATCGCTTTCGGCTGCTCGTTCTTCTGATCCTGCCGAAGTTCCCTGCGGTCCTCACGAAGCTCTTTTTTCTGCTCCTGCTGCAGGTTCTTCTGATCCTGCCGAAGGTCCTTCTTTTGGTCGCGCAAGTCTTGCTTTTGATCGCGAAGGTCCTGCTTCTGCTCGCGCAATTCGCGACGATCGACTTTCAAGTCCTTCTGCTCACGCGTGATCTGGTTCTGATCGCGAATACGCTTACGCAGTTCGTCGCGGTTGTTGTTCTGGCGAAGCAGCCGCGACTCGGCGCGGTTATGCGTCACCGCCTGCGAGATCGCGCGATTGTGGCCCGCCGCCGCCGAAGTCTGCGGATTATGGAAGCTGATCGCCGAAACGTTGCGGCTATGGTTCCGCGCTCTTGATTCTCCGCGCGAATGCACCGCAAGCCGCGAATTATAACGGCCATGGAAGCCGCCGTAATAGCGGAAGCCGAACGACGGCCCATACGCGTAATCGAGTTCGTCGTCGTAGTAATAGCCTTCGAACACGGTGACATAGGCCGGAGGAGGAGCCGGGCCGAAGACCTGTGGCGGATATTGATTACCCTCGCCGAGCCCGATCACGTCGCGGTTCATGAAGCCCTGATACTCTTCCCAGGTCACTTCACACCACAACTCGTCGCAGCGCTGCACATCGATCACAGTGCCTTCGGGCACAACGATCTGCACCGGATATTCGATGCCGGGCCCCCAACGCAGATTCACGTTGCCCGGCAATGCGAGCGGTGCCGCGGAGACTGCGCTTGCGGAGAGAAAAAATGCGGCGGCGACAAGTGCCGGACGCTTCGTGAACATCGGCGTTCCTTTCAATGGTGCGAATTGCACCAAGTAGTGAACGCAGAATTTACATTCCCGGTTCCTCTAGGACCCGTGAATTCGCAGCAATCTAGGTGAATGGATATTCAGCGCGCGGACACAGTTTCGCCGCGCGCTCACTCGCGAGAACTTCGCGATTATGTTCCGGCTTTGATTTCTGCCGCCGCTTCGGCGAGCAACGTGTCCATCTTCGCGCGGATGTCCGCGTCGGAAACGCCCTGCTGGCCCTTGGCGTCGAGATCGCCACGCACTTTGCGGAACACGTCGTCGTCACCCGCTTCCTCGAAGTCGGCGGCAACTACCGACTTTGCATAGGCCTCGGCTTCAGCTCCCGAGAGCCCGATCTTCTCGGCAACCCAGGCGCCCAGCTTGCGATTGCGGCGCGCGGTCGCCTTGAACTTCTGTTCCTCGTCCAGCGCGAACTTCTTCTCAAAGCCCTCTTGACGCTTGTCGAACGTGCTCATCGGTCGTTCTCGCTTTCGTAGGTTTTACTGAGTCCCGCCGTTGAATATAGGCCGAAACATCCTATTTCAACTGCGTCAATCGGCCATGCAGAAGCCCAAAGAAAAGAACAAGGTGATCGGCAATTTGTATTGCCCGGAGCCTTCGGATAGGGTCGAACGAGCGCGAAAGCCCGGCGGAGTCGCCGGGTTTTCCTCCGCGGAAACCCCGGTTTTCCAGACGATTTCTTGTTCGCGCACGCCCGGAGTCCCGGTTCGATATGGATTTTTTGAAGACACGGTACACCCCAATGAGCCGCCGCCGCCGCATCTACGAAGGCAAGGCCAAGGACCTTTTCGAAGGTCCCGAGCCGGGAACGCTGATCCAGTATTTCAAGGACGATGCCACCGCGTTCAACGCGAAGAAGCACGAAATCCTCGACGGCAAAGGCGTGCTCAACAACCGTATTTCGGAATACATCTTTCAGAAGCTGAACGACATCGGCGTGCCGACGCATTTCGTGCGCCGGCTGAACATGCGCGAGCAGTTGATCCGCGAAGTGGAAATCATTCCTCTTGAAGTCGTCGTGCGCAACGTCGCGGCCGGCTCGTTAGCCACCCGCCTCGGCATCGAGGAAGGCACGCAGTTGCCGCGTTCGATCATCGAATTCTACTACAAGAGTGACAAGCTGAACGACCCGATGGTCTCCGAAGAGCACATCACCGCCTTCGGCTGGGCCACGACGCAGGAAATCGACGACGTGATCGCGCTCGCGATCCGCGTAAACGATTTCCTCTCCGGCCTTTTCTTGGGCGTCGGCATCCGCCTCGTCGACTTCAAGATGGAGTGCGGCCGCCTCTGGGACAACGATACGGTCCGCATCGTCGTCGCCGACGAGATCAGCCCTGACTCTTGCCGGCTCTGGGACATCAAAACCGCCGACAAGCTGGATAAAGACCGCTTCCGCCGCGACATGGGAGGTCTGATCCAGGCTTACACGGAAGTAGCAAAACGCCTCGGCATCATGTCCGAAAACGAGCCGCCGCAGGGCATGGGGCCGGTACTTGTGAAAAGCTGAGGCTTTCTCGAGCTCGTGCCGTATTTCTGATGTGGATGTTCGGCGGGGGCGATTGCCCCCGTCTGCTTTTGCGCTAAACGGTTACTAGTGTCCTGAATTCGAAGTTCGCTTGATTTCGCAGCACATTCAGAGCGAACTTCGAATTCAAAAGGACACTAGAGAATAGTAGTTCCAGTGTGGTTTCGGTTCGCAAGTCCGCTGGCGAGCCAACCGAGAAACTGTAGCGGACTTGCGAACCACCACACTGGTGGAAAGGACTTCCGATGAAAGCCCGCGTTACCGTCACTCTGAAGAATGGCGTTCTCGATCCGCAGGGCAAGGCCATCCAAGGTGCCTTGAAGTCGCTCGGCATCGAAGGCGTGGAAAGCGTGCGCCAAGGCAAGGTGTTCGAAATCGAACTCGCCGGCGGCGACAAGGCGAAGGCCGAAGCCGCGCTCAAAGCCGCGGCCGACAAGTTGCTCGCCAATACCGTCGTCGAGAATTACCGCGTAGAGGTGTTGAGTTAAGCCGATGAACGCCGCCGTCGTTCTTTTCCCCGGCTCCAATCGCGAAGGCGATGTCGCGAGCGCAATCAAGCGCATTTCCGGCAAAGCCGCGAATATCGTCTGGCACGCCGACAGCGACCTCCCCTCCGGTACCGATCTTGTCGTGTTGCCCGGCGGATTTTCCTATGGCGACTACTTGCGCTGTGGCGCCATTGCCGCGCGTGCGCCGATCATGAACGCAGTCCGTGCGCACGCCGAACGCGGCGGCCTGGTGCTCGGCATCTGCAACGGCTTTCAGATTCTTTGTGAAGCGCAGCTTCTTCCCGGCGTGCTCCAGCGCAACGCGCAGCTTCGTTTCATGTGCAAGGAAGTTTATTTGCGCGTTGAACGCTCCGACACGCCCTATACTCGCCGCTATAACGCCGGTGATGTCTTGAAGATTCCTGTCGCGCATGGCGAAGGCAACTACACCGCCGACAAGGAAACCATCGAGCGCCTCGAAGGCGAAG
>LNEZ01000022.1 GCA_001464215.1 Rhizobiales bacterium Ga0077548 | reverse complement strand
ACGTCCGACGAGGTCGAGCGCCTGAATGCCGTTCGCGCCTTCGTAGATCATTGCGATGCGCGCATCGCGCACGAACTGTTCCATGCCGTGCTCGGCGATGTAGCCGTGACCGCCGAAGACCTGCTGCGCCATGACCGCATTCTGGAAGCCGAGATCGGTCATCACGCCCTTCAGGATCGGCGTGAGAATGCCCATGTAATCGTCGGCGATCTGGCGGGTCTTTTCGTCCGGCGAGCGTGCGAGCAAATCGGCCTGCAGCGCAATCCAGATCATCAGCGCGCGGCCGCCTTCGTTCACCGCCTTCATCGTCATGAGGTTACGGCGGATGTCCGGGTGCACGATGATCGGATCGGCCGGCTTCTCGGGATTCTTCACGCCGCCGATGGAGCGGCCCTGCAAGCGGTCCTTCGCGTAGATTACTGCGTTCTGATAGGCGACCTCGCCTTGCGCAATGCCCTGAATGCCGACGCCCAGACGCGCGTCGTTCATCATCACGAACATCGCAGGCAGGCCGCGATTTTCTTCGCCGATGAGCCAACCGGTCGCCCCGTCATAGTTCATGACGCAGGTCGAGTTGCCGTGAATGCCCATCTTGTGTTCGATCGAGCCGCAAATCAGCGCATTGCGCTCGCCGACACCGCCATCTTTGGTCGGCAGGAATTTCGGGACGACAAAAAGCGAAATACCCTTCACGCCTTCCGGCGCGCCCTCGATGCGCGCAATCACGAGATGGACGATGTTCTCGGCCATGTCGTGCTCGCCTGCGGAAATGAAAATCTTGGTACCGGTGATTTTGTAGGAGCCGTCAGCCTGCTTCACGGCTTTGGTCTTGAGCAAACCGAGGTCGGTGCCGCAATGCGGCTCCGTCAGATTCATCGTGCCGGTCCACTGACCGCCGATCATCTTCGGTAGATAGGTGCTGCGGATTTCATCGCTGCCGTGAATGCGGATCGCGCGGCACGCACCGAGCGTCAGGCCGGGATACATCGCAAACGCCATGTTGGCGCTGCTCATAAATTCGTTCATCGCAGCGCCGATCACGAACGGCAGACCCTGCCCGCCGTACTTCTCTTCGGAGGACAAACCGATCCAGCCGCCGTCGGCCATCTGTTTGTAGGCTTCCTTGAATCCGGTCGGCGTTTTCACCGAACCGTCGGCGGCGCGCTTGCAACCCTCGCGGTCACCAACCTGATTGAGCGGAGCGAGTACTTCCTCGCAGAATTTTCCGCCCTCGGAAAGAATTGCTTCGACGGTATCGGGCGTCGCATCGGCAAAGCCGGGAAGATTGTCGTAGCGCGCGATATTGAACACGTCGCGCAGCAGGAACATGGTGTCGTCAACCGGGGCTTTATAGGTAGGCATTTTTGTAGCTCCGCATAGCTAAGGTTCGGATCAGGCGGCGGGCGTGCCGCGCTCTTTCAACATTTCCGCGAGCGATTGCGTCGCGCGCTGCATGGCGTCGATCGCTTCGTCGATCTCCGCACGCTGCTGCTTCAAACGCTCGATCCGCTCGTTGAAGCGGGAGAAGGTTACTTTGAGTTGTGTGACGCGGCCGTCACCGAGGTCGTAGAGATCGAGCATGGAGCGGATCTCTTCGAGCGAAAAGCCGACCCGCTTGCCCATCAAAACGAGTTTCAGGCGCGCGCGGTCGCGGCGGGAATAGAGCCGCTCCTGCCCCTGCCGTTCAGGCGAGAGCAGTTCTTTCTCTTCATAGAAACGAAGTGTCCGGGCGGTGACGCCGAATTCGCGGGCGAGATCCCGGATCGTGAAAATCTGCTGGCCGGGGCGATCGGAGCCGCCGGTGTGCTTGTCGAACTCAGCCCACAGGTCACGCAAATGCGCGTCCGTCGGCAGTACGGCTTCAATTGTCTGCGCTTGGCCCATTCTTCGCTCCCTTGGCGTGTAGCCGGAAAGGGTCGGCCACAGGGTGCAGTCAACCTACCTCAGTTGACGTAAACGTCAAGCAGAATCTTAATTCCCAAACCCGCGCAACCGGGCCTTTGGGCCACGGTCCTTAATGAAATGCTGCAGATCGGGTGAAAATTAACCCAGCATTTACCGTAACTAACAAGATTCAGGACAGCGGAGCGGCGCCGCATGAGACCCGACTTATCCCCATTTCCGGCGCCCCGCAGGATGGATCGGCAATGAGCGCAGGCGTGCCCTGGAGCGTTAGCGCGGTGGACCCGGATACCTGGGAAGCCGCCAGGGAAGCTGCGCGGCGCGACGGGCTGTCGGTCGGCGAATGGCTGGAGGCTGCGATCCGCGAAAACGCGCGCGGCGGTCACGCCCGCGGACACAACCCTGCAACCAATTTCGATCATCGCCTCGATGACCTCGCCGAGCAGATCAATATGCTCGCGCGGCGCAATGTTTATACGCGGCCAGCCACCACGCAGGCGCCCATGCGCGAGCTTCCGAGCGGCCAGATCACCGCTTCCATCGACGCGCTGACTGACCGCATCGACCAGATGCTGGAAGGCATGGAGCGCGCACAACGCAACAACGGACGCGATGAGATCTCTAGCGCGATCCGGAAGCTGGATTCGCGCATCGAATCGATTTTGATCGAACGCCCGGCGAAAGATCAGGATTCGGAAGTCGACTCGAAGCTCGACGAAATGGCCCGCGTGATTTCGCAGATGAGCGAGCGGCTGGAGCGCGAGGTCACCGCTGCCGCCCAGAGCCCCTCACTGGCGCCGCAAACCATTCCGACCGCCGACGAACTCGATGCCGCCGTCGCCGAAATCATGGAACGCCAGTCCATGCTCGACGGCACCCCAATGCGCCGGATGCCCGCGCGATCCGCGCCGCCGTTAGCGCCATCAGCGCCACCGCCGCAATTCGCGCAGTTCGAGCGTCAGCTCAAGACGATTGCAGACGAGATGCAATCGATCCGCAAGACCAGCGCGAAGAGTGCACAGGCGAGCGGTCCGATTACCGAACTGCGCCGCGACATCGCAGAACTCGCGCGCTCGATGACCGAGCTTGCGCCGCGCCGCACGCTGGAATCTCTCGAACAAACGGTCGAGGCGCTGACGCGCAAAATCGATCGCTCTGCCAACACGCGCCAGGACCAGCGTTCGGCGCAGGCGGTGCTTACGGCACTCGATGAAATCCGCGAAGCGCTTGCAAACGTGCGCCCGCAAGAGTCTTTTATTTCGGTGGAAGGCGATCTCAACGCCCTTTCGGAAAAGCTCGACGTCATTAATGCAAAAAGCATCGATGGCACGACGGTCGCGCGTATCCAGAACCAGATGCAGGAAGTGCGCGACCTGCTCTCCAATGCGCTGCCCGCCGAAAACCTTCAGGCAGTCGTAGCCCAAATCGAGACCATTGCGAGTAAAGTCGACCGCATCTCCGCGCCTGACGACAGCGGGGTCCGCAACATTGTCGGCGCGCTCGAACAGCGCATCGATGCGCTCGCTTACAGAATCGAACAGAGCGCGCAACAGCCGGTTCAGATTTCGCAGGACCCGGAAGCGTTCGACCGCATTCATCAGCGCCTCGACTCGCTGCAAACATCGCTCGACAAGGCCGAGAATCCGATGGGCCTCGAGGACACCATGCGCAGCGTGGTCGAGCGGCTGGATGCCTCGGAAGCGAAACTCAATAATCTCGGCGCCATCGAGCGCGGCATTTCCGATCTGTCTTCGCAATTCGACAAGGCACGGGCGAACGCAATGGACGTCGCGGAACGCGCGGCGAAAACCGCGCTCCGCGAACTGCAGGCCGGCCGTCAGCAAATGCCGCAGCAGGTTGCCGCCGCGCAGCAGCAGGAAATCGTGCCTCCTCCGCTGAAGCCGCTTGCCGGCGACCCAGTGCCACCGCGCAGGGTTACGCAGATCGCGGCACCAACCGAGACGCAAGAGCGCTTCACGCGCACCGCGCCTGTCACCGTGCAATCCAAAGACGCGTTTGTCGCGACCGACGGGCTGCCAGCAGATCATCCGCTAGAGCCCGGATCGGGCGCGCCGCGTTCGCGTGCGACCCCGGTGCAGCAGCGCATCGCGCAATCCGAAGCCGCGGTTGCCGACATCACGCCGCGCGCAAACGACGCCAACACCAAGACTTCGGATTTTATCGCGGCGGCGCGCCGCGCGGCACAGGCCGCTGCCGCCGAAGCACCAGATGAAACCGTCCCGGGCAACAAGAAGAAGGGCGCGCTGAGTGGCATATTCGCCCGCTCGCGCCGCGCGGTATTGCTCGGTCTGGTCGTTGCGATGCTTGGCTTCAGCGCGGTCCGCTTCTTCGACGTGAGCCTGATTACCAATCTGATTGGCGGCAACGGGAGCGAGCCTTCGGTCGCGCCCGCACCGGCTCCTGCCCCAACTCCACCGGCCGAACAGACTCCGGCTGTTCCGCAGAACCCGAGTGCCGCGCCAGATCCGCAGCAGCGTTCCTTCATTCCGAATTTTAGCGACCCCTTCGGTCCCTTGGCGCCTACCGGCGATATCACGCCGCAGAACATGGTTTCGATGTTCGCGCAGCCGGACCCGTTCACAACCCAAAGCACGAAGCAGGCGCCCCATGCCCAGCAATCGCCGCTGCAAACCCAGAATACCGTCGCGAACAATCAGCCGGACAAGCCTTCGGCGGAACAGCCAAGAGGGATCAACGCGGCCCTGATGCTGGCCGCGAATGGCGGCGATGCGGATGCGGCTTATGAGGTCGGCGAGCGTTATCTCACCGGCCGGGGCGTCGACACCAATGTGACCGAAGCCCTCAAGTGGTTCGAGAAAGCCGTTGCCAAAGGCTCGCCCGCCGCCGCATTCCGGCTCGGCATGGCTTATGAAAAAGGCCAAGGGGTCACGAAAGACCGCGCCCGCGCGAGGACCAATTACGTGCTCGCCGCCGAAGGCGGGCACCTCAAGGCCATGCATAACCTCGCCGTCATGGTGGTCGAAGACGGCGCCGCCAGCAAAAAGCCCGACTACGCGAGCGCAATCCCATGGTTCCGTAAGGCCGCCGAACGCGGCCTGCGCGACAGCCAATACAATCTCGGCGTGATCTATGCCCGAGGCATGGGCACCGCTCAGAATCTCACGGAATCCTTCCTCTGGTTCTCCCTTGCCGCAAACCAGGGCGATGTGGACGCAGCCAAGAAACGCGACGACGTCGCCTCAAAGCTCGACCAGCAGACGTTGGTCGCGGCCCGGCTTGCCGTGCAGACCTGGACTGCGAAACCTTCGGACGAAAGCGTTAACGCACCGCGCGTGAAGCCTGAGTGGCAGAACGCCGCCGTCGCGCCGAAAAAGAAGCAAAAGAAGTAACTCTGCTCCGCTTGCGTCATTGACAAGGGCCACTCTCGACTTGTTCATGCCGTAGTGGTGTCGCCCCTATGCGGCTGCACGAAAGCGTCCGGAAGCCAAATTGTCGATCTACCTTCCGATAGCCGAACTGCCGGTCAATATCCTTCTGATATTCGGGCTGGGGATTGCGGTCGGCTTCATTTCGGGAATGTTTGGCGTCGGCGGCGGCTTCCTGATGACGCCGATGCTCATTCTGGTCGGCATCCCGCCTTCGGTCGCGGTCGCGAGCGTGCCCAGCCACATGGCCGCCTCGTCGCTTACCGGCACCATCTCCTACTGGCGCAAGCAACTGGTCGATAGCGGGCTCGGGCTGGTGCTGTTGTCGGGGGGCCTTCTGGGCACGGCTGCCGGCGTCTGGGTTTTTTCGCTGTTGCGCCGCGCAGGTCAGCTCGATCTCGTCATCAATCTTTCCTACATCGTGTTGCTGTCGATCGTAGGCACCTTGATGATCACCGAAAGCATTCGTGCGCTGTGGCGCTCGATTCAGGGCCAGCAGCCTGTCTTGCGGCGGCCCGGCACGCATTCATGGTTCCACGGCTTGCCGCTTAAATTCCGTTTCCGGCAGTCGCGTATTTATGTCTCCGCGATCCCTGTGACCGCGATCGGTTTCGGCGTCGGCTTTCTCGGTGCGCTTATGGGCATCGGCGGCGGCTTCCTCTTGATCCCGGCGCTGATCTATCTGATGCGCGTGCCGACCGCGGTCTCGGTCGGCACGTCTTTATTTCTCACGCTGTTCACGATGCTGGCGGCAACAATCCTGCACGCGGTCGAGAACCGCTCGGTCGATGTCGTGCTCGCCTTCACGCTGATGATCGGCGGCGTGATCGGCGCGCAATCAGGTGCCCGCGCGGGCCAAGCGATCCGGGCCGAACAACTTCGCTTCCTGCTTGGGATTCTTGTGTTCGCGGTCGCGGCTCGCGTCGGCCTCGATCTGCTAACGAAACCGATCGAGTTGTTCTCCGTAATTTCAACGGAGGCCGCTCGATGACTTTGCGTAGAATCTCCGCCGCGTTTACCGTCGCTTTGATGCTGGCACCGCTCTTGGTGCCGTTCCTGGCGCAGACCGCGTATGCCGAGCGGCTGGTAACGTCGCTATCCACGCATCGCGTACTGATCAGCTCGAATTTCACCGGTACGTCGCTCGTTCTTTTCGCCTCCATCGAAGACGTTGACACGCCGCGCGACAAGCCGAAGAAGTACGACATCGCGATCACGGTGCGCGGGCCGGCTACGACTTTCGTCACGCGCAGGAAAGAACGCATTCTTGGGCTCTGGGTAAACTACGAGTCGCGCCGCTATCCCGACACGCCTTCTTATCTCGCCGTGCTCTCAAACCGCTCGCCTGCAGAGTTCGGTCCGCTGGAACTTCAGACTAAATACCGGCTTGGCCTTTCCTTTGCCGCGTTGCCGCCTTCAATTCTTGCCGACGAAGAATTCGGCAATGCGCTCCTGCGCGTCAAGAAAGCCGAGGGTTTGTTTTACGAAGAGACCAACGCGGTCACGTTTCTCACGCCGACGCTGTTTCGCGCGACCGTGCCAATCCCCGGAACCGCGCCGACCGGGCCTTATGAAATCGATGTCCATGTCTTCGCAAACGGCGTCCTCGCCGCGCAGCAGACTACGGCCATCGAGGTCGTGAAGACGGGTTTTGAGGCTTTCGTGGCACAATCAGCGCGCGAAGCACGACTCGATTACGGGCTCGGCGTCGCCTTTCTTGCCTTTGTTGTCGGAACGCTTGCCGGTCTGGTATTCCGTCGCAACTGATCGGCTCTGGAGGATTCGATGGCGAACGACGGACTGCGGCGCTTTCTCGGCGGCTCGCCGCTCGCTGTATTCATTAAACTCGCGCTGCTTTCGATCCTTGTCGGCTTCGTGCTGACCGTAGTCGGGCTCGACCCGCGCAACATTCTCTGGAGCATCGAAGCGCTGATCCGCAGCGTGTTCAATCTCGGCTTTGAGGCCTTCGATTGGCTGTGGCGCTATCTGCTGCTCGGCGCGGTTATCGTGGTGCCGATCTGGCTCTTGATGCGGTTCGTGCAGTCGCGCAAGTAAACACCGAAGCGCTAAACGCTCTAGCGTGAAGCGGCGGCCTCGACGGCATTGAGGCCGACCACATCCTGAATCGAGCGGTGCTTGCCGCGATCGAGCATCAGGCTCAAGCCCCGCTTGATCTCGCGCGCGATGCCGAAGCCTTTATAGACGAGGCCGGTATAGAGCTGCACCAGCGTGGCACCGGCGCGAATTTTTCTCCATGCGGTTTCCGCGGAGTCGACCCCGCCAACGCCGATGATCGGAAACGCGCGCTCGGCACGCAGATACGTTTCCGCAAGAATTTTCGTCGAAAGATCGAATAGCGGCTTGCCGGACAGACCGCCCTGCTCTTTCGCGTTGCTTTCCCGCAATGATGCGGGCCTTGTCACGGTCGTGTTCGATACGATCATGCCGTCGATCGCGCGTTTCTTCGCGATTTCAACGATGTCATCGAGATCGCCGAGCGCGACATCCGGCGCGATCTTCAAAAGGATCGGCTTTCTTCCCGCGCCCTTCAACACGGCACGCTCGCGCGCTTCGAGCACGCGCGTGATCAACTCGTCCAAATTTTTTGCCGACTGCAAGTCGCGTAATCCCGGTGTGTTCGGAGAAGACACGTTGATCGTAAGATAGCTCGCATAATCACAGAATGTCTCGACGCCCGCGACATAATCTGCGATGCGATCTTCGGAGTCCTTGTTCGCGCCGACGTTGATGCCGAGGATTCCATAGGACGCGCGAACCGAAAGCCGCGCAACCACGGCATGAAAGCCTTCGTTATTGAAACCGAGCCGGTTGATAACCGCTTCGTCCCGCAGGAGCCGGAACACGCGCGGACGCGGGTTACCTGCTTGCGGCTTCGGGGTCAGCGTGCCGACTTCGGCAAAACCGAAACCGAGTGCGAGGACTGCGTCCGGCACTTCGGCATTTTTGTCGAAACCCGCGGCGACCCCGATCGGGTTCTTGAAATTGAGACCGAAGGCGGAGACCGAAAGCCGCGGATCGTCTGCGGGGGTCGCAGGCTTCGGCATCATGGAAAGCGCACGAATGGCTAACCGATGCGCATCCTCGGCCTCAAACAGGCGCGAAAACGGCAAGGCGAGATCGAGCAGCAAGGGCATAAAGGCTCCGGGAACTCGCGCGGACGCTAGAGGCGGCTTCGCTGCGCTGCAAGCGCCGAGGGGTACTTGTCACCCGTTATGGAGGTGCTAAAGCGAATGGGTATATAATCCTCTCGCCGAATCGGAGAGTCCGATGTTGTCCCATAGTCAGGTCTGGGGTGCGGTGGATCGCATCGCCGCGCGCTACAACTTCTCACCCTCGGGGCTCGCGAAGGCGGCCGGGCTTGATCCCACGACCTTCAACAAATCCAAGCGGGTCACCTCCGACGGCAGGGCGCGCTGGCCTTCGACGGAGTCGATCGCAAAGGTTCTGGAAGCGACCGGCGCCACGATCGACGAGTTCATTTCGCTGCTCACCAAAAAACCGAAGAAACCGACGCGTCCCGTACCGCTGATCGGTTTTGCGGAAGCGGGCGCGGGCGGCTACTTCGACGACGGCGGTTTTCCGGTCGGCTCCGGCTGGGACGAAATCAGGTTTCCGGATGTGGATGACGATCACGCCTATGCGCTCGAAGTCTCCGGTAGCTCGATGGAGCCGCTCTACCGCAAAGGCGACGTGATCGTGGTTTCGCCCGCAGCCCCGCTGCGCAAGGGCGACCGCGTCGTGATCAAGACCAGAGACGGCGAAGTGCTCGCTAAAGAGCTGAAAAAGAAGACCGCGAAGGCGGTCGAACTGAAATCGCTCAACCCCGACCACAAGGACCGCGTGTTGCCGATGAGCGATGTGGTGTGGATCGCGCGGATCGTCTGGGCGACGCAGTAGGAAATGCTTTTTCTTCCAGAGCGCGGATAAATCCGAGCTCTACGCCGAGCGCGCCAACGCGCCGTCGATCATCGCGACCGTGTTCTCGACGCCATAGACCGCCGCAAACGAGCCGAAGCGCGGGCCTTTCTCCTGGCCGAGCAGCACCTGGTAAAGCATGTTGAACCAGTCGAGCGAAACGCCCGGCTTGCCGTCTTTGGCCGCCTTCTTGTGATCGAGAAACGGCTCGCGGCGGCCGATGTCATAGACGACATCCTGAATCGCTTCGGCGGTCGCTTCCAAAGGCAATTGCGAGAGCGCGTCGCGCAAATCGGTCAACGCCTTGCGTTCGCTATCCGTAGGCTGGCGGAATTTCTTTTCCGGCAGCACGAAGTCGCGGAAATAATGAATTGCGTAGCCGACGAGCTGATCGAGCTTAGGGTGGGTTTGCGCGGTCACGCCCGGCCGATAGCGGCCGATAAAGCCCCATAACGTCTCCGCATTCTCCGCATTCGACGACGAGACCAGCGTCAAGAGCATCTGGAACGTGACCGGCATATCCGGCTCCGGCGGATTGCCGGAGTGAACGTGCCACACGGGGTTGCCGAGCCGCTGCTTAGGGTCAACTTGCTTCCGATAGCCCTCGAGAAACTGCTGGTAGTCATCGACATTGCGCGGGATCACGTCGAAGTAGAGCCGCTTCGCCGCCTTCGGCTCCCTATACATAAAGAGCGAGAGCGATTCCGGACTCGCGTAGCGCAGCCATTCTTCGATGGTGAGGCCATTGCCCTTCGATTTCGAAATCTTCTGCCCCTTCTCGTCGAGGAAGAGTTCATAGTTGAAGCCTTCGGGCGGCGTTGCGCCGAGCGCTCGCGCGATCTCGCCGGATAGCTTCACCGAGTCGATCAGATCCTTGCCGGCCATTTCATAATCGACGCCGAGCGCGACCCAGCGCATGGCCCAATCCGGCTTCCATTGCAGCTTGACGTTGCCGCCGGTGACTGGCGTCGTCATGCGTTCTTTTGTTTCAGGGTCTTCGTACGTGATCGTGCCGGCCTTCATGTCATGTTCGACGATCGGCACCTGCAAGACGACTCCCGTGCGCGGACACAAGGGGAGAAACGGAGAATAGGTCGAAGCGCGTTCTTCGCGGAGCGACGGCAACATGATCGCCATAACCGCTTCGTAGTTCTGCAGAACTTTCAAAAGCGTCGCATCGAAGCGGCCGCTCTTATAATACTGCGTCGAAGACGCAAATTCGTATTCGAACCCGAACTGATCGAGGAAGGCGCGGAGCCTCGCGTTGTTATGCTCGCCGAAACTCGGATGCGTTCCGAAAGGATCGCGTACCTGCGTTAGCGGCTTGCCGAGATCCTTTGCAAGCAAATCCTTGTTCGGGACGTTGTCCGGCACTTTACGCAAGCCGTCCATGTCGTCCGAGAACGCCAAGAGCTTGGTCTCGATCTTGTCGCCGGTGAGGACACGGAAAGCGTGGCGCACCATGGTGGTGCGCGCCACTTCGCCGAATGTGCCGATATGCGGCAGGCCCGAGGGGCCGTAACCGGTCTCGAACAGGACTTCGTCCTTCGGCTTTTTCTTCAGACGCGCGACGATCTTCTTCGCTTCCTCGAACGGCCAGGCGTTCGAGGTCTCCGCTACTTCGCACAAATTTGCCGCTAGGGCTGCCGCTTCAGGCGCCATTCTTCTTCTCTTCGGGAACAAACCAATAAAGGCCGACGGGGGAATAACGCAAATGACGGTCTCTGAATACCCCGCGTTCGAACTCGCAGCGCCTCAGAGAAGAAAAGTCGTTGCACGGCATACCCGGTGCACAGCATGATAGCCGTGGGGATCGCTCACTCGATATGTAACCGCATACCGGCCTCGTGCCGGAGGGACCTGCGGCCTTGTTTACGAGCGGTCCGGGGCGGGTTGAGTTGGCGTTCGAGCCCTCGGGCAAATCGGCCAGCAATATCGGCGCCGGGGAAGGCACCGAGGTTCGGGACACCTCGCGGCACTTGCCGGCGCATGGCGGCTTTGCCGAACAAAGCGCCCTCTTTCGCGAAATTCTGGATTTGCCGGTCGAGTTGCGGGCACTGCGCGGCAGCCTCGACGCGGTCTTTCTTCGCTTCGCCGCCACACGCGCGGAGACGCTCGGCATCAGCGCCGATCTCGTCGTCAGGCGCAGTGGGGTCATGGAATCCGACGCAATGCTCTCGGCTTATGCCGCCGATCTCGGCGTCGAAATCGACGAGCTGGAAGATACCGGGACCGGAGAGCTCGATGCCGTATTGATATTCTCGACCGGCGTGCTTCCCGCCGGCAACCGCCACGGCAAGACGCTTCCAACTATCGTCGCCGAAGGCGAGAACATCAAAAGGCTTTACAATCATCTCGAGAAATATCCGGCGCACCGGCAGCGTTTCAAAATTACGTCAGCCGAAAGTCTTCGCCGTTTCGTGCAACGAGCAAGTGCTGAGAAACTTGCGGAGGATGCCGCGTTCGGCCTTCACCAGTCGCGGGCGGAATATTCCGCGAGCACCGGACGGTTTAACAAATACATTCTCGGCTTTCTTGCGCTGATCGCAATCACCGCCCTCTCCTACTACTTCGCTTTCAAATTTGTATTCTTCGCAATCGAGGCAGCCCTTGCACTTACCTTTCTGACCTGGGCTGCGCTTCGCATTTATGCCTGCCTCATTCCCGAGCGACCTACGATAAGAAAAGCGCACTCCTGGCGCGACCTGCCGGTCTATTCGGTCCTGATACCATTGCATCGCGAGGCAGCGGTCGTGCCTGATCTTGTCGCGGCGATTTCGGCCCTGAATTATCCGCGCGAAAAACTAGATGTGAAAATCATTCTCGAGCCGGATGATTTCGAAACCATCGCAGCAGTGAATGCAATCAACCTCGATCCTTGCTTCGAGATTATCGTCGCACCGGGCTGCGGGCCGCGTACAAAACCGAAAGCGCTTCGAGCCGCCCTTCCTTTCGTGCGCGGCGAGTTCGTCGTCGTGTATGACGCCGAAGACCGCCCGCACCCCGATCAGTTACGCGACGCCTATTCGAGATTTCTGGAGGGCGATGAACACCTCGCCTGCGTGCAGGCAAAACTCGCGATCGACAACAAACGCGATAATTTCCTAACCGCGCATTTCCGCGCAGAATATTCCGGCCTGTTCGACGTGCTGTTGCCGGCGCTTGTGCGTTTGCGCCTTCCGGTGCCGCTTGGCGGCACTTCCAATCATTTCCGCACTTATCCGTTGCGCGATGTGGGTGGCTGGGATCCGCACAATGTGACCGAGGATGCGGATCTCGGCATTCGTCTCGCGCGTTTCGGATACACAACCGATGCGGTCGATTCGACAACCTGGGAAGAGGCACCGGCAAAGCCCGCGGCTTGGCTCATGCAACGCACGCGCTGGATGAAGGGCTGGATCCAGACCTATGTCGTGCATATGCGCGATCCGCTGCTCCTGTTCGAGCAACTCGGTCTGCGCGGCTTTCTCGCGTTTCAGCTTCTGATCGGCGGCACGGTGCTCGCGGCACTGGTACATCCAATTTTCGCGGTATGGCTGCTGAAAGACGCGGCGTTTGGCGATTTGTTCTCGCAATCGGCGTCGTCAATCGACGTAGTGCAAAGGAGCCTGATCATTCTAACGTTGGCGGGTGGTTATCTCGCTTCGGCTTTGCTCGCGCTGGCCGGGCTATGGCGGCGTGGCCAGTTTTCCTCCGCCTGGATCGTGATTACAATTCCGGTTTACTGGCTCCTGTTATCGGCAGCCGCATGGCGCGCAGTCTGGAAATTGTTATCTGCTCCCTATCATTGGGAGAAGACCGAACACGGCATCGCCGCGCGCCACCGCAAGCCCGGTTAAAGCCTGCGGCGTAAATCCGCAGCGGCGGCATCCGCATCGCGCTTCAAATTAAACGGCGCGACGAATTTGCCCTGCTTGTCCATCAGATAGACCACCGAGGTGTGATCCATCGTATAGCCGCCGCCTTCGAGTGGCACGCGCTTCGCATATACGAAATACGCCATCTTAATCGCCTCGACCTGCGCGTCCGAGCCTGAGAGCGCGGAAATCTGCTGGTGAAAACTCGACAGATACAGCTTCAGCTTCTCCGGCGTGTCGCGCGCAGGATCGACGGTCACGAAGATCGCACTGACTTTCTCAGCGTCTTTTCCGAGACGATTGAAAATTTCGGAGATTTCAAAGAGCGTGGTTGGGCAGATGTCCGGACAATGCGTGAAGCCAAAGAAAACCAGCAACGGCTTGCCGCGAAAATCCGCATCCGAAACCGTCTTGCCGTCCTGATTGACGAGTTGGAACGGCCCGCCTACCGAAGACGGCCGTGCCTGCTCCGATGGCGCGAGCAGCATCACGCCCGCGGTGAGTGCAAACGCGCCGGTAACGAACGCGGCAAGGATCACCAGAATACGGGCGGAACGGGTCATAGGACTTTCAGAATTGCGGCTTTCAAAAGCAGTAGGCGATGCCGGCGGCGACCATTTCGAAGAACAGTTTGGTGCCGAACCATGCCCACATGATCCCTGCAGCCGCCGCAAGCGCGCCAAAAAACGCCGCCATACCGATCACTAGCGGGCGCGTGGAAGGCGAAAAAGCATCGTTCGCGGGCTTGGCCATGGTGCTTAGCTAGGGTTCGCCGCCGCCCCCGTCAACAAAGCAGGTTCCGCAGCCTTTACGCGCCGGTTCCGTCCGCCGCACTGCACAGTGCCGGGATGGCAGCCCAGTAGAAACTTGGCTAGCCTTTGGGGACAAAAGGCGGGCCGCAACAAAGCTGTCGCAATAGAGAGAGCCCGCCGCGCTAGGATTCGGAAGCAACCCACCCAAGGCGAGTACCCGTCATGAAACTATCGAAGCTGCTGCCTAGCCTGACCCTTACCGCTGCACTTCTTTCGACCCCAGCTTCCGCGCAAATCGAAATTCAGTGGTGGCACGCGCTCACTGGCGCGAACAACGATGTCGTCGTCCGTCTCGCCGACGAGTTCAACAAATCACAGACCGAATACAAGGTCGTGCCGAGCTACAAAGGCGGATATGCCGACACCATGAACGCGGGCATCGCTGCGTTCCGCGCTGGCAACGCGCCGCACATCCTGCAAGTGTTCGAAGTCGGCACTGCGACGATGATGGCCGCGACCGGCGCGGTCAAACCGGTGCACGTGCTGATGCGCGAAGCCGGCGAGAAATTCGACGCGGCTAACTATCTGCCGACGATCACCGGCTATTACTCGACGCTGAAGGGGGAAATGCTCTCTTTCCCCTTCAACTCATCGAGCGCGGTGATGTGGTACAACAAGGATGCGTTCAAAAAGGCAGGCCTCGATCCGAACGCGCCGCCGAAAACCTGGCCGGAAGTTTTCGCTGCCGCGAAGAAATTGAAAGCCGCGGGCTATGACAATTGCGGCTTCTCGAACGCCTGGGCGACCTGGCTGAATATCGAGCAATTGTCTGCCTGGCACAATCTTCCGATCGGCACCAAGAGCAACGGCATGGAAGGCTTCGACACCGTTCTGACCTTCAACAATCCGACCGTGCTGCGCCATCTGGAGACGCTGGTCGCATTGCAGAAAGACAAGACCTACGATTATTCGGGCCGCACCAATACCGGCGAAGGCCGCTTCACCAGTGGCGAATGCCCGATCTTCCTGACCTCGTCGGCGTTCTTCGGCAACGTCGCCGCGAACGCGAAGTTCGAATGGGCGAACGCCGCGATGCCGTATTATCCGGATGTCGCGG
>LNEZ01000021.1 GCA_001464215.1 Rhizobiales bacterium Ga0077548 | reverse complement strand
GTGAGTTGGCACCAGAGACGTGAAGGTCGATCCGTTCTCCGAAAGCGTCTGCACGAGCTCCTCCGGGTCGATGCTTTTCCGGTTGTAGACGGTCACACGCGCACCGGTGCCGAGAAACGCGCCGAAGAAAAAAAGCGAGTTGGCGTGGCACATCGGCATGACCAGCAGCGCGGAGTCGTCAGTCCGCACGCTCAGCTCCGACTGCGTCACCAGCGCAATCATCGAACTCGCGCGATGCGAGCGGATTGCGCCCTTGGGTTTTCCGGTCGTGCCGGACGTGTACATAAACGCCCATGGATCGGCCGCGTCGGCCCTCATCTCCGGAACCGTATCCCGCGCATTCGCAAGTAGCTCCTCGTAGTCTTGATACTCGCCCGCGGCACGCGCCTTGCCGAAGCAGATATAGTTCGTGTTCGGCACTGATAGCTCGGCGCGAACGGTTTCGAGCACGGCAGTCAACTCATCCTGCACAATCACCGCGCGTGCTTCGCAATTCTCGGCGATGTACCGGATTTCGGGACCGACAAGGCGGAAATTCATCGGCACCATCACGAGCCCGGCAAAGGCCATGGCGGCGTAGATCTCCAACCACTCAATGCAGTTATAGGCGAGCACGGCCACGCGGTCGCCTTTCCTGAGGCCGAACCCGAGCAGTGCATTGGCCAGCCGCGCCGAGCGTTCGCGCCATTGCCGGAACGTCATCGCGCGATCGAGATCGCGTGCGCCGATCTTTTCGGGAAAAACACTGGCGTAGAGACGCAGAGCGTCGCCGACATTCGCGAGCTGGTTCACGCGCTCGTCCTTGACTTACGTTTCCGTGCGGAGCAGCGCGCCGGTATGCTCCGGCTTCGTCCGCGTATGTTCGATAGTGCCTTTGCTGCGAACTCCTGACAATATGCTCGCGGCGCGGCATAGGAGCCATGAATGAGCGAAGTAAAAGACAACCCTGAAAAACACCAGTTCGAATTGATAGTCGACGGCCACATCGCGCTTGCGGCGTACCGGCTGAAGCCCGGCGTCATCACCTTTACGCATACCGAAGTGCCGGCAGCGCTTGGCGGACGCGGCATAGGCTCGCTGCTTGCCAAAGCCGCGCTCGATCAGGTTCGCCAGCGCGGACTGAAGGTCGTGCCGCTTTGTCCCTTCATCAAGGCCTATATCGAGAAGCACGCGGACTATCAGGATCTGCTCGCGCAGTGAGCCGCGCATTGCTGCCATACCGCGTAGACCTTGCGTCAAACGGCATTTGCTCCACATTCCAGACATGACCGCAATACGCGACAATAAAGCAGCCGGCCGCTATGAGTTCGATGTCGAGGGCGGTGTCGCTTTTGCGGATTACAGGATGGCGTCTGGCATCGTGACCGTGAACTACACCGAAGTGCCTGCACAACTTCGTGGCCGCGGCATCGGCGCGAAACTCTCCGCAGCGGTGCTGCAACACATCCGTGCAGAAGGATTGAAAGTAATTCCGCGCTGCGGCTACTTCGCAGGCTTTGTGCGCGATCATCCCGAATATCACGATCTGCTGGCGCGATGATTCCGTTTTCCGTTCTCGATCTCGCGCCCGTCATCGAAGGCGGCACTGCCTCGGATGCGTTCCGTAATTCGCGCGATCTTGCGCAACACGCCGAAATGCATGGCTACAAACGCTATTGGCTTGCCGAGCACCACAATATGCCGGGAATCGCGAGTGCGGCGACCTCCGTCGTGATTGGCCATGTTGCGGGCGGCACCAAGACGATCCGTGTCGGCGCCGGCGGCGTGATGCTGCCGAACCACTCGCCGCTCGTGATTGCGGAGCAGTTCGGTACGCTGGCTTCGCTGTATCCGGGCCGCATCGACCTTGGCCTTGGCCGCGCGCCGGGCACCGACCAGCGCACGATGCACGCGCTTCGCCGCAACAAGACCGACGAAGATACTTTCCCCGACGATGTGGTCGAACTCGCGCATTATTTCATGGAGCCGCAGCCGGGCCAACTCGTTCGCGCGTTTCCCGGCGCCGGATTAAAAGTGCCGCTCTGGATTCTGGGCTCTAGCGCCTATGGCGCGCAGCTCGCAGCGATGCTCGGCCTGCCTTACGCGTTTGCGTCACATTTCGCGCCGGATTACCTGATGACAGCGATCGATCTGTACCGGAAGAACTTCCGGCCTTCGCAGTTTCTGGAGAAACCGTATTTTATGCCGTGCATCGGACTGTTCGCCGCCGATACGGATGAAGAAGCGCAAATGCTTTTCACGTCCCAACAGCGCCAGTTCGTGAATCTTCGCCGCGGTTCGCCCGGTTTGCTGCAGCCGCCGGCATCGCTCGAAAACTACTGGTCGCCCACCGAAAAGGCCGGCGTCGAGCACGCGCTGCAATACGCGATTGTCGGCTCAGCCAAGACGGCGCGCGAGAAGCTCAGGAACTTTATTAAAATGACCGGCGCGGACGAATTGATGCTGGCCGCGCAGATTTACGATCATGATGCGCGCAAGCACTCCTACGAGATCGCCGCGAAGGTCCGCGGCGATCTCGCCTGAGCTTCAGAGTCCTTTCAGAAGCGCCGGAATGACGATGTCTTCCTCGTCCGCAAGATGACGATTTAGAATCCTGTCGAGCTTCTTTGCGTCAAGGAGCGCCGCACCGATGCGGTCCTTGTCGGTCTTCTCGGCCTGAAAGGCGCGGACGTGACCCTCGACGGCGTCAAGGGTCTCCTCCAGCACGCGGTGATCGCAATCGAGCAGGTCGATCGGGCGGCCGAGTTGCGGAAACACTTCCTTGAAGCGAGGGAAGTAATGATCGTCCTCCACGTGATGATGCACGTGGGCGTGACCGATCAGGTGCCCGCCGAGATGGCGCATATCGTTCAAAAGAAGCGCCGCTTCCATCTCGCCTTTCGGCAGATCGGCAAGCTTCTCCAGTCCGCCAACGAACAAGCCGGACTCGTGCAACAGCGAGCGGTGAATGCCCTGCCACATCTCGGCGCCGCGCCAATAATTGTTGTGGCTGCCCCACTCCTCCTTGGGTGTGTCGAACAGGAGTTTGCGCAGCTCCGCGGTCAAGCCGGGACGCTGCGCAAGGTGGTGCTCTGGCGAGTCATAATTCGCAAACATGGCCGTTCTCTATTGTAAGGGGTTGCGGCGCATATAGGGCGGCAGAGGAACTTTACAAGCTGCCCGCGCACTCGACATTCCGGCTAAACGGCGCGAGACTCGTTTCTCAGAAGGGCTTCGCGGGTCTGCGCTTCAAGCGCCCGGCCGGCGGCATCTTCTCGCCGCCGCGCGCGACTTTCGGCCAACCCGCCTGACCCATGGTTCAGGAGGAAATGTCATGGCCTCATTCCACGTCATCGCCGGCGCTTCCGAAACTCCCGAAAATCCCGCCATTCGCAAGATCGGCATCGGCGACTTGCGCCAGGTGCTCGTCAAAGGCTGGCAAGACTTCGCCGCTTTTCCGAGCCAGGCGCTGTTCATCGTTCTCATTTATCCGATCGTGGGGTTCGTTCTGCTGCAACTTGCGATCGGCAACGCGACACTGCCGATGATCTTCCCGCTCGTCGCTGGCTTCGCACTCGTCGGCCCGCTTGCCGCGGTCGGACTTTATGAGCTAAGCCGACGCCGCGAAATGGGACTCGATACGCAGTGGACCCATGCGTTCGATGTCTTGAAGAGCCCTTCAATCTTCGCAATCGCGGCGCTCGGCCTCGTGCTCCTGATCCTGTTTTCGATCTGGATGGTGTCGGCGCAGTCGATCTACATGGCACTGATGGGTCCCTACCCGCCGGACTCGATCCAATCGTTCATCCGTGATGTGCTGACGACCGATGCCGGATGGATGCTTATCGTTGTCGGAAACGCAGTCGGATTCATCTTCGCCGCGCTCGTACTCACAATCGGAGCGATTTCCTTTCCGATGCTGGTCGATCGCGACGTAGGTGCTGCCGCGGCGGTATGGACGTCGATCCGGGTTGTCTTCGCCAATCCAGTTACGATGGCGGTCTGGGGATTTATCGTCGGCTCGCTGTTGCTGCTCGGATCGCTGCCCTTCTTCATCGGGCTTGCGGTCGTGATGCCTTTACTCGGACACGCGAGCTGGCATCTCTACCGTCGCGTTGTCGGCCGCTAGCGCAAGACAGTGCGCGCGAGCCAGTCCTTGAGATCCGCCAGCACGGCTGAGCGGTGTGGCTCGCGCTCGTTGTAAATCTCGTGCCAAAGTCCGTCGTAAACCTTGAGCGTGCATAGGCCGGCAGGCGCTCGCGCCGCGAACTCCCGTGCGCCGCTTACATCGACGAGCTTGTCGTCACCCGCCGCCTGCAGAAGCGTCGCCATCTTAAGACTTCCCGCGTCATGGATTGCAGCTTCTCCGGCATCCAGAATAAAATTCGTGATCCTTGGCGAGATCAGCGCGTGGTTGAGCGGATCAGTCGCGGAATCCGCCAGCACTCCCGCGTCATGGGAAATCTTCTCGAGCGGCAGGCCGTGTGGGACGGCCATGTTCGGCAGAATAACCTCAAGCGCGCGGGCGATGGCGCGCATAGGCGCGTTGATGTGAGACCGCAATCCCGGCGACGACAAAACCAGCGCGCACGGTTCGATCCAGCCTCCGGTTACGGCACGCGCTGCGATAGCACCCCCCATACTGTGACCGAGCAAAAGCGGCGGCGAACCGGCTTCGCGTTTCCTGAGTTCATCGAAAACCAGCTTGGTATCTTCGATTAGCGTATTGCGCTCCGGAATACGGGCACGCGCGCCGCCGGATCTACCAAAGCCGCGATGATCGTGCGCCCAGACGTCGAATCCGGCTTGGTTAAGTACATCAGCCACATGGCCATATCTGCCGCTGTGCTCGCCAAGCCCGTGCACGATCAGGGCCGTGCCTTTCCGCACGTCCGGCGAGTGCGTTCTCCATCGCCGGACGAAGAGCGTAGTACCATCGGCGGAAGCGATTTCGAACGTGTCGTTGGATTCAGGCTCTCGAAACGCAGTCAAATTCAGCACCGATTTTAAGTAGGGAACCTGACAAAGGGGTTCCGGGTTTCAACAGCAAAGACCGTTTGGCCCTCAGTGCTCACACAATACCGCGCGATTTTGTCTGTCCGCTAGCGGACCGACACTGCTTATTTGCGCCACGTAATGTCCCGGTGCTCCCGCAAGATTCGGGAGCGGCCTTGCCCGCTTCAAGAAGGGGCGCCTGGGACGGTTGCGATCACTCAGGGTCACGGCTCGAACAAGAACACAGAGTCAGGAACCGGAGTCCCATGCTGAAAACCCCCGTCGAAGCGCGCAACCATCTGCTCGCGTGCCTGCCGGAGAACGAATACGCCCTACTGCAACCGCACCTAAAAGACGTGCCGTTAAAGCAAGGGACCGTACTCGCCGAGCAAGGCGAAACGATCGAGTATGCCCATTTCCCCCACAGCGGCATGGTCTCGATCGTGATCGTTCTATCGGACGGCGAGAAATCCGTTGAAACGGCGACCGTCGGCCGCGAGGGCGCAGTCGGCGCGGTAGCCGGCCTCGGCGAACGCAAGGCAAATGCACGCGCGATCGTTCAGGTTGAGGGCAGCGGCTCACGTATTGCAGCTCGCAATCTGCAGACAGCGGTCCGGCAAAGTCCTTTCCTGCGTGATTTCATCGTGCATTATCAGGAAATGCTGCTGCATCAGGCGCAGCAATCGACTGCTTGCAACGCATTACACGAAGCGCGCCCCCGCCTCTGCCGCTGGCTTCTGCAGACACGCGACCGGCTCGACAGCGACATCGTTGCGCTGACGCAGGAATTCCTCGCGCAGATGCTCGGTGTCCGCCGCACCACGGTCACGGAGCTAGCTCGCGGCCTCCAGAGCAAGGGGCTTGTGCGTTACAAGCGGGGCAAGATCGAGATTCTCGACCGCCAGGGCCTCGAGGCGTGCGCCTGCGAATGTTACGAGACGTTGCGCCACCAGACAGATCATTACTTCCCGCGCTCCGCCTCCGTCTAAGGCGCCTTCCGTTACGTCACGGCTTCCATGGAATACCGCAGCCGTTGTAGGAAGCGCCCCATGTATGACGCAATTGCTTTCGCCGGCGGCGGTAACCGTTGCTACTGGCAAGGCGGCTTCTTTGAAGCCGCAAGCGAAAAGATCGACCTCAAGGCGCCGCTGATGACGGCGGTGAGCGCGGGTTCATTCGCGCTTTCCTACTCGCTGCTCGGCATCGGGCCTCGCGTGCGCGAGCTCGTCATCGCCGGCTGCGGCCCTCATCTAAAAAACATGGACATCAAGGGCTGGCGTGCGGGCAAGGCCCTTTACCCTGTCGGCCCAATGTATCTCGACCTGCTGCGCAACGTATTCGACGATGCCGCGCTCGCGAAATTGCAGTCGCTCGCCGATATCCACGTTGGTGTTGCACGCCTGCCCCGCGGCGTGCCGCCAATCCTCGGTGCTGCGCTCGGGGTCGGCGCTTACCAGATCGAAAAGAAACTTTTTCATCCCGTGCACCCAACATTTGGGCGCAAGCTCGGGATCAGCCAAGAATTCGTCCGCGTGCGGGACCTGAAACGCGCGTCCGAACTCCACAATCTCATTATCGCAAGCGGCGGCGTGCCGCCGTTCATGCCCGTGACAAAGATCGGCGAGCGTCCGGCCTTTGACGGCGGGCTGGTCGATAATGTCCCTGTCCTGCCTCTGGAGCCGGTCGAGCGGGCCGGAGGAAAAACGCTCGTACTGCTAACCCGCCGCTACAAGAAAATACCCGAGATCGCTGGCCGCACGTATGTGCAGCCGTCCCAGCCCATTCCCATCTCGCAGTTCGACATCACGAACGCGGAGGGCTTCCGCCAAGCCTATGAACTTGGCTTGAGAGACGGCAAAGCGTTTGCAGGCGCGGCCTAGGCTGCCGGCTTTACGATCTTCAGCGAAAGATCGGGCAGACCCGCGATCCGCGCCACCATCGTGTCGCCAACGATCACCGGCCCGACATTCTCCGGCGTGCCGGACATGATGAGATCGCCGGCCTTCAATTCGAACAGTTGCGACAGGCGCGAAATCTGTTCGGCGACACTCCAGATCATATCGGCAAGATCGGCCTTCTGCTTCACGGTGCCGTTCACGCTCAGTGAGATTTCACCAGCCTTGAAGTGACCGCTTTTTGCGGCCGGAAGGATAGGTCCGACTGGCGCGCCGTTGTCGAAGCCCTTGCCGATGTCCCACGGCTTCTTGCCGTCCTTCATTTCCGACTGGAGGTCGCGCCGCGTCATGTCGAGGCCGACGGCATAGCCGTAAACACAGTCGAGCGCCTTATCGACCGGAATGTTGCGTCCGCCTTTATTCAGCGCCGCCACCAGTTCGACTTCGTAGTGATAGTTCTTCGTGAGCGACGGGTAAGGATGCTCCGCCGTCTCACCGGGCATGACGACCTGGATGGCGTCGCTCGGCTTCTGGAAGAAGAACGGCGGCTCGCGCGTCGGGTCGGACCCCATCTCGCGGGCATGGGCCGCGTAGTTGCGTCCGATGCAATAAATGCGGCGCACGGGAAATGTCTGATCCGTGCCGGCGACTGGGATGGCGGCGCGGGCGACTTCGAAGATTTGCTTTGTCATTGAAGTACTTCTGGGCTGGAGAGCAGCTGACTGCCTATCGCGGCTTAGGCTGCAATGCCAGCAGCCGTCACAAACCAGCCATGCAAAATTCGTAATTCAGTAAGGATGCCATGCAGTTATCGCATTGCAGCGATGACGGGTTCCCCCTACCGCAGCGCAGCAATCGGCGTACTTTCTCGTAAGAAATTAAGCGATTCCGCTTCAGCCGTGGGCGCGACGGGATCGTGAGACGTGAAGGAGACCTAATATGCTGATCTGGGGTTATCTGCTGAAGCAGATCCGTCGCTGGCGCACCTATCGCCGCACCTACAACGAACTCGTGTCGCTCGACGACCGCACGCTCGCTGACATCAACATCAGCCGCAGCGAAATTCCGGGCATTGCGCGCCACGCCGCGGCGACCGTCCGCTAAGACTTTTTCTCCCGAGAACTTTTCCCAAGCATTTCTCCCAAGAGTGCGTTGAGGCCCCGGCATCCCCCGCCGGGGCCTTTTTCTTTAGCTACTTGTTCTTAGCTACCTTGCATCCAGCGCTCGATCGGGAGCGTGTCGGGACGCTCACCGTTGCGTTTGGTCCAGGGATCGATCGCCCAGCGCGCTCCACTACGCAGGTCGGCGACCACCGCGGTCGCGTGCGGATACCGCCCGTCGATGAGATACCCGCGCGACTGCGGCGCTTCTACCTCGTGATGACGCAGCAGGTTGAGTTGCGCGGCGAGTAACAAGAGCGCCGTCGTGTTTACGCTCTGATCGATGCAGTCCGCTTCGTAGCGTTCGCCGGACTGATCCGGACCCGCGCGCGGCGTGCGGCGGGTCGTGCCGGTATGCGGACCGATACGGCGCTCAAACCACGCAACCGCGTTTGCAATCGCATCGATTTCAGCGCCCGCAGAGCGCTGGCCACGCTTCATGATTTCGCGCAACCGCGCGATATCACCGCTCGCAAGCCGAACTGCCGTCCGGTATTTACAGCCGAAGCCATGACAGACGACAACTTCGCTGATCGTGGGCTGCGGCACTTCATATTTAGTGAGATACGCCGCGGCCTCTGCTTCCTCCGCCAATGCGGGCGCGGCTTGGCTGAGCAGGAAAAACGCAATCAACAAAACCGGCAGACGCATTCGCGAGGCACTCCAGACACTAAATCTTGCCGGACCTCGCCGCGCGCCATAGCGCAAACTGCGTGCGAAGTCCTGACACCGCAGGATTGGATCGGAACGGATCGTAGCCTGTCTTCCCCATTCGCGCGAGATAAAGCGGCATTACCGTTGCTGGCAAGAATGCGGGCAGAACCGACGCCGGAACAGACAGCGCGCGAAGGTGCGTGAGTTCCATTTGCGTATCGCCTCGCATTTCATCGAATGCAGCAAGCAGGCCTGTGGAACTCTCACCGCCGAGCACGCTCGCTGTATGTACTTCGTGGGCAGCAAACAGATCGAGCGGCACGAAGAGGCGTCCTTTTGAAATATCGAAGGCAAAGTTTCGCAAGATACGCGTAATGCCGGCGCCCCGCCCGGCGTGACGTGACGAATCCGCTCCGGCAAAAGTTTGATCGAGCACCTTCGCCGCGAGATCAAAAATGCTCGCACTGACCGCATCGAGATACTCGTAAAGCGTCTCCCGCGACTCCATCGGCTGTCCCAGCAGATCGAACTGACGCGCATCGATCAGCTTGATAAGCGCCGGCGTAGGCAGGTTCTTTTGCTTCACCGTATCGAGCAATGCTGCCGCGACCGGGTTCGCCTTTGCTTCTTCCGCCCGCTCACCGGCCAGTGCTTCGCGCCACCACTGCAAGCGGATTTCGCCCGCCATCGGCTCCCTTACCGCGTCCGGCACGTGCGCGATTTCCAGATCGAACGCATAAAGCGAGAAGAGATGCGGACGCACGGCAGCAGGTGCAAACAAGGTTGCCAGAAAGCGCTCGCGGTCGCGCTCGCGCACCAGCGCCTCGCAATGCTCGTAGTCGGCTTTCATAAGCTCAGCTTACAGCAATCAAGGCGGCGGCAACGCGGCGGCCTTCATCGAGCAGTACGTTGTAGGTCGAAGCGGCACCGCCGGTCGGCTGAACATCGGCCGAGATATTCGCTTGCTTGCAGCGCTCACGCAAAGCCGAAGGCAACGCCACGGGATCGCGGCCCGATCCGATCATCAGAAGATCGATCTCGCCAGCTTCCAAGAAAACCCTCGCGAGAGATTGCTCGTCTAACTGTTCCGGAGCGAACACGGTCCACGCATAAATTCCGCTCGGTACAATCAGAAGCGAGCCTCGATGCGACATACCGGCGAAACGAAAGCCGCCCTGCCCGTATCCCTCTATAGGCGCGTGGCCCGGAAAATGCGGATCGTCTTTCGATGCGCTCACGGAGTGACGCGTGCGGGCGTGTTATCCGAAGTCGAGTTTTGCTCGCGATGCGCGCCGACGCCGAGATACATCAGCATCGGAGCCGCGATGAAGATCGATGTATAGGTGCCGACCAGCACAACGCCGAAGGTCATCACCGCCGCGAAGCCATGGATCGCGCGTCCGCCCCAGACCAGAAGCGCGATTAGCGCGAGCGTGACCGTAACGTGGGTGATCACCGAACGGGAAAGCGTCTGGTTCACGCCCTCGTTCAGCAGTTCCTTCATCGGCAGGCGCTTGTATTTGCGCAGCAACTCGCGAATACGGTCAAAGATCACGACCGTATCGTTGAGCGAATAGCCTAGAATAGTAAGCAAGGCTGCAACCGAAGTCAGATCGAAGTCGATCTGGGTCACAGCCATGAATCCGATCGTGAGCACGATGTCGTGGATGTTCGCAATCATGGCGCCGAGTGCAAACTGCCACTCGAAGCGGAACCATAAGTAAATCAGAATGCCGATGATAGCCAAGCCGAGGCCGATGATGCCGTAGCCCAGCAACTCGGCCGATACGCGGGGTCCGACCACTTCTACGCGGCGATACTCGACACCATCCCCAAGCGCTGCGCGTACCTTGGTCACGACAACCTGCTGCGCGGCGTCCCCGCCCGGCTGCTGCGCGACACGGATCAGCACTTCATTGGCACCGAACTGCTGAAGCTGGACTTCGCCGAGCTCGAGCTTCTCGAGTGTCGCGCGCATTCCGGCGATATCGACCTTCGGCGCCTTGCTCTGCACCTCGATGATGGTGCCGCCCTTGAAGTCGATGCCGAGGTTCAGCCCGTAATGATAGAACGCGAACACCGCGAGCAGCGACAGAATTGCCGACAGCGGAAAGCTGAAGCGGCGAAACTGGACGAAGTCGATTTTAGTTTCGTCAGGAACGAGACGAAGCAGCGGAATACGCATCGGTCGCTCCGGATCAGATCGGCAGGGTCTTCGGGCGCCACCAGTGATACCAGAGCGCTACCAGAAGACGGGTGAAGGTGAAGGCGGTGAAGAGCGTCGTCAGAATGCCGATCCCGAAGGTGACGGCAAAGCCGCGCACCGGGCCGGTGCCGACATAAAACAGCACGACCGCCGCGATGAAAGTGGTCAGATTCGAGTCGAGAATGGTCGCAAGCGCGCGGTCGAAGCCGGCATTCAGCGCTGACAACGCCGAGCGCCCGCCACGCACTTCTTCGCGGATGCGCTCGTAAATCAGCACGTTACTGTCGACCGCGATGCCGACGGTAAGCACGATGCCGGCAATGCCTGGCAGCGTAAGCGTCGCTCCAAGCAGCGAAAGAATGCCGAGGATCATGCCGACGTTCACGGCGACCGCGATGTTCGCGAACAGTCCGAACAAGCCGTAGGTCACGAACATAAAGACGATCACGAAGATCGACCCGATCCATGCCGCCTTGATACCGGCTTGAATCGAATCCTCGCCCAAGCCCGCGCCAACCGTGCGCTCTTCGATTACGGTCAGTGGCGCCGGCAATGCGCCCGCGCGCAAGAGGATCGCGAGGTCGTTCGCAGTCTGCGCGGTGAAGCTGCCGGAAATCTGGCCCGCTCCGCCGATAATGGGCTCGCGGATTGTCGGCGCGGAAATAACTTTATTGTCGAGCACGATCGCAAACGGACGGCCGACATTGTCGCGCGTCGCGTTCGCGAAACGGCGTGCGCCTGCGCTGTTAAAGCGGAAGCTCACGACCCACTCGCCGGAGCGAGAGTCGTTCTGCGGCTGGGCGTCGATCAGATCTTCACCCGCGACGACGACGCGCTTCTCGATCACATACTGCTGGCCTTCGTTCGACGGCAGCACTTCGGAGTCTGGAGAAGGGTTCTGCACGGAGCTGGTCAGGTCGACCATGCGGAACGTGAGCTTCGCGGTCTGGCCGATGAGGTCGATCAGGCGCTTCGGGTTATCCAGGCCCGGCACCTGTACAAGAATGCGATCGAGGCCCTGGCGCTGGATCGACGGTTCGACCGTGCCGAGTTCGTCGACGCGTTTGCGCACAATCTCGATCGACTGCTCGACCGACTGACCGACGCGCTGGATGATGCCAGCATTCGAGATCGTGAGACGGATCAAGCCGCCGTTCTCGTTGATTTCGATATCTTGAATGTTGGAGCCTGCGAAAACGCCGGCGAGCGGCTGCGAGAGTTCGCGCAGCTTACGGAGCGCTTCCGGCACGTCTTTCTCTTCGCGAATGCGGACGGAGGTGGTCAGGCCTTGTAGCGCAAGGTTGGTGTAGCCGATCTTCGCGTCGCGCAGCACGCGGCGCACGTCGTCGCGCAGGTTCTCGCCCTTCTCCTTGCGGACGAAATCCGCGTCCACCTGCAACAGAAGATGCGAGCCGCCCTGCAAATCGAGGCCAAGCACCATCTTGCGCTTCAGCGCAGACGGCAGGGCGTCGAAGGTCGCCGGTGCAAGCAGGTTGGGAACCGCGAGCGCGCAAAGCATCGCTGAGAACACGATGATCGCGAATGCCCGCCAGGTGGATAGATGCATTTCGTAGTTTCCAGACGCGAGAGGGGCGCCGAAGTAGCGCGCTTCTAAGTCTTAGGCCGGCTCGCCTTTGGCACGGACCTCGGTCACCATTTGCTTGACCTGACGGATCTTGATCCCGTCCGCGATTTCAACCTCGACTTCGTGATCGTCGATCACTTTGGAAATCTTGCCGATCAGGCCGCCATTGGTGATCACCGTGTCGCCGCGGCGCAGGTTTTTCACCATTTCGGTGTGCGTCTTCACCCGCTTCTGCTGCGGGCGGAGGATCAGGAAATACATGATCACGAAGATCGCGATGAACGGGAGCAACGAAACAAGCATATCGCTGCCGCCAGCGGGTGCGCCTTGCGCATAAGCGGGGGTGATAAACATGGCCTCCTCGGGGCTTCTAGGTGGGCGGCAGGGCCGGAAAGTCCGGGCCGCCAAATCGGGCGGGACTATACTTGCGGAGGACCGGATTGCAACGGAATCGGGCGTTTTCTAAGCCCTGGATAGGCTTATTAGGCCTTTAAGGGCGCTTGCCTTGCCTGCGGCAAAGCCGCCGCGCTATGCCGCCATGACAAGGAAGCCGAAATGAACCGACCCGCCTCCTCCGACACGATTCTGGGTATGCTCGCCGACGCGCTTTCGCGCGTGGCTGCCGCCGTAGACCGCTGGGCACCGCCCGCGGTCGAAGCCCCCGATTTCGCCAAAGCCGAAGCCTTCATCTGGAACGCCGCGCAGAAACGGCTCGATCCGGTTGCTAAGGTGAACCGCGTCGAAATGATGCTGCTTAAGGGCATCGACCGGATGCGCGACACGCTGGTCGAAAATACCGAGCGTTTCGCGAAAGGGCTGCCCGCGAACAACGCACTCCTGTGGGGTGCGCGCGGCATGGGCAAGTCTTCACTTGTGAAAGCGGTTCACGCCTCGATCAACGCACAGACCAAGAACCTGAAGCTCATCGAGATTCACCGCGAAGACATCGAGTCATTGCCGATCTTGATGAACCTTCTGCGCGGCTCAAAAGATCGTTTCATCGTGTTTTGTGACGATCTCTCCTTCGACGGCAACGACACTTCCTATAAATCGCTGAAAGCTGTGCTCGAAGGCGGTATCGAAGGCCGGCCCGATAACGTCATTCTCTATGCGACCTCGAACCGCCGCCATCTGCTTGCGCGCGAGATGGTCGAGAACGAGCGCTCTACCGCGATCAATCCAGGCGAAGCCGTCGAAGAGAAGGTTTCGCTGTCAGATCGCTTCGGGCTGTGGCTCGGCTTTCACCGTTGCTCGCAGGACGAGTACCTTGCGATGGTCAGCGGCTACGTTTCTCACTTCAAGATTCCGGTAGAAGCGGAACAGCTTCGCCGCGATGCGCTGGAGTGGTCGACCACGCGTGGCTCGCGTTCAGGCCGCGTTGCGTGGCAATTCGTGCAAGACCTCGCCGGCCGTTTAGGTGTGAAGATTTCATAGAGAGACAGATCATATGAACCGCCAGATACTGCTCGCCGAAACGCCCAAGGGGAAACTCGGACCCGAACATTTCAAATTGCAGGAAGGTGCGATGCCTTCGCCGAAGGATGGCGAAGTGCTGCTCAAAGTCCGCCTGATCTCGCTGGACGCCGCGAACCGTGCGTGGATGCAGGGCGCGACCTATCGCGAAGCGGTCGGCGCGGGCTCCGTCATGGCGGGCGGCGCGATTGCGGAAGTCATCGAGAGCAAAGCGCCTAACTTCGCGGCCGGCGACCTCGTGTTCGCGGACACCGGCTGGCAGGAATATGCGTCCCTTCCCGGCCGCAAGCTCTTGAAGGTTCCGAACATCAAGCCGATGTCGAACCTGCTTAGCGTCTACGGCGTTGCGGGCCTCACTGCCTATTTCGGTTTGCTCGATGTCGGCCAGCCGAAAGCAGGCGAAACGGTTGTGGTCTCGGCTGCCGCCGGTTCGGTCGGATCGCTGGTCGGGCAGATCGCGAAAATTAAAGGTTGCCGCGTGGTCGGCATCGCAGGCGGCAAAGAGAAATGCGACTGGCTGAAATCCGATCTCGGGTTTGACGAAGCGGTCGATTACAAGTCCGGACCTGTTTTCAAATCGCTGAAGGCCGCCTGCCCCGACGGCATCGACGTTTATTTCGACAACGTCGGCGGCGATATTTTCGAGGCGTGCCTCTCGCAGATGAAGCTGCATGGCCGCATCGCCTGCTGTGGTGCGGTCTCGGCCTATGACGGCGCCGCACCCGCTGCCGGTCCGCGGGGCGTACCGGGTCTGATCGTCGTGAAGCGTCTGCGCGTGCAGGGCTTTATCGTGATGGACTACTACGATCAGGCAATGAAAGCGGTCGCCGAACTGCAAAGCTGGGTCGCTTCCGGCAAACTTAAGGTGCAAGAAGATATTCTCGAAGGTCTCGAGAACACACCGAAAGCGCTGATCGGTTTGCTCAACGGCGACAATCGGGGCAAGCGTATGGTGCGCGTTTCGTAAAAGAAAAAGCGCCGGAGATTTCTCTCCGGCGCTCCAATCAAAATTTTAAATCTGCTTAGACGGCGTCTTTCACGCACTTCGTGGTGAAGCTGTTCTTCGCAGCGCCCGAGAGCTTCTGGTCCGCGGCCTTCTTGTCACAAGATGCCTTGGCGTCCGTTTCGCACTTCTTCAGAAAGCTCGACTTGGCAGCGCCAGCAAGCTTCTTCGAGTCGGCTTCCGCAGAACAAGTCGCCTGCGCGTGCGCGGTCGTCGCCGCAAAGGTCAGCGCCAGCGCCAAGATGATCGTACGCATTTCGGTATTCCTCCATCGCCCCCGGAAATGATTCCCGGAGTACGAAAGCGTAGCGAATTAAAAAATTGCGTCTGGATAATGACGCGTAAAATTTCGCGTTTGTACTTATGAAAGTGATTTCCGGGGTCGTCCCGCGTAAACAATTGCGGCAGCAATCAGGTCGAGAGCCGCTGCTATGTGCAGTGCAACCGTATAGCCGCCGAAGTAATCGTAGAGCCAGCCGAACAACGCTGGCCCAAGCGCGCAAGCGATCCCGATCACCATCCAGGCGGCGCCATTGATCGCACCGAAGGCGCCCGCACCGAATTCTCGCCGCACGATAATCGGCGACAGGGAAGTTACGTTCCCTGTAGTCAAACCGTAAACGACGCTCGCGCCGACCAGAACCCAGACCAGCGGCAGTACTGCTATCGCCTCCAGTGAAACCGCCGCCACGAAAAGAACGATTGCGGACGTGACACGCAAGTCCACCTGATCGGCCCAGCGCGCGAGCGCGACACGGCCAAGGAAGGCGGCGATTGCCGTAATCGAAACGATAAACGCCGCACCGCTTGCGCCGAGCAAAGGCACAGAGAGCGTGACGTGATGCGTAAGAAAACCAACCTGAACGCCAAGGCCAAGCGAAAACGCAACGACAAGCGAGATAAAGGCTGCGGTCCTTATCGCCTCTGCCCGGCTGAAGGAGCGTGGTGGCGCTTGTTCGTTCTTTGCTTGGGGCTGTTCACCATCCGGATAAAGCCCCAACTCAGTCGGACTCTTCTTCATGACGAAGAGCGCGAGCGGCAGGACAATCGCAAGCATAAGACCCGCGCCCCAAAGCATGGTCGCGGAGAACCCGATCTTCTCGACTCCAAATATAAGTATCGGCGTCGAACTCATGCCGCCTACGGAAGCGCCCAGCATCGCTGACGACATCGCTCGGCCCTGATGCTTCTCGAACCAGGGTGAGATCGCAGCCGTGATAGCGGTGACCGATAGGCACGCGTTGCCAAGCCCGGAAAGAATGAAAGCGCCGTAAGCGTGCGCGAGCGTCTGCACCTGACCGATGAGTGCAATCCCTGCAGCCATCGTGATCGCGCCAAGCGCCATCACCAGACGCGGGCCGTAGCGATCGATCAGCGGGCCAACGAAAAACGACGCTATCGCCGAAACGATAGCCGACACCGTGAACGCGGTCGAAACAGAGCCGACGGAAATGCCGCGCGTCTGGCTGATCGCGTAGATCGAAACGCCGACACCGAAAATTCCCAAGCCCCAGCTCAGGATCGCGATGACGAGACAAGCGGCGACGATCCACCAGCCATAAAAGACGCGCGCAGCCATGAAGATCACCCCTGACGCGAACAGCTATAGCCCGCTTCGCGCGTACTGGCGAAGCAAAGTGAGTTGACGCTACGTCAGGATGTGGAAGTGCCGCTTTGCGGCAGGGGAATCTGGAGACCGACTAATGAACTGTATCGTTCGGTCCGGGCGAGCCTCTGCCCAGCCGAACAACTGTGATGCGTTCTTCAATCAGATTGTTTTGCTGCGCCACGTCCTGCCAGACTTTCGCAATACGCGCCCACTCGACGCGCGCTGTGTACGGAAGCAGCGGATCGTTCGCCTTATTTACGGCTTCGACCGCGCTGGCCTGGCAATATTCGTGGACTCGCATGGCTACCTAACGCGGCTCCTGCCGCCGGGTTCCCCTGCGCCTCCGGTCGATCACATACAAATAAATCCGCCGTGATCAGGAACCTCCCTCCAGCTCGCGCATTGAATGTCTGTCAAGCAACGCCTTCCCCCCGGGCGGCCGACACCAAAACCCGGAGCGCGCCTCGCCTCCGGGTTTTCTTTTTGTAGGAGAGGCGAACGGAGGCTAGGCGATGTCTTTAGGCACAATCCTGCTGATTATTCTGGTCATCATTTTGCTCGGCGGCTTTTCAGGCCTCGGCGGTGGCCCATTCTACGGCACCGGCTACTACGGTGGCGGCGGCCTCGGCCTCGTGGTCGTTATCCTGCTGATCCTCGTATTGCTGGGCAGGATCTAGGTAACGGGCGCGGCTCCCTCACGGGCCGCGCCCGATCTTTCTTCAGCGTCCGGCGAGCTTAGTCATGTGCGGGACTGCGGATCGGCAAGATCACGCATCGTACGCCGAGCGCTACTGGTACCCCGGACAGCGCTGCGCCCTGAGTTGCTCGAGTGCCGCGGCACGACGATAGGCCGTCGTCGTCAAATCATTTGCGATCCGGCTGAACTCCGCACAACGGGCTTCCGCCGTGGCGTTCAGCGGCGGATTCTCGGAAGCGAGTTGGGTGCAGCCGCAAACAAGCAGCGCGATCCCGATTACCGCAAACTTCATCGCCATCCCCTGCGCTACAGACGGCGCTCTATCGTCCAATTCGGTGGAGGCGTCGCCGCGACACGGCGTCCCGCGTGGCCCTATTCGGTTGCCCGCAAGTTCTTGCGCGGGCGCTTAAAGGAAAGCTAGGCTTCGCTAATCCGTTCTGTTCCAGAGGCGTTGGGGCGCTGTCATGAAGAACTTTTTCGCGGCCACTGGCCTGCTCGTTACTCTCACATTTTCGTCGCCGGTATTCGCCGCCGGCGCGCTCGTCATCGGCGAGCCGAAGGATCTGGCCGACGGCTTTGCCTCCGGCTGGTCGGTCAATCAATCCAACGAAGACGTGGCGCAGGCCCGTGCATTCGAACAATGCCGCCACAAGGCCGATGCCACGGAGGCAGTACGAACGTTGTGCAAGACGGTCCGAAGCTTTTCCAACCAATGCGTGACGATCGCGCTCGACATCGAACCGGGCGCGACCGGTACCGGCTATGCCATTGCACCTACCAAGGCCGAAGCCGAGCGCACCGCGCTAGAGAATTGCCGTGCAACCGCCGGAAACCGCGGGCACGCCTGCCGCGTGATCAACGGCGGCTGCGACGGAACTGCGAAGTAAAAAAGCCATCCAATTCACACGTAACATTCACCGGTAAGTGCAAATGAAAAAACTTCTCGCTGCGGCGACGATCTTCGGGATGCTCGCATCCATGTCCTCCACTTTCGCCGCCGGCGCCATCGCGGTCGCCGAACCCAATGACGTTGCCAGAGACGGTTATTCGAGCGGTATTTCCTATAACTTCAAAACCGACGCCGAAGCTGAAGATCGCGCGCTCCGGGAGTGTCAGAATTCGCAGGATGCGCCGCCTGCGACCCGGCAACTCTGCAAACTCATCCGTACGTTCAGAGATCAATGCGTAGCGGTATCACTCGACCCGCAGGCAGGCACGCCGGGTGCCGGCTGGGCGATTGCCGACACGCTCGCTGGAGCACGGCGGGAGGCCACACAGCGCTGTGAAGATACCGCGGGCCGCGATCGTCAAGGCGAATGCCGCGTTACCGCAGAGGGCTGCGACGGCCGGGCGAAATAACTCGCCGGAGCAATTCCAGCGCAATCGCCCGCCGCCGAGGGCTTTCCCATCGTTCCAGTGGTCGATTTTTGATGGACCTTAGGAACTTGCGGCGCAAAAGCGCGTTGATCGTTCAGATACGGCTTTCAAGACTGGCACAAGACCATGCAGGACGTACTTTCGCTCTACCCCAGACTTCTGGTTTTCGGCGGCATCATGCTGGCATTTCTGATTGCCATTGCGCTGATGCCGGCGCCCAGCGAAGCAACCGCAGTTTCCAACCCTGTGCAGAGCACGGCTGCGGAAAGTTCTCGCAAGCTCAGTTCCAGCGATTGCCGGCTTGACCAACACGCCTATGCGCCTACCTGCTCGGTGCAGGGGCGCACGGTTCGCGTCATCAATTTCTAAGACGAACTATATTCCGGAGAGGTGCTTTTCCGGATCGACCGGGCTCGAACCCTTGCGGATTTCGAAGTGCAACTGCGGCGAGGTTACGCCGCCGGTCTGGCCCGCGCGCGCGATAATATCGCCACGCTTCACCTTCTGATCCTTTTTCACGTCCAGCGTACTGAGATGGGCGTAAGCCGTGACCCAGTTGTCGGCATGGCGCACGAGTACGAGATTGCCGAAGCCCTTCAGTTCGTTGCCCGCATAAGCAACCACGCCGTCTTCCGAAGCGCGGATCGGCGTGCCTTCGGGCACGGAAACATTGATGCCGTCGTTCTGCTGGCCGTTCGGCTTTTTGCCGTAGGCCGAGAGAATTCGGCCACGAACCGGCCAGTGGAAGCTTGGACCGTTATTCTGTGCGCGCGGCGCATCGTTCACGGCGGGCGGCGTGTTCGGACGAACAACACCGACATTCTCAGGTGACGGAACGTTCTCGTTCTGCACAACCTGCTGCGGCGGCGTCTGCGGAACCGTCTGCACGTTCTTCTGTGGCGCCGGCGTGTTCGCAATCGGGTTGCTCGACGGAATCTTGACCTGCTGGCCGATCTTCAGCTGCGTCGACAGCGTCAATCCGTTCGCATTCGCGATCGCCTGCGGCGTGGTTTTGTACTTGCGCGACAGCGAGTAGATTGTATCGCCTGAAGCGGTCGTATGCGTACCCATCGGCGCGTTTGCGACTGGCGTATTCTGGGTCGCCGGCGCGTTTGCGTTACGGCGCACCGGAATCACGATGCGCTGACCCGGCTGGATCATACTCGCGCTCTGCAAATTGTTCGCACGAAGAATGACTTCGGCCGGCACGTTGTGCTTGCGCGAGATCGAATAGACGGTTTCTCCTTGCGCCACGGTGACGGCGCGGCCGCCATCCCACGACCAGTCATTGACGTTCACGGCTGCCGTGGTGCGCGGCGCATTCAACTGGTTGTTTTTCGCCTGCGGCGCGGGCGACGCGGGCAACGTGTTCGGGCGATAGTTCGCGGCGGGCGGCTGCTGCGGATTGTTCAGCGGCTGCGTCTCGACATGATTTCGTTGCGGCAGCTGGTGACCCGGCACCTGCGCCGGCATCTGGGAATTGTTCTGCTGCTGCGGGATCGACGCCGTCGTATCCTGCCGGTTGCCGAACGGATTGGAGTCAAACCGCGTCACATCGGAGCTGCAAGCAGCAGCTAGAGCGCCAATGGCGGCGACAGCGGTACAGCGGGCGAGCAAGGCTCCCCGGAAGCGCATCAAATTTGTACGCATCACTACTCACTCAGAACGCAACAACACGCCTGAGGAATAGGCTCTGTCCGGTAAACGCAGACTTAAGAAAAACGGGGTCCGGACGAAATTTCGCTGCCCCCGCCAAAGGTTAAGAAGCGCGGTCGCGCCTAGAGGGCCGACGCCTTGCCCTCGACCAGCGGCACGAAACGGACCGACATCAGGTCCAGATGCTCGACCTTGCCTGCGCTTTTCGTGAATAAGCGCAGCGCCTGGACACCGTTCTGCGGGCCAACCGGCGCGATCATGCGGCCGCCATTTCCTAGCTGATCGACAAGCGCTGACGGGATGGTTTCGGCCGCGGCTGTGACCATGATCCGGTCGAATGGCGCCTCATCCGGCGCGCCGAAACTGCCGTCGCCGATGCGGACGGTGACGTTTTTCAGCCCCAGCACGCGCAGCCGCGCGGAGGCTAAATCTCCGAGCGTGCGATAGCGCTCGATGGTCACGACCGATTTCGCGAGCATACCGAGAACCGCGGCCTGATAACCGGAGCCGGTACCGATTTCGAGCACCTTATGGGCGGGCTCCACATCCAGCGCCTCTGTCATGGTCGCAACGACATAAGGCTGGCTGATGGTCTGGCCGCAGTCGATCGGGAGCGCCTGATCGGCGTAAGCGACGTTTGCGTGTTCGGCTTCGACGAAAATCTCGCGCGGCACCTGCTCCAGCGCGCGCAGGACCTTCACGTCGCGAATGCCACGGCGGCGCATGGAGAGCAAAAACTCCATCCGCGCTTCCGCGTTTCTGCGCTCGAATTCCTCGTCGCGCTTGTTGCGGTCCGCCATCCGCGCCAGCAGCTCCTTCAGGTCAGGTGGTTAGTTCGCTCTTGTCGAACATCGCAGCCAATTTTGTCATGAACGGCTTGTCGGTCAGGTCGATTTTGAGCGGGGTCACCGAGATCATTTTGCGTTCGATCGCGGACAAATCGCTGCCGTCGGAGAAGGTGCGTTTGATGCGCTGAAAGCCGATCCAGTAATACGGGAAGCCGCGGCCGTCCTGACGCTTGTCGACCATCAGCAACTCGGCATCGCGGCGGCCCTGCGTCGTGATGGCAACACCTTTGACTTGGTCCGGCCGGCAATCCGGGAAGTTGATGTTGAGCAAAACGCCGACCGGCAGCGGGTCTTTCAGGAGCTTTTTGAGAAGGTCCGGGGCGAGCGCCTCGACCGTGTCGTAGCCGAGCTTGTCGCGCGTCTCCGGGCCGTAAGCCTGGCTCAGCGCAATCGCCTGTATGCCGAGAATGGTGCCTTCCATCGCGCCCGCGACGGTGCCGGAATAGATCACGTCTTCCGCGAGATTCTGCCCACGGTTGATGCCCGACAACACAAGGTCCGGGCGCTTGTCTTCGAGCACATGGCGCACACCCATGATCACGCAATCGGTCGGCGTACCTTTCACGGCGAAGCGCTTGTCGGCCACTTTACGCAGCCGAAGCGGATCGGACAGCGATAACGAGTGCGAAACGCCGGACTGATCGAACTCCGGCGCCACGACCCAGACGTCGTCGGTGAGCGTCTTTGCGATGCGGACCAGCGCATCGAGGCCGGAAGAATGAATGCCGTCGTCGTTGGTAACGAGAATACGCAAATCAGTTCGCTTTCATGATCTTGGTGAGGCCGCCCATATAGGGCTTCAAGGCCTCCGGAATTGTGACCGAGCCGTCCTCGTTCTGGTAATTCTCAAGGACCGCGATCAGCGCGCGGCCGACCGCTACACCGGAGCCGTTCAGCGTGTGGACATAGCGCGGGCTTTTCGCGTCCTTCGCGCGATACCGCGCGTTCATGCGGCGGGCCTGGAAGTCGCCGCAGTTCGAGCAGGAAGAGATTTCTCTGTAGGTGTTCTCACCCGGCAGCCAGACCTCGATGTCGTAGGTCTTCTGGGAGGCAAAACCCATGTCGCCGGTGCAAAGCGTCATCACGCGATAATGCAGGCCCAGTTTCTGGAGCACTTTTTCGGCGGATTTCAGCATTCGCTCGTGCTCTTCGCCGCTCTGTTCAGGCGTCGTGATCGAGACCAGTTCGACCTTGGTGAACTGGTGCTGGCGGATCATGCCGCGCGTGTCTTTTCCGGCGGCACCGGCTTCCGCGCGAAAGCACGGCGTGCAAGCGGTAAGCCGCATCGGGAGCTTGGCTTCGTCGGTGATGTCTTCGCGGACGAGGTTTGTGAGCGAAACTTCGGCGGTTGGGATGAGCCAATACGGCGTTCGATTTTGGATTGCCGTGAGAATCCCATCTAAAGCTTCGCTTATCTGTTCGACAGTCGCGTTCTTGGGCAACTCAGGAACAATATTTTCGCGAAAAGTTTTAGCGTCGAGAACGCTAGAAGCGTGAAATTGGTCTTCTTTGAATTTCGGCAGTTGCGCAGTCCCGAACATCGCCTCGTTCTTAACGAGTACCGGCGGATTCACTTCGGTGTAGCCGTTCTCGCCGGTGTGAACGTCGAGGAACAACTGCCCCAGCGCACGCTCGAGACGCGCCAAAGCACCCTTCAGAACGACAAAACGTGCGCCGGAAATCTTCGCCGCCGCCTCGAAATCCATCAATCCGAGCGCTTCGCCGATCTCAAAATGCAGCTTCGGCTTGAACGCCATGTTCGGGATCGCCCCGTGGCGGCGATATTCCTTGTTGCCGGTCTCATCCTTGCCGTCCGGAACGTCGGCGGCGGGCAAGTTCGGGATGGAGGCCAGCAAATCGTCGAGCTTCTTCTCGATCGCCTGCTGCTCGGCCTCCAGCTTCGGCATCTCGTCCTTGATGCTGCCGACCTCGGCCATCAGCTTGGTCGCGCGGGCTTCGTCTTTCGCCTTCTTGGCCTCGCCCACTTCTTTTGAGACTGCGTTGCGGCGCTCCTGCATGGTCTGGAGCTTCGCGATCACGGCCCGGCGCTTCTCGTCGAGCGCGAGGAGGTCAGGCGACCCCGCGCTAAGCCCACGGCGCTTCAGCGCCTTGTCGAAGTCTGCCAGGTTGTCGCGAATCCACTTAATGTCGTGCATATTTATTCCTGCGTAATAGCCTCTGATTACGCACGATTTTCTACTTAAAGCGCTACTTTAACTAAGTGCTGGACGGGCTTGCCGGAGGCGCCGTCACTTCCGTGGACGAAGCGTCCGTTGTGGCCTGCGCCGCCGCCCGCTTCTTCTCCGCCGCCGCCACGAGCCAGATCGAAACTTCGTAAAGGAGCAAGGTAGGCAGGGCAAGCGCGAGCTGTGAAATTACGTCCGGCGGCGTCAGCACGGCCGCCACCACGAACACCGCGACGATGGCGTATCGCCGAACCGAGCGCAGCCAGGCAGCCGTGACCACCCCGATGCGCGCCAAGAGCGTCAGGATCACCGGCAACTGGAAACAGATGCCGAAGGCGAAGATCAGCGCCATGATCAACGACAGATATTCTGACACGCGCGGTAGCAGTTTGATCTCAGGGCCGCTGCCGAGCTGCTGCATTCCGATGAAGAAGCCCATCGCAAGCGGCATCGCGATGAAATAAACGAAGGCCGCACCCAGCAAAAAGCAGAACGGCGTCGCGATGAGGTAAGGCACGAACGCGCCCTTCTCGTGTTTGTAGAGGCCGGGCGCGACAAAGGCGTAAATCTGCGTCGCGATTACCGGAAACGACAGAAACGCCGCCCCGAAAATCGCGAGCTTGATCTGCGTGATCAGGAATTCCTGCGGCGCGGTATAGATCAACTCGATCTTCGCATCCGCGCCGGCAGCAAGCTGATAGGGAAACAAGAGAATATTGTAGATGTACTTCGCGCCGGCGAAGCAGACGATCATCATTACCATGAACACGAGCAGCGATTTGATGAGCCGCGAGCGCAACTCGATCAGATGATCCATCAAGGGCGCCTTGCTGGCGTCGATTTCCGTATCGCTCATGACCCGGCACTCTGTTTACGAACCGGCTCGCTCGGCGTTTCGGCGGAGGTCGCGGCCGCAGGAGCGATCGGTGCCGGCTCGATATTGACGGGAGCCAGCTGCGTCGGTGCTGCAATCTGCTGATCGACCTGCGCGTCGGTCGCGGCAGGCGGCGTCGGCTGCAACTGCGTCGGCTGCTCGATCGAATTCTGGATCGACTGCATCGGATTCTGGATGGCGTCGGTCGCAGAGGCCGCGAGTTTTTCGGCTTCCTTTTTCAGGTCGGAGAGTTCGGCCTCGCGCATCGCGTCCTGAAACTGACCCTGAAACTCGCTCGCCATCGAGCGTACCTTCGACATCATGGTGCCGAGCGCGCGCAATACCTTCGGCAGATCCTTCGGCCCGATAACAACGAGCGCGACGATCCCGATAAGGAGAAGCTCACTCCAACCAATGTCGAACATACAGTGCTACCTCGCCGCGGCCGGAGGCGCCCGGCGAAAGGCGCCGCAAGCGAGTGGCGTCAGCCGATCTTCTGATCGTCGGTGCGGCGAACCACCGGCGGATTCTGATCGATGGTTTTCGGCGGCGTGGTGTTGGTGGCGGCCGGCTCATCGTCCGCCATGCCTTTCTTGAACGCCTTGATGCCCTTGGCGGCATCGCCCATCAGCTCGGAAATCTTGCCGCGTCCGAACAGGAGCAGCACGATCACGGCCACGACAAGCCAATGCCAGATACTCAAACCACCCATGGAGTCCTCCGCTGGCAGGTCAGTGCGGCACCGCCGAAACCAGCCAATTTTCGTTGTGTTGCACGAACCTAGGGCCGGGAGGAGGCAAAAACAAGAACTTCGGAAGGGTCGATCTCGACGCCTACATCCTCGCCCTCTTTGCGGTTAACGGGTTCCCGGACCCGTGCCAGCACAGGCTCATCCAGCCCCGGCATCGCAATTTCGAGCAGGTTCACTTCGCCTACAAAACGGTGCGCGACAATCCGCCCAGGCAGGCCCTCGCCCGCGGATTTCAGACCGAAAGCCTGCGGCCGGATGCAGACCACCGCCTCGCCTTCGGTCACGGCACCCGCCGCGAAAGTTCCAAGCGGCGTTTCGATCTGCCCGCGATGGACCCAGCCGGTGAGTTCGTTCATCTCGCAAAAGAAGCGCGCGGCAAACAGGCTCTCGGGACGCCGGTAGATCAGTTGCGGATCGCCGAATTCGACCACCCTGCCCCGGTTCATCAGCGCGATGCGATCGCCCATGCGCATGGCCTCCTCCGCATCGTGAGTGACGACCACGCAGGTCGCGCGTGCCTCGCGCAAGATTCCGAGCGTCTCCGCGCGAACGACATCGCGGAGCCTGCTGTCCAGACCGGAGAACGGCTCGTCCATCAAAATCACTGCGGGGCGCGGCGCGATTGCGCGTGCCAGTGCCACGCGCTGCTGCTCGCCGCCGGAAAGCATATGCGGATATTCGCCGCCACGCTTGCCGAGACCGACGCGGTCGAGCGCCTGTGCCGCCTGCCTAGTCGCTTCGACGCGCGAGAAACCGCGCAGACCGAAGCGGACGTTCTCAAGATTGCTCATATGCGGAAATAGCGCGTGGTCCTGAAACATCAGGCCGATGCCGCGCTTCTCAGGCGGAACGAAATTCGCAGGGCCAGCGATTTCCTGCCCGTTCAAAAGCACCCGGCCGGCTGTCGGGCGTTCAAGACCGGCAGCGAGACGAAGCAGCGTGGTCTTCCCGCAGCCCGAAGGACCGACCAGGCTGATGACCTCGCCCGGATCGACCGACAAGGTCACCCCGCGGACCGACTCCGGCCCGCCGTAAGAATGATGCACGTCGTCGAACGCGAGGTGTGCTGCGATCGAGACGGGAGTTGGGGAAGCGGGAGCGATGCGGGACGCCATGTCGGCGGCAAACTAGCGGTTTGGGGGCCGCGCGTCCTGTTACTTGGTGCTGTCCGGATCGAGGTCGGCATCGCCCTCTTCGAGCGGGTCTTCGTCGTCCCGGAGCGTGGAAATGTCGTTCGGGATCGGTACCGAGAAGCCGGCCGGAAGCCGGTCGTCGAGGAAGCCCGCACCCTTCAACTCTTCAAGGCCCGGCAAGTCCTCGACCTGATCCAAGCCGAAGTGCACCAGGAACTGCTCGGTGGTGCCATAGGTCACCGGACGGCCCGGCGCCTTGCGGCGGCCGCGCAGGCGCACCCAGCCGGTCTCGATCAACACGTCCAGCGTGCCCTTGGAGATCGTGACGCCGCGGATTTCTTCGACTTCGGCGCGGGTCACCGGCTGGTGATAAGCGACGATCGCGAGCGTTTCGATTGCGGCGCGCGAGAGTTTGCGCGGCGGCGGCGTATCGCGCGCAATGCGATGACCGAGATCGGAAGCCGTGCGCAGCGCCCATTTGCCTGCAACGCGAACCAGGTTAACGCCGCGGATCGCGTAATGATCGCCGAGTTTTTTGAGTTCTTCCTTCAGGTCGGCGCCTTCGGGCAGACGCGAGGCGAGCAGCTTCTCATCCACCGGGTCGGTGGCGGCAAACAGGATCGCTTCCAGCACGCGCTGGTTTTCGTCGGCCTGGGTCTCAGGCTCCGAGCCAACAATCTTGAGCGGCGGCTTGCGCAACGCGGTCACTGCTTGGTCTCCAGTACTTGCAATTCAGGCCTCGGTTCCAGACGGCGTTTCAGCCACAGCGGAGCAAAGGGTGATTCTTGTTGAAGTTCGAGATGCCCCTCTTTGACCATTTCGAGAGAGGCGGAAAAACTTGAGGCCAACACGGTTGTACGCATCGACGGCTCGACCAGATAGTCGATCAGGAAGCTGTCGAGCCGGGTCCAGTCTTGGCTCACTCCGACCAGCCGTTCAAGCGCTTCGCGTGCTTCTTTCAACGACCAAACGACGCGCTGTTGCACCGTATGGTGCGAGAGCGCCTTCTTCTGGCGCTGGAGCGCGTAAGCAGAAAGCAGGTCGTAGATCGTTGCTGTAAATTGCTGCGGTTGAAGCGGATCGTTTTCTTCCGGCATCCCGCGGGCAAAAAACTCCGTGCCGAGTTTGTCGCGAGTCATCAGTCCCGCGCCGGCACGGCGGATTGCCTCAAGATGCTGCAAGCGCGCCGCGAGATCGGCGGCGAGATCGGCAGCGGAAGGTTCTTCCGGACCGGCGGCTTCCGGCAGCAGCAGGCGCGACTTCAGGTAAGCGAGCCACGCCGCCATGACGAGATAGTCGGCTGCGACTTCGATACGGAGATCGCGCGCCTGACGAATAAACTCGAGGTACTGCTCGGCGAGCGCGAGAATGGAAATCTTCGCGAGATCAACCTTCTGCGTGCGCGCGAGCATCAACAAGAGGTCGAGCGGACCTTCAAAGCCGGTGACGTCCACCACGAGCTGTGGCTCGTGGCTCGCGCGTTCCGCTTCGGGCAGTTCGAAGTCGCTGGTTTCCACGCTACTGATTCCGTCTCAAACCGTTTCGATCATAGCGGAAAATCGGCTCCAGGCCTCAGCGACATCAAGCGGTTTCGGGCCTGCCGCTATCCTATCCAAGGCTTTCTTCGCGCGCTCAGCCGGTTTTCCGTCCAGAGGCGGGCTGTTCTCGGCAACGCTACGCATTTCATCCATCTTGCCGTTGCAGTGGAGCGCGAGATCGCATCCCGCTGCAAAGGCTGCTTTCGTATTCTCGCCGATAGCCCCGGAAAGTGCCTTCATCGAGAGGTCGTCGGTCATAAGCAAACCGTCAAAACCGATGTGGTGCCGGATCACGTCGCGGACAACCACCTTCGAAATCGTAGCCGGAAGCGACGGATCGATTGCCTCATAGATAACGTGAGCTGTCATCGCGAGCGGCAGATCGGACAAAAGCCGGAACGGTTCAAAGTCGGTTTGCTCCAGTTCGGCGCGCGAGGCGAAAACCTTCGGTAGTTCGAGATGGCTGTCAGCCATGGCACGACCGTGACCCGGAATATGCTTCACCACGGGCAGCACGCCGCCCGCCAGCAAGCCTTCAGCGGCGGCACGTGCCAGCGTCGCAACCTGTTTAGGATTGCTGCCATAAGAGCGGTCCCCGATCACATCATGCGCGCCGGGAAAGCGAAGGTCGGCCACCGGCAGGCAATCGACATTGATGCCAAGCCTTACGAGTTCATTCGCGATCAGCCGCGCACCGAGTTCAACCGAGACTTCGGTATCGGAAGCGTGGGTCAGCTTCTCGGCGGCAGGGAAATTCGGCCAGTGGGGTGGCCCGAGCCGTTGCACGCGGCCTCCCTCCTGATCGATCAGCACAGGTGCATCTGCACGGCCTACAATCTGCCGGTAGGCGCGAGTCAATTCCGTGACCTGCGCGGGATTCTCAATGTTTCGCTTGAAGAGAATCAAGCCCCACGGGCAAGTCTCTGACAGGAAACGCTTTTCATCGTCGGAGAATGTCGTGGCGGCGCAGCCGGTGATGAAGGCGCGAATGGTCATGCGGCGGGGTAAGCGCCCGCGCCCGCCCGGTCAAGAAGGTCTCGAGAAGTAGCTGTTAGTTGCGGGTCTGGACGATACAGCCGGCGCCCTGCGTCTTCAGGTTCTGGCAGAGCGCGTTGGCCTGGTCGCGGTTCATCGGGCCAACCATGGCCCGATAGAAAGTGCCGCGGTCGCCTAAATCGACCTTTCGGATGTCGGCGCTACGGCCCGCGAAAATCTGCGCGTATTGCTGGCGCAGATTGGCCCAGGCGCCCTGCGCCTCTTCCGGCGTCTTATGCGAGGCGACCTGCACGATGTAATTGCCGCTGGTCGTCTGCGGTGCCGGTGTCGGCCCTAACGAAGCGACGTTGCGGTTCGCCGGGGGCACGTTCGAGTTCGGACGGTTCTGCGGCGGGAACGCCTGCGTGTCCGGCTCCTGCTGCGGCGGGTTCGCCTGCAAGTTCATCGGAGCGTTTTGCTGCGGGCTGGAATTCGGCTGCACAAGACTTCCATCCGGACGCACGGCAATCGTCTTCACGCGCTTCGGCTGCTGTTCGGTTGCCTGCGGCGGAGACTGCGGCTGTTGCTGCTGCGGCGGCGGCGGCGGCGGGGTGAACTGCGGCACGCGCTGAACCTGCGGCTGCTGTTGCTGGGGCGCTGGCGAATTTGGCTGTGTCAGATCGACCGGGGTTTCCTCGCGGCGCATGACTTTCGTCTGGTCCGCAGCACCCGAAACGCGATCCTGGATCGGCTTGTTGCTTTGGGGGACTGCCGCCTGCGGCGTGTTATTCGGCTCGACCTTGGTAGGCACGTTCGACTTCGTGACCACAGCCGCGCGCGGCGGCGCGTTGAACACGGTGCGATATGCGAAGACGCCGAGGAAGGCGACCGCGATCAAACTCGCAATGACAACACCAGCAACAAGCCAGAAGCCCCAACCGCGGCTTGGACGCTGCACATCATCGTAAATGTCTTCCGCATGATCCGGGAGGTAGGCTTCGTCGTCGTATTCCGGATCGTAGTCGTTCTGATAACCGCGCTGATACTGGTCGCGATAGGCCGGCTGCGGGCGGCTGCGGGCGTGACGCGGCGCTTCTTCCGGCACATAGCCGGTCCGTGGGGCTTCACGGCGGGAGCGCTCGGGCGTCTGCGCAGGACGGGTGGTTTCGTCCGCATAGCTCTCACGGGCGCGGGGTGCGCGCTCGGCAAGCTGTCCGTTCGCAGCGCGGCCATTTGAGCGCGGCTGCTGTTCGTAAGTGCGGGCCGCACCGCCGTTACCCTTCGGCGTTGATGGACGCGGCGCGGGATAACGCTCATCGGTGCGAGCAGTCTGCGCGCGGGCTGGCGCAGCGGTATGGCTCTGCTGGTAGCGGCTTTCAGCTGGGCGCGGTTCCACTGCCTGACGGCCGTTGCTGCGCGGCTGGGCATGGCTGGCGCCATTTCCATTAGGACGGCGCTCTGGTGTCACCGAAGGCGCGTGGCTCGCGTCATTGCCGTTTACCTGGCCGTTCGGCGCCACGCGGCGCGGCTGAACGGCATCGAATTCCTTGAAGGGATCTTCCTGCCCGATCAGACGGGCGAGCTCGGCGAGCGGGTCTTCGCCCCGGCGCATACGCGAGGACGCTACAGCCTGCTGCGGCTGCGCTTGCGACTGCCCGTGGCCCCGGGAGGGCCGGTACATGGGGTGTTCGCCCATTTTCTCCCGATCGTTCCTCAAAGTCCGCGCAATACTCATACTAACACTCCGCGCGGAGGGCCGTTAACGCATTTCTTCGGCCGCTCTGACACCTAAAATGGCCAAACCTGAGGCCAACACTCCGACTAAGCCTTTGACGAGACTCAACCGGGCCATGGTGAATTTAGGGTTATCTTCCATAATGAAGCGTAAATGAGGCGCGTCTTTTCCTTTATTCCATAATGAATGGAAGGAACTAGCGAGGTCGTAGAGGTAGAAAGCTACCCGGTGCGGCTCGTGGAATTCTGCCGCTGCCTCGACCAGCCTCGGCCACTGCGCCAGCTTTTTGATCAGCGCGAGTTCCGCCTCGTCGGTCAGCACGCTCAGATCGGCACCGGCCAGACTTGCCGGATCGGTGGATAACTCCGGGGCCGCCCCCTTCGCGTTCCGGAACACGGACTTGCCGCGGGCGTGGGCGTACTGGACGTAGAAGACCGGATTTTCCTTGGACTGCTCGATGACTTTGGCCAGGTCGAAGTCGAGCTGGGCGTCGTTCTTCCGAAACAGCATCATGAAGCGCACCGGATCGACGCCGACTTCCTCCACGACCTCGCGAAGCGTGACGAAGTCGCCTGCCCGCTTCGACATTTTCACGGGCTCGCCCGCCCGCATCAGGCGCACGAGCTGACACAGCTTCACGTCAAGCGCGACCTTGCCCGCGCCCAGCGCGTTCACGGCCGCGTTCATGCGTTTCACGTAGCCGCCATGATCCGCACCCCAGACGTCGATCAGGGTTTTGAAGCCGCGTTCGATCTTGTCTCGGTGATAGGCCATATCGGCGGCGAAATAGGTGTAGGTGCCGTCGGACTTCTTCAGCGGGCGATCAACGTCGTCGCCAAAGGCAGTCGCGCGAAACAGCGTCTGCTCGCGGTCTTCCCAGTCTTCAATGGGGGCGCCTTTCGGTGGCGGCAGGCGGCCCTCGTAGATGTGGCCAGCCTTGCGGAGAAATTCGACGGTTTCCGCGACTTTGTCAGTGCCGGAAGTCAATGACCGCTCCGAGAAGAACACTTCGTGCCGGATTTCGAGCGCGGCCAGGTCCTCGCGGATCATCTCCATCATCGCTTCGATTGCCGCCTGGCGCACAGGAGGTAGCCATTCGCTCTCCGGCTTCTGCAACAGCGCGCGGCCATGCTTTTCGGCAAGCGCCTTGCCGACCGGCAAGAGATAATCGCCGGGATAAAGCCCTTCCGGAATGGCACCGATGTCGTCGCCTAGCGCCTCGCGGTAGCGCAGGAACGCCGAGCGCGCGAGAACATCGACCTGTGCGCCGGCATCGTTGATGTAATATTCGCGCGCAACCGAGTAGCCCGCGAACGAAAGCAGGTTTGCGAGCGCGTCACCGAACACGGCGCCGCGGCCATGGCCGACGTGCATCGGGCCGGTCGGATTCGCGGAGACGTATTCGACGTTCACCTTCCCGGCTTTGCCAATCTTTGCGCGGCCGAAATCCCTATCCGCCTTGACCGCGTCGCGCAGCACTTCGATCCAGAAGCCGTTGTCGAGCGAAAGATTGATGAAGCCGGGTCCGGCGACATCCGCTTTTGCAACATGGGGCGCGGCTTTCAGTCTGGCGGCGAGCTTTTCGGCGATGTCGCGGGGTTTCAGCTTCGCATCTTTCGCGAGCACCATCGCGGCATTGGTCGCGAGATCGCCATGTGTTTCGTCCTTTGGCGGCTCGACGACAACGCGCGCGAAGTCGAGCCCGGCAGGAAGTGCGCCTTCTTTCACGAGCGCGTTCAGCGCGTCATGCACATGGCCGAGATAGATCGAAAAGACGTTCATTTTTCTTATGTTTTCGCGAAGGCGCGGGAGCTAACGCAGATCGGGGGTCGAGTCAAAATAACGCTGATGCGCTTCAATCGCGAAGCGGTCGGTCATGCCCGCGATGAAGTCGGCGACCTGGCGCGAAAGACCGATCTCGTCGGTAGCCGCGCGCTCCGCCTCCATGTCGCGCGGATAGGCCAGATAATGCGCGAATAGATCGCGCACGATGGTCTCGGCGTCGGTCATGATCCGCATCACGCGGTCTTCGCGGTACATACGAGGCGTCAGAAACGCCTTGATCTGGCGATCCGCTTCTTCCGCCTTTGCCGAGAAGCGGATGATCGGGTCGCGCGCCTGACGAATGTCGTCGGCGGAATGCGGCGCGAGCGCCGCCACGCGCCGCCCGGACTCTTGCAGCACATCGTCGATCAAGGCCGCGATCAGACGGCGGATCACTTCGCCGGCTAACCTTGTCGGAGGCGCTGCCGGATGCAGCTTGCGCACCTCGGTATAAATGTCGCCTGCGAGCGCGACCGGCTGAAGGTCTTTCAGATCGAACAAACCTGCGCGCATCGCATCGTCGAGATCGTGCGCGTCATAGGCGATGTCATCGGAGATCGCGGCGACCTGCGCTTCGGCGCTCGCAAAGGTCCAGTATTCGAGATCCCATTCGTCGCGCTGCTCGGCGAAGGCGCGCGGTAGGCCTTCGTCTTCGTAGCGGCCAATGGCAGACCCATCCTCGTCGGTCAGCGGGCCATTATGCTTGGCGATACCTTCGAGCGCTTCCCAAGTGAGGTTCAGACCGTCGAAGTCGGCGTAGCGATGTTCTAACTTGGTCACGATGCGCAGGCTCTGCGCGTTGTGGTCGAAGCCGCCGTAGTCCTTCATGCAGAAGTCGAGTGCGCGCTCGCCGGCGTGACCGAATGGCGTGTGCCCGAGGTCGTGCGAGAGCGCCAAGGCTTCCGCGAGGTCTTCATCCAGTCCAAGCGAACGCGCGAGCGCGCGGGCAATCTGGCTCACTTCCAGCGTATGTGTGAGGCGCGTCCGGAAATGGTCGCCTTCATGCGAGACGAAGACCTGTGTTTTATGCTTCAGGCGACGGAAAGCGGTCGAATGAATGATGCGGTCGCAGTCGCGGCGGAAGTCGCTCCGCGCCAGACTCGGCGGTTCCGGAAAGCGGCGCCCACGCGAGCGCGCGGGGTCCGCGGCCCACTCTGCCCTCGGCGTAAATACCGATACCGCCACGAGATTTTGCCCCTGAATTGACTTCGCCGCCCGCGCCCTTACCTATAGACCCTAACGCCTTGGTTTGCCGAGAGGAAACCCGCGAAATGGATGCAAGCTCTGTCGTCGTCACCGAAAGCGCGATCAGGAAGATCGCGACCATCCTCGGCTCTGAAAAACAGCCGTCGGTGATGCGTGTGAGCGTCGAAGGCGGCGGCTGCTCCGGCTTCCAGTACAAGTTCGACATCCAGCGCTCGCCGGAGACCGAAGACATCGTGATCGCCCGCGATGGCGCGACCGTCGTGATCGACCCCGTCTCGCTCCAGTATCTCGCAGGCTCGCGCATCGACTATGCGGACGAACTGATCGGCGCCGCGTTCAAGATCGACAATCCGAACGCAACCGCGTCCTGCGGCTGCGGCACCAGCTTTTCGCTTTAAGCCTGTAGCGTTTCATGCGGATCGCGAGCTGGAACGTAAATTCCATTAAAGCGCACCTCGGTGCCGTCACCTCGTGGCTTAAAGAACGCGAGCCGGATGTCGTCTGTCTTCAGGAATTGAAGTGCGTGGACGAGGCATTCCCGCGCGAAGAGATTGAATCGCTCGGCTACAACATAGCCGTACACGGCCAGAAGACCTATAACGGCGTCGCCATCCTCTCCAAGCATCCGATCGACGAAGCGAAGCCGCGTTTACCCGGCGACGACAAGGACGAACACGCGCGCTATATCGAAGCCACGATCTCGACCAAGGACGGCGCGGTTCGCGTAGCCTCCATTTATCTTCCGAACGGTAACCCGGTCAGTACCGACAAATTCAAATACAAGCTCGCCTGGATGGATCGACTTGCCGCGCACGCAAGCGAATTGCTCACGCTCGAAGAGCCGCTGGTGCTTGCCGGCGATTTCAACGTGATCCCGACTACGGCGGATGCCGAGTTTCCCGAAAAGTGGACCGATGACGCTCTCGCGCAGCCGGAAACACGCGCAAGATTTCGTGCGCTTGCCGCGCTTGGCTTCACCGATGCGCTACGCGCAACGCGCGACGGCAAAGGTCTATACACCTTCTGGGATTATCAGGCCGGCGCATTTCAGAAGAACAACGGCATCCGTATCGATCATCTATTGCTCTCGCCGCAAGCGGCAGACCGTCTGCAATCCGTCGGCATCGATAAAAAGGTGCGCGCTGCGGAAAAACCTTCAGACCACGTTCCGATTTACGCGGACTTCCGTTTCGCAACGCGGTAGAGTTCGTTCCGCACAGCAGTAACTTATTCCGAACGCTTGCTTACGTTACGGAATGCACCTTCAATACCGCTCGTGCCACCAAACAATAATAAAGGCGCGTGAGGGGAACGACTTTGAAGGAACAGCCGGCTGCGCAACCTGACGCGCCGCGAAAACATATCGGCGATCAAGCACCTGAAATGATGCCGGACGAACTTGCCGCGCGGGAAACGCGTGGACCCGCGCGTTTCATACTGATCGCCTGTGCTGTGCTGGTTCCGCTACTTGCGATGAACCAGTTGCTCAACTTGCAATTCTTCGCGGGCTTCGTACTGATCGACGCGCGCTATCTGTTTCTACTTGCCTCATTGTTGCTGCCGCTTGTCTTCCTCTCAGTTCCGGCAAGCGGAGCTTCCGTGCAGGCGAACCCGCCTTGGTACGACTGGATCTGCGCAATGGCGACATTCGCAATCCTGGTGTGGTTCGCAATCAACGCGGAGCGCGGGCTCTCCGAAGGCTGGGAATATAGTTCGCCGCCGACCGCAAAAATCCTGGCCGGCATTCTCTGCTTACTGGTTTTGGAAGCGCTTCGCCGCACCAGCGGCTGGCCAATGACGCTCATCGTCGGCACGCTCGCACTTTATCCAGTCGTCGCGCATATCATTCCAAACCCGCTGCGCGGTTTCAACCACACATTCGTCAATACGATTGCCTATCACGTTTCGAGTTCGGAATCGTTGTTCGGGATTCCAATGCGCGCTTTCGCCGAAATCGTGATCGGCTTCATCGTATTCGGGCTCGCGCTGAACTACACCGGCGGCGGCAAATTCTTCAACGATCTCGCTTTCGCGCTCGTCGGACGCATGCGCGGCGGAGCTGCGCAAGTCGGTATCATTTCAAGCGGACTGCAAGGCTCGATTTCCGGAAGCGTGATCTCGAACGTTATCAGTTCAGGTGTCGTGACCATTCCTGCGATGAAACGCACCGGCTTTCGCGCCGACTACGCGGGCGCGGTGGAAGCGGTCGCATCGACCGGCGCTGTGTTAATGCCGCCGGTGATGGGCTCCACCGCCTTCGTGATGGCCTCGTTTCTCGGCATGAGTTACGGGCAGATCGCGCTGGCAGCGACGATACCGGCACTCCTGTTCTATCTGGCGCTCGTTATTCAGGTGGACGCTTATTCCGCGCGTCTCGGCCTGCGCGGGTTGAAGCAAAGCGAATTGCCGAAGCTCGGCGAAGTAATGAAAGAGGGATGGTTTTATATCCCTGTGTTTGCGTTGCTAGTCTTCCTGCTGGTTTTCCTTCAGGACGAAGCGCTTGCACCGTTCTACGCCACCGCGCTCCTGATCGCGATCAACCAGGCATTGCCGAAGCACCGAATGTCGTGGCGCAAACTCGGCGATCTGAGTGTCGCAGTTGCACGCGGTCTAGCCGAGCTTGTCGCGATCCTGATGGCGGTAGGTTTCATCATCGGTTCGCTCTCGATGACCGGACTTGCCGGAACGCTCGCCAACGATCTCGTATATCTCGCGGGCGGTGCGCCGCTGGTCTTGCTCTTGATGGGAGCAATCACAAGCTTCATCTTCGGCATGGGGATGACGGTCACCGCTTGCTACATCTTCCTCGCGATCGTGCTTGCGCCCCCGCTCGTCAAGGCTGGGCTCGACCCGCTCGCGGTACATCTCTTTATTATGTACTGGGGCATGGTCTCTTTCATTACGCCCCCGGTTGCGCTCGCGACGTTTGCCGCAGCACCGCTTGCGGGCGCTTCAGCCATGCGGATCGGATTGCAGTCGATCCGGCTGGGTACGGCCATCTATCTCGTGCCGTTCTGCTTCGTGCTGAATCCTGCCCTGCTCTTTAAGGGCGACCCGTTCACCGTCGCTATCTCGATCACGGCGGCCTTCACAGGCATCATTCCAATGGCGGCAGCGTTGCAAGGTTACGTGCTCGGCATCGGATTGATCCCTAACAGCATTGCGGGCTGGGTTTCGCGTCTGTTGTTGATTGCCGGCGGCGTTCTATTCGCGGCTCCTGTGCCGCGCCTGACCGGCTTGCCGTTTGCCACCAACCTGGCACTCGCAGCGGGACTGGTGATCGCCGGCCTCGTATTGCTTTCGCTCGTCGTAAGAAAATCAGAACAAGGGAGAACTACGCCATGAAGAGAATGAAAGTATTACTCGCCGCAGCAGGTCTCGCCGCGGTGGTCCTCGTGCCCGCCTCATCGCAGACCGGCATGAAATTGCCGGACACATTGACCTGGACCGCCTATGACGTCGGCTCGGGCGGCTACAATCAGGCCGTTGCGATCGGCAACGCGCTGAAGAACAAGATGAACGTCACGTTACGCGTGCTGCCGGGAAAAAGCGATATCGCGCGCTCCATTCCGCTACGCGACGGACAAGTGCCCTTCTCTGCGCACGGTGTCGGCGGCAGCTATATGGCGCAGGAAGGCCTCTATGAATTCGGCGCGCGGGATTGGGGTCCGCAGGCGGTTCGCGCGCTGATCTTGAACAACTCCGACGCGCTCTTGACTGTCGTCACAGCAAAGGACGCGAACATCAAGACAATGGCGGACTTGAAGGGCAAGCGCGTGGCCTGGGTGGTCGGCGCGCCTGCGCTCAATCAGAACATCACCGCGCTGATGGCATCGGCCGGTCTTACATGGAACGACGTGAAGCGTGTCGAATTCGGCGGCTTCGGCGCGGCGATGGACGGCATTGTCGCGAACCAGGTCGATGCCGCCTTTGCGTCAACGATCTCCGGTCAGGCCTACAAGATCGCGGCTTCGCCACGCGGCGTTCAGTATCCGATCGTGCCGCACAACGACAAGGAAGCGTGGGCACGACTAAATAAAGTCGCGCCGTTCTATGTTCGCCAATGGGGTGCGGAAGGCGCCGATCTTTCGGCCACGAACAAAGTCGAGGGCGCGACTTATCCCTATCCCGTGTTGATGAGCATGGCGAGTGCGGACGGCGATCTCGTCTACAATATGACGAAGGCGATGGTTGAGCTGTTCCCTGAGTACAAGGACGGCGCCCCCGGAAACCTGGGCTGGGATATCAAGCGCCAGATGTTTGCGTGGGCGATCCCGACCCATGAGGGCGCAATCAAATACTTCAAGGAGTTGAAGCTCTGGACCGACGAACATCAAAAACATAACGACGCGCTGGTCGCACGCCAGAAGGTGCTTGCCGACGCGTGGAATGCTTACAAGCCCAAGGCACCAAGCGACGACAAGGAATTCATCCAGGGCTGGATGAAAGCCCGCGCCGCCGCACTCACAGCCGCGAAAATGGATGTGGTTGTCGAGAGCTGGTAATCTGACTTCAAGACAAAAAAAGAAACGCGGGGTAATAGCCCCGCGTTTTTCTTTTCAGAATGTCCGCGCGGAACTAACGATTGGCGCGCAGATGCTGCTCGAGATAGCTGCGCGCAACGATGCGATCGTCCTGCGACGTTTCACGCACTGCCTCGTCGTAAGCCTTCTGAATCCACTCGTCGCCTTGCTCTTTGGCGGCATCTGCCGCGAGCGTGAGCCACATCAAACCGCGCGCGGCCTGCCTCGGTACGCCCTCGCCATGAACCATCATCTGCCCAAGCAGTGCTTGCGCACGGTACTGGCCCTTGTTCGCCGCCGAATAAAGCCAGCGCGCGGCAGTGCGCGGGTCTTTTTGTGCGCCGCGGCCTTCGAGATAAATCCGTGCGAGTTGATACTGCGCGTCTGCATCGCCGAAATAAGTCGCCGCATAGCGGAAAAGCTGAGCCGCACGGCGCGGATCGGCCTTCACTTCAGTGTTCGGAATACCGTCAAGATGATAACTGCCGAGCGCCACGAACGCGTTCGCGACGAAGCGCGCCTGCGGCAGGAACGGCGATGTCTCCGCGTTCTTCGCCGCGACCTGGCTGAAGTATTGATAAGCCTTGTAAGGATCGGGCTTCACGCCGTCGCCGTCCGCATAAATGCGGCCGAGCTTCCATTGCGCGATCGGGTGGCCGTTCTCGGCGGCGTATTGCAGAGCAGTCAGACCCTTGGTGCGGTCGCCGGCGATATAAGCCTGCGTGCCGGACTTGAAAGCGTCGAGTATCTCCGTCGGGTTCGCAGGCACCGAGGTCGCAGAGGATGAAGCCTTTTTCTGAGGATCAAGCGCAATCGCACTGCCCGCGCAGGTCAAGACCAGCGCGGCCACAGCACTTGTGCGAATGAACTCAGATATCTGCATAGGTCTTGTCCTCGACACCGCCGCCGGGATGCGTAACCGCACCGTCGCGCGCATTGCCGACCTGCTGCGCGTACTTCCAGAGGTAACCGGACTTCGAAGAATTCTCGCGCGGCTTCCAGGCTTTTTTCCGCTCGGCAAGTTCCGCGTCGGACAATTTTACGTTCAGTCCACCGTTGACCGCATCGAGTTCGATGATGTCGCCGTCTTTCAACAAACCGATCGGACCGCCGATTGCAGCTTCAGGGCCGACGTGACCCACGCAGAAGCCGCGCGTTGCACCGGAAAAACGGCCGTCGGTGATCAGCGCCACTTTTCCGCCCATGCCTTGTCCATAGAGCGCCGCAGTCGTGGCAAGCATTTCGCGCATACCGGGTCCGCCGCGTGGGCCTTCGTAGCGGATGACGAGAACGTCGCCCTCTTTGTATTTGCGATTCTTCACGGCATCGAAGCAGGCTTCTTCACCGTCGAAGCAGCGCGCGGGGCCCGAGAACTTCAGCATGGATTGCTCCATGCCGGCGATCTTCACGATTGCGCCTTCGGGAGCGAGATTGCCCTTCAGGCCGACAACGCCACCAGTGACGGTGATCGGTTTGTTCGCAGGGTAAACCACGTCCTGATCCGGATTCCATTTCACCTTCGCGAGGTTCTCGGCAATCGTGCGGCCCGTGACGGTGAGGCAGTCGCCGTGCAGATAGCCGTGATCCAAGAGCGTCTTCATGATCATCGGGATGCCGCCGACCTCGAAGAGGTCTTTCGCGACATATTTTCCGCCCGGCTTGAGGTCGGACATATAGGGCGTCTTCTTCATGATCTCGGCAACGTCGAATAGATCGAACTTGATGCCGCACTCATGCGCGATTGCCGGAAGATGCAGCGCGCCATTCGTCGAGCCGCCGGTCGCGGCAACGACCGCCGCTGCGTTCTCCAGCGCCTTCAGGGTCACGATGTCGCGCGGACGAATCTGGCGTTGGATCAATTCCATGATCTTCTCGCCGGCTGCCGTGCAGAACTGATCGCGGATTTCGTAAGGAGCAGGTGCGCCTGCCGAATACGGCAGCGCAAGGCCGATCGCTTCGGAAAC
>LNEZ01000020.1 GCA_001464215.1 Rhizobiales bacterium Ga0077548 | reverse complement strand
AAGGGCAAGCATCGCGCGATCTACACCCCGCACATGGATTGCGGCGACAACATCGTCGTCATCAATGCCGAGAAGGTCGTCTTCACGGGCAAGAAGCTCGAGAAGAAGGTCTATCACCATCACACCGGATACATCGGCGGTATCAAAGAGCGTTCCGCCAAGATGATCATGGAAGGCCGCTTCCCGGAGCGCATCCTCGAGAAGGCCGTCGAGCGTATGCTCGCGCGCGGTCCGCTCGGCCGTAAAATCATGGGCAACCTGCGCGTCTATAAGGGTGAGAAGCACCCGCACGAAGCGCAGAACCCCGAGAAGCTCGATATCGGAAAACTTAACCGCAAGAATGTGGGAGCCGCGTGATGGCCGAATCCGTTCAGTCTCTCGAAGGCCTCTCGCAGCTCAAGGGCGTGCAGCCGGAAGCGCCGATCTACGTTCAGAAGCTCGACAAGCAGGGCCGTGCCTACGCCACCGGCAAGCGCAAGGACGCGGTCGCCCGCGTCTGGCTGAAGCGTGGCTCAGGCAAGATCATCGTCAACACCCGCACTGTCGAAGTGTACTTCGCGCGCCCCGTGCTTCGCATGATCATCCAGCAGCCGTTCGTGGCGTCCAACCGCGGCGGTCAGTATGACGTTGTCTGCACCGTTTCGGGCGGCGGTCTTTCCGGCCAGGCCGGCGCGCTGCGTCACGGCGTTTCCAAGGCGCTGACTTTCTTCGAACCCGAACTGCGCGGCGTTCTGAAGAAGGGCGGCTTCTTGACCCGCGACAGCCGCGTGGTCGAGCGCAAGAAGTACGGCAAGAAGAAAGCCCGCCGCAGCTTCCAGTTCTCGAAGCGCTAAGCGTTATCCATTCATTCACTACAAAGGGCGCGCCTCGCGGCGCGCCTTTTTGTTTGCGTTATTTTCGCGGGGACGAAATCGTTCAAATTTTATCGAGTTGAAACCCGGTTCTGTAGGGCCTTTCGGCTTAGCTTGGAGGCAACGAAGTCTCGCGAAGGCTAAACCGTGCTCGATCTCGACGTTCGAACACTCTTTATCGTTTCGATCTCAGTCACGCTCGTGCTGGGATTTTTGCTGCTGTTCGCGTGGTATCAGAACCGTGAAATTCGCGCACTCGGCTGGTGGAGTGCGAGTCATTTCGTGACGTGCCTGGGCGCGGGACTGTTGGGCGCGCGCGGCTACGTTCCAGACGTGCTGTCCATCGACATCGCGAATATGCTGATCCTCCTGGCCTGCGGCTTCGCATGGGGCGGCGCGCGCCTGTTCGACGACCGTTCGGTGCCGATCAGCGGTGTACTCGCGGGCGCCATTCTATGGCTGCTTGCCTCGCAGCTTCCGCTGCTGAGCGAGTCCATCAATGCGCGGCTGATGTTCAGTTCCGCGATCATCTC
>LNEZ01000019.1 GCA_001464215.1 Rhizobiales bacterium Ga0077548 | reverse complement strand
TTCATGATCCTTGCGATGACCAAGGAGCGCAGCGAGCTTGTGCACAAGACCAACGCGATGCTCGATCCGCTGACCAACATTCCGAACCGCCGAGCGTTCCTAGATGCCGCGATGCGCCGGATGCGTCAGCGTTCGCGCAATCCGGAACCGGTGACAGCGCTTCTGTTCGATCTCGATCATTTCAAGTCGATCAACGACCGCTTCGGCCACTCGGTCGGCGACGAAGTGCTTCGCATTTTCACGGCAAAAGCGGTGGCAGAATTCCGCTCGACCGACATCATGGGCCGTCTTGGCGGCGAGGAGTTCGGTGCGCTGCTCTTCGGTGCAGGCGAGGGAACCGCTGTCGGCACCGCGGAACGTATCCGCCGCGCGCTGATGGTCGCGACCGCTGATCTCGACGGCAAACAAGTGGATGCCACGGTAAGCGTTGGCGTCGCCGTTCTCGGAGCCGATGGGACCGAGGACATTGCCGAATTGCTCGCACGCGCGGACAACGCGCTTTATCTCGCCAAAGAGCGTGGCCGCAATCGCGTGGAAGTTGCCGGGAAACTGCCCGCGGTGGCCGTTCCGCCGCTGGAAGAGGCCCACGCGGCGGTGGCGGCAATCGCAGCCTTTCGGGTTGTCAGCCCGGCTTTGGCGCCGCAGCTTCCGGCCGCGAACGAGGACGATATTACCTGGGCAGAGCCGCAGCAGATGCGTGCAAGCGGGAACTAACCCCGTTTTTCACTTCCTAGGTTTCTCAATTTTTAATCAGTTCGAGGACGGTTCTGTAAAGCGCCCCCGCTAGGCTCACGCTCGAATTCGTAGTTTCACAGCCGCGGCGGCCCCATGGTTCTTGACGTACCCACGCTGCTTGTCGTCTCGATCTTCGTGACGGCGGTGCTAGGGCTCTTGCTGATCTTCGCCTGGATACAGGACCGGAGCATCCAGGCGCTTGGCTGGTGGGGCGTGGCTTATCTGCTTGGCGGACTTTCCGCCGGTATGTTGAGCTTGCAGCAATTCATCTCGAGCACTTTGATCATCGATTTTGCAAGCGCGCTTCTGTTTGTCGCTTGCGGTATGTCGTGGAACGGCGCGCGAGTTTTCGACGGCAAGAACGCGAGGCCGTTTGCGATGTTCGCCGGCGCGATCATCTGGATCATTTCTTGTCAGATTCCGGGTTTCGCCGACTCCTCGATCGGACGCATCGTCGTCAGTTCGCTCATCATCTCCAATTATACGTTGTTCACCGCCTTCGAACTCTGGAGCGGAAGAAGCGAAAAGCTGAACTCACGCTGGCCTGCGGTGATCGTGATCACGCTACATGGCGTGGTGTTTCCGAGCCAGGTGCCGCTCACCATGGTACTGCCCGGCGACCGCATCGCGGCGACGCTCACAAACGGCTGGATCGCGACGCTTGCGATCGAATCCCTGCTTTATTCGATCGCGGCAGCCTTCATCCTGCTGGAGATGGCGAAGGAACGCACCGAGCGTGTTCACAAGGAAGCGGCGCTCATCGATCCGCTCACGGGCGTTCACAATCGCCGTGCGATTACGGAATTTGCGAAGCAGATTCTGTCGCGCGAAGTTCGTCCTACCAAGCCGATGGCGATTTTCATGTTCGACATCGACACGTTCAAGTCGATCAACGACCGTTTCGGGCATCCGGTAGGCGACAAGGTCATCAAGCTTCTCGCAGCAACCGCGAAAAAAACGCTCCGTCAGACCGACGTGTTCGGGCGTCTTGGCGGCGAGGAGTTCGCAGCGTTTCTCGGCAATACCGACGAAAAGGGCGCTGTGATCGTCGCGGAACGCGTCCGCCTTGCCTTCCTTGAAGCCGCGAAGGTGGTGGACGGCATCGAGATCGGTGCCACCGTCAGCATCGGCGTCACGTTCACCACGAACTACCAGAGCGAAGTGGACGCGCTTATCAGCCGCGCGGACGAAGCGCTTTACGAGGCCAAGAATGCCGGCCGGAACCGCGTGATGATCCGGAGCGAGCAGAATCTTCAAGTGGCGGCGTCCAGCATCGTGCCGGACCTGTCCGAGGCCGCCGCCGCGCCCGATCTGGTTACTACTCATTAACCCAGACGGGCTTACGCTTCGATCATGGCAAGTGTTGAGTCCCGAAACATGATTGCTGAAGCCGCCCGGCTCGAGGCGATCGCGCATGGTGCTGGAGAAGCGCTCGCCTGTCTCCATGAGACTGCTGAAGAACTGCACCGTTCGCTTGTCCGTGAATATCTCGACCGCAAGCAGAACCGCGGCGTGTGGGCGCGGATGCGCGCACTCAGCCTTTTCTCGCTTTAACTCAGGCTTGAAATTTTAGGCAGTCTTCCGCTATCTCAGCGGCTGCCCATACTTGCGCGCGCTCTCGAATACCGTGCGCGTGAACGCCATCAGCTTAGCGATGTCGGCAGTAGTATCGGTGGGGCCCAGCTGGCCTTGCACGGCAAGCGTTGCGAAGCCATGGACAAGCGCCCATTCACGCATGACGGATGGATCGGTGTCCCTGTCCATGCCAGCCGGGAAGTTCGTACCGAACGCTTCGATGTAGGTCTCGATAAATACCTGAAACGCCGCGCGGCTAGCCGCTATGAAGCGTGCATTCGTGCGATCGATGAGTGATCGCTGGAACATCAATTGGAACTGGGCCGGATGGGAGAGGGCGAACCGGACATATCCGATACCGGTGCCTAGCAGCCTATCCTTCGGGTCCGCTTCTTCCTCTCGCGCTTTGCGCTCGGCTTCGGTTAAGCGCTCATAGCCAAGGGCGGCCACTTCCGTCAGCAAGCCCTTCGCATCCTTGAAATGATGTGCAGGCGCTGCGTGAGAAACGCCGGCACGGCGAGCGCATTCGCGCAACGTGAAGCCTTCGACCCCGCGCTCTGTGAGAACGGTCTCGGCGGCATCAACAAGCGCCACGGCGAGATCGCCGTGATGATAAGCCTTTACTCGCGCTGGCGTTTTTCGCTTCAGCGGCCTTTTCTTCTTCAAATCCATGGAGCTAGTTTACAGCGTCAAGATTTATCTTGACAAGGAAAAGATTAAACGTAGTTTCTAACTTGTCATCGTCAAGATGGAGGTAGAAATGACAGCGCAAGCTTTATTCGGCCCGGCAAACTGGTTCACGATGGCGGGCTGGCTGGTTCTGATAGCCGCAATTATCGCCAACAGGCCGTGGCTTCGCGACAAGCTCGCGGGCATCTACTGGCCGCTCGCGCTTTCCATCGGCTACTGCGTCGCCATCTTCTTAGGGTTTGGCCAAAGCGGGGGCGGTTTCGACAGTTTGCCCGCCGTCCGGCAGCTTTTCTCGAACGATTGGGCATTGCTCGGGGGCTGGATTCATTACCTTGCGTTCGATCTCTTCGTGGGTGCGTGGATCGCGCGCGACGCGGAGCGGGCGAGTGTCTCGCGCTGGTTTCTCATTCCCGT
>LNEZ01000018.1 GCA_001464215.1 Rhizobiales bacterium Ga0077548 | reverse complement strand
AAGAAGGCTTGGGATCACATCCAGGAAGTCGAGGCGCTCGGCGGCATGGCAAAGGCGATCGAAGCCGGGATTCCGAAGCTCCGGATCGAGGAGGCCGCCGCGAAGACACAAGCGCGGATCGACGCCGGGATGCAGGCAGTGATCGGCGTCAACAAATACAAGCCGGAGAGCGAAGCCGAGATCGAAGTCTTGAAGGTCGATAACTCGGCGGTGCGAAAGCGCCAGATCGAGAAGCTCAACCGGCTTCGCTCCGAGCGCGACGAAACGGTGCTGGCGCAAAAGCTGGACGCGCTCACCAAAGCTGCTGAGTCCGGCGCAGGTAATCTGCTTGCGCTCGGCGTCGATGCCGCGCGTGCCAAAGCGACCGTCGGCGAAATCTCGTCGGCGCTGGAAAAGGTATATGGCCGTCACCGCGCGGAAATCCGCGCGATCACCGGCGTTTACAAGCGGGAGGTCGGGAATATGTCCGACGCAGTGGACCGCGTGCAGAAGCTCGCAAAGAAGTTCGAAGCCGACGAAGGCCGCCGCCCGCGTATTCTGGTCGCCAAAGTCGGTCAGGACGGGCACGACCGCGGGCAGAAGGTGATCGCATCCGCGTTTGCCGATCTCGGCTTCGACGTCGATATCGGGCCGTTGTTCGCGACACCCGCGGAAGCGGCACGCCAGGCGGTCGAGAACGACGTGCACATCGTCGGCATTTCATCGTTGGCTGCAGGACACCTCACGCTGGTCCCGGAAATGAAAGCGGCGCTGAAGAAAGAAGGCCGCGAGGACATCATGATCGTGGTCGGCGGTGTCATTCCCCCGCAGGATTACGCCGAAGTGAAAGCAGGCGGCGCGGAGGCTATCTTCCCACCCGGTACCGTGATCGCGGAAGCCGCCGAAGATTTGCTACGTTCGCTTTCTAAAAAACTAGGCCACGACCGCGCGGCTGCGGAATAATCCTCTGTCACAAACCCCGAAACCCGGCATCGCGGCGGCCGACGAATATATCGAGAAGCATTATTTCTCGGTGCACGGGATGTCATCGCGCTTCGCGGCAAGCGTCGGCGTCGCGACGATGCTCATCCAGTCGAACCAAAGCATTTCCGGTCATCTTGCCGAGATCGGCACCTTTGCGGGCCGGTACTTTATCGCGCTCTCCCACGCGCTCATCGAAGACGAGCGCGCGATAGGCTACGATACTTTTTCTTGGCCGGGCCCAAAGGTAAAGACAAAGCTCGAAGAGAATATCGCAAAGTACGGTATTGCGAGCCGCTCGATCATCGTCGCCGCCGACAGTATGAAGCTAAGTGCAAAAGATATTCTGGCGCTGGCTCCCGGTAAGAGAATCCGTTTCTTCCATGTCGACGGCGAGCATACGCCCGAGCATCTAACAAACGATCTGACCCTTGCGGCGGAAGCGCTCGACGAACGCGGCGTGATCTGCCTCGACGATATGCTGCACGCAGGCTACCCGACCCTTCCGATCATTGTGCATGAGTTTCTCAAGAGCCAGCCTTCGCTTCGCGTGTTCTGCATTATCGATCGCGAGGATATCTCGGCGCAGACGAAATACATGATCTGCCGCGAGCCGATGTTTGACTTCTACATCGAGCACTTGATCAAAGCCTTCCCCAACAATATCTGGCCGTTGGGTGCGGATTTTCGTTATGAGAAGAAGGCTCTGGTGCTTTCGCCCGATCCGAAACTCCCCTCTTTCGACGATCTGCTATAAGCAGATACCATGGCCAAGACGCCCCGAATCTCTCCCGATATCGCCGAACTCGCCCGCAAGGTACTTGCACGCGACCGCGCGGCACTTGCCCGTGCGATCACGCTGGTCGAGTCGAAAAAATCCGAGCATCGCGCACAGGCACAGGAACTCCTGCGCGAACTTTTGCCCGAAACCGGCAAAGCCGTTCGTGTCGGCATTTCCGGCGTTCCCGGTGTCGGCAAATCCACTTCGATCGACGCGCTCGGCGCTCATCTCACGGCTGCCGGTCACCGCGTCGCGGTGCTGGCCGTCGATCCGTCTTCGACAAAAACCGGCGGCTCCATTCTCGGCGACAAGACACGTATGCAGCGATTATCTGCCGACGACAGCGCCTTCATTCGCCCCTCGCCTTCGGCCGGTACGCTCGGCGGCGTTGCGGCGCGCACGCGCGAGTCGATGCTGCTTTGCGAGGCCGCCGGCTACAGCGTGATCCTCGTCGAGACGGTCGGCATCGGTCAGTCCGAAGTCGCGGTTGCGGGAATGACCGACGTATTTCTGGTCCTGATGCTTCCCGGTGCAGGCGACGAACTACAGGGCATCAAAAAGGGCATTCTCGAAGTCGCGGACATCATCGCCGTTAATAAGGCCGATGGCGACAATCTTCCGCGCGCACGGGCGGCCGCGAGCGCGCTAAAAGCCGCTATTCATATTTTCTCGCCCGATGCGAATGAAGCGACGCCAGTGCTGCTCTTCTCTGCGCTGACCGGCGATGGCATCGGCGGCGTATGGGAAAGCGTGATCGCACACCGTGATCGCCAGCAAAAATCCGGAAAACTTGCCCAAAAGCGCCGCGCGCAGGAAATCAAGTGGATGTGGACGCTCGTGGAAGAACACTTTCAGGAGCGCATACGCTCCGACGCGAAAATCCGCGCGCGCATTCCAGCGCTCGAGAAAGCGGTGGCAGACGGCAAGCTGCCGCCGGCGCTTGCCGCGGACGAGCTTGCCAAACTGATTGGCCTTTCGGACTGATGCGCGTCGAGCCGCGCCTTCGTATCGCCATTGCGGGCTTCGGCCCTTTTCCCGGAGTACGGAAAAACCCTTCCGCCGAAATCGCCCGTGCGGTTGCACGAAGCCCGCGTTTTCGTAATGCCAGAATCGTTCTGGATGGAGCGGTACTGCCTACGGCTTATGGTGCAGCCGAAACTGAATTACGCAAGCTGCTCGATAACGGCCCTGAAGCAGTTGTACTGTTCGGCGTTGCAGGAGGTGCGAAAAATATTCGCGTCGAAACCATCGCGCGCAACCGCGCTTCCTTGCTCTATCCAGACAATGCACGCTTCGTTCCGCTAGACCGCAAACTGTCCGCGAACGGCGCGGCATTCCTCAAGCTGCGCGGATCGGCAGCGGCGATGCGCGCCGCTATTCGCACGAGCGGCGCGAAAGCCGAACTTTCGATCAATGCGGGAAGCTATCTCTGCAATGCCGTTTTCTATCGCGCCCTTGCCGAAACAGCCGACCTGAAACCGCCGCCATTAACCTTCTTCATTCACGTCCCGAAACCGGAGCAAGGCAGAGGCAAGGGTTCTCTCACCTCGCTCATACGTGCAGGCGAAGCGGCGGTACGCGCGGCAGTCAGCGAGGCACTCAAAGCCCGCTATGTCCCGCGCCGGGACGGTTAATCCGGCCCGCTTTTTGAAGCGTAGCTCTGCGGATTCCCACGCGGAGACGTGAAAATGACCCTCGACCGCCGCACCTTGCTCGCGGGCCTGACCGTAACCGGCGCCGCCGCGCCAGTCAGTATTGCCTATGCGGCGACCGCTCCCGGCGGCGGCTTCGGCATGGACATCACGAAATTCGGCGTGCGTGCGAACGGCATCGATGACCAGAGCCGCGCGCTTCAGGAAGCAATCAACGCCGCAGCAGGCTCGCGCGTACCGCTGTTCTTTCCGCCGGGCGTCTATCGCGCGGGCGATCTCGTGCTGCCATCCGGCACGCACCTTGTAGGCGTACCCGGCGCATCGCGCATCACGCTCGGCTTCGGTGCGTCGCTTATGGCGAGTTCGCGCGCAGAGCAGATCATGCTCTCCGGCCTCACCTTCGACGGCGGCTCGCGGCCCTTGCCGGAGAAGCGCGGCTTGCTCACGATCCGCAATGTCCGCGAATTCGTCATGCGCGACTGCGTATTCACGAACGCAGGTGGAACGGCGCTCCTGCTAGAAGGTGTCGACGGCGAAATCGCGAATAATGTCTTCACCGGTGCGCTCAAGGCAGCGATCTTTTCGCTGGATGCGGCCGGGCTTGCGATCCGCAACAACACGATCCGCAACGCTGGAAACAACGGCATCTTAGTCTGGCGCTCGGAAAAGGGTGACGACGGCACCATCGTATCCGGCAACCGCATCGAAGACATCGCAGCGCGCGACGGTGGCTCTGGGCAGAACGGCAACGGCGTCAATATTTTCCGCGCTGCAAATGTGATCGTCGCGGACAACCGCATCAAGAACTGCGCCTTCAGCGCGGTGCGCGGGAACGCCGCCTCGAATATGCAGGTGCGCGGCAATTCCGCGACCTCTCTCGGCGAGGTCGCGATTTACTCGGAGTTCGATTTCGAGGGCGCAGTGATCGCGAATAACACCATCGACGGTGCGGCGCTCGGCATCTCAGTGACCAACTTCAACCACGGCGGCCGCCTCGCGGTCGTGCAGGGCAACCTGATCCGCAATCTGGTGACGCGCGGCAAGGCGTTCGTCGATCAGGAAGCGCGCGGCATCGGTATCGGTGCCGAAGCCGATACCATCGTTTCCGGCAATGTGATCGAGAGTGCGCCGGTCGCGGGCATCTGGCTAGGCTGGAAGGAATATCTGCGCGATGTGGCCGTGACCGGAAATATCGTGCGCCAGTCGCGCATCGGCATCGCGGTACAAGTTTCCAAGGGCGCTGGCTCCGCGCTCGTCGCGGATAACCTCATTTCAGGTACGACGATGGGCGCGATCCTCGGCATGGACGGGCTGAAGCGCGTGACCAACGATCTTTCGCGCGACAAGCCGGAGCAGTATGCCCAGCTTACGATTTCCGGAAATCGCGTTCAGTAATTACGCGAGTTCGGCTTCCTGATCGTGCGAGAGGTGGCTCAGCAGCCATTTCGCGGTACGCAGCAGGCGTGCGTCCCGGCGCATCGGCCCGACAAGTTGCACGCCGAGCGGCAAGCCGTTCTCGCCTTGCAGTAGCGGCAGCGAAATCGCGGGCAATCCCGTCAACGTCCAGAGCGAGCAGAATGCGGGATCGCCGGTCGCGCCAAGACCCATCGGGGCAACACCGGTCGTCGCAGGAGTGAGAATCGCATCGAACTGGTCGAAGAAGTCTCCGAGCGCAGTCGTGAACTGCTTGGCTTGCGAGATCGCTTCGAGGTAGCGCGTCGCGGTGACCTTGCGGCCCTCGGCAATAAAGTCCTTCAAGGTCTGGCTTGCAACGTCACCGCCGCGGCCGACGATCTTGCCGTGGTGATGTGCCATGTCGGCACTCATGATCGCGCGTAGATCGTCCCAGGCATGGCCATAGATCGGCTCGTGAAGTTCGACGCGTTGCACGATTTCGCCGAGCGATTCCGCCAGCTCTTCGAACGCCTCAGCGGTGGTCTTGTCCGCCTTGTTCCAAACAGGCGTACGAACATAAGCTAGGCGCGGCGTGAGCGGGAACTTTTCTTTTACGCCCGCAAGAAAATTCGGGACGACGTAAGGCTTCGTATCGGGATCGTTCTCGTCATAGCCGGTCATGACATCCAGGATGAGCGCGATGTCGTCGAGCGAGCGCGCAAACGGCCCGACGTGATCGAGGGTTCGCGAATGCGAAAGCACGCCGCTCCGCGAAACGAGGCCGTGGCTCGGCTTCATGCCGAAGACGCCACAGTAAGCTGCCGGACGAATAATCGAGCCGTTGGTCTGGGTGCCGATCGCGAGCGGCAGCATCCCGGCGGCGACCGAGGCTGCGGAGCCTGACGAAGAGCCGCCCGGCGTGCGTTCGAGATCGTGCGGGTTCTTGGTCTTGCCGGGGTGATAGAAGGCAAACTCAGTGGTGACGGTCTTGCCGAATATTACGGCCCCCGCCGTGCGCAGTTTCGTGACAACCGCTGCGTCTTTATAGGGGCGCCTGCCCTCGAACAGCTTCGAGCCGTTCTCGGTCGGGTAGTCCGAGGTGTCGATACAATCCTTGATACCAACCGGCACTCCGTGCAATGGCCCCAGCGCATTGCCGTTAGCGCGGTACGCGTCGCGCTCCTTCGCTTGCGCGAGCGCGTGCTCAGGGTCGAAGTGCTGGAAGGCACCAACTTTGTCTTCAATGGAACCTACCTGCGCGATGAGCGCCTTGGTGTATTCCTCAGACGAAACATCGCCACGGGAAATCTTGCCCGCAGCTTCGGTGGCAGTCAGTTCGACGAGATTCTCGCTCACGGCAATGTATCCGGGTTATTGGCCCGGACACATTAACACAATCAGAACCAAATTTTTATCGCGCCAGATAAAAGGAGCGTGAAGGAAAGCGCAACACCGGTCGTGAAGAAGAGCGCAGTATACGGCTCAAATTCGGTACCGACCCAGCGATGCATCTTGCCGCCCGCCGGCAACGCCCGAAAGAACAGGCCGGCGGTGACGAGCAAGGCAACGATGCCGGTCCCGAACAGGAAGGTCGCGTCTATGTTCTCTGCGAAACCTGCAACGGTGGTTTTGCTGCCTGGGTAGAGATAGTTCGGCAACGCGAGGCCTATCTGCGGGAACGCGTAAAGCATGATCATCGAGACGATGACGACGAGCATATAGGGCAGCACACCTCGGAAGATGTCGTTGATATTGACCCAGCTTGGGGCCACGCCCTTCAGATAGAAGGGCGCCATCGCGACCGGTGGCGACAGGAAAGAGGTCTGGATGTTCAGTGCCACGAGCAGACCGAAGAACAACGGATCGATGTCGAAGGTCTTCAGTAGAGGCAGGAAGATCGGCATGAAGATGACGATGATTTCCGTCCACTCGAGCGGCCAGCCTAGTACGAAAATGATGACCTGCGCGAGGATCATGAAACCGGTCTGGTTCAGGTTCATCCAGAGCACGAACTTCTCGATCGGGCCGTGGCCGCCGAGATAGGCGAACACCGCGGAAAAGATGAACGAGCCGATGAAGAGCCAGCAGACCATCGCGGTGGTGCGAGCAGTCAGGTAGATCGATTCGCTCAGCGCTGTGAAGCCGAAGCGATTGAACGGGATCAGCGGTAATACAACGACTATGGTCATCAGCAGAAAGCTGATCGCGAACGTCCGGAAGGGAACGAAGAGAAAGAGACCGACCAGAAGCGCGCCTACGGCAATTCCGTAAATCGAAACCAGCCAGCGCTTCCACGCCACGTCATAGTTCGCTCCATAGAGCAGCGCGAGAATGAGCGCGCCAAGCGAGCCCATTGCTGCGGCTTCGGAAGGGGTCGCAATGCCGAACACGATCGTGCCGAGTGCGGAAGCAATCAGCGCGCCGAGCGGCAGGAACGAGCTCAGCAACGTGAAGTAAACGCCTGGCAGCCGCCAAGCGTAATAAGCATTACCGATACCGAAGATCGTAAAAACAACGATCCAGGTCGCACCGAGATCATGGAACCAGATTACGGCGCCGATGAATGCGGCATAAATTATTGAAGGCATCGGCGACCGAAAGAATTTCAACGCACCCGGCGAAAGTTCTTTATCGACGTCCGACGGGTTGTCGTTCAGCTTCGGCGCGAGCTTCGGATTTAGCAAAGCCAGCACAATCGTGAGCAGAATATAAAGACCCGCGAGCATGATGCCGGGGAAGAACGCACCTGCGTAGAGCTTCACGACCGAAACGCCCGCCGTCGCGCCGTATAGAATAAGCATGACGCTCGGCGGAATTAGGATGCCGAGACACCCGCCAGCGCAGACGACTGCCGCTGAAAGCTTCACGTCATAGCCAGCGCGCAGCATCGCCGGGAAAGCGAGCAAGCCCATCAGCGTCACGACCGCGCCGACAATGCCGGTTGCGGTCGCAAAGATCGCACAAGTCGCAAGCGTTGCAAGCGCAAGCGATGCCGGAACCGGTCCGGCGGCGAGTTGCAGCGAGCGGAACAGGCGGTCGAGCACGTTCGCGCGCTCGATCACATAACCCATGAAGACGAAGAGCGGGATCGATATCAGCACGTCGTTCGTCATCACCGAATAGGTGCGTTGCACGACAAGCGAAAATACCAGGTCGCCCATCGCGTAGTAGCCGAAGAACACGCCAAGTGCCATCAGCGTAAACGCGATCGGGAAGCCGAGCATGATGAAGGCAACGAACAGGACAAGCATAATCACGCCGAGTTCGGGGTTGCCAATTCCCCAGTTGGCGAGAAATGCGGACATCATACGGCTCCCTTACGCGCGCCCAGCTCTTCCAGGTCTTTGATGGTCTGGTACTCACCCTGCTCGGCTTTCTGAAGCATCAACTGGTCGAGTTCCTGCACGTCGTGCAGGCGCTGCGGCCACTTGCCGTCGCGCACCGCTATGATGCAGCGCATGAATTCGACGATACCTTGTAAAAGCATCAGCGCGCCGGTCACCGGAATCAGCGTTTTGAAGTGATAGACCGGCGGACCGTTCGGACTTGCGGCCGAGCGCTCTTTCATGAGCCAAGCCAGTTCTGCGAAACCGTAGCCGGAATAAATCAGCGCAAGAATGCCCGGGAAAAAGAAGAGCACGTAAAGCGTGAGATCCATGCCTGCCTGTCTGCGAACGGGCCAGGCGCGATAGAGGAAATCTCCTCGGACATGGCTGTTACGCGAAAGCGCGTAGGCGCCAGCCAGCATGAACAACGCGCCATAGAGAATGTAGCTCGCGTCAAAGGCCCACTCGGTCGGCGCGCCTAACACATAACGCATGAACACTTCGTAGGAAGTTACGAAAGTAAGCACGAGGATCGCCCAGCCGGCGGTCTTGCCGACAAAGGTACTGAGCTGATCGACGATGCGCAGGCCTTCTTCGTGGGTAGAATCGGTTTGCAACGTCGCTGCAACTCCGCCGGCCGCGCAGAAAGTCACCGCCATCACCGTATGCCACTTGAGACCGAAGATCGGCAGCATAGCGAGTGCCGCTCCGATCATGAGCACCGCACCCAAGGACGGTTTCTTCGTTGCAATCAATCCACCGATGATCGCAAGAACTGGGACGAGCGTGCCGGTGACATGGAAAAAGGCTTTGAATGAAGAGAACGCCGCCGCGTAATCCGCACCATAAAAAGTGAACCCGGCCCACAAGCCGAATGCACCTCCGACGATGCCAAGAATCATTGGCAAGTTTTTCATAGCGTTCCTCCCTCAACTCACCCGTAAGACTACAGGTGCGGGCGTCATAGCAGTTTGCGTGGATGATGCGCGAGCAGAATTATTACGCTGCGTTTACTTCACACACGCCCATAGAAGAACCCGCGCGGATTTGGTCCGCGCGGGTTCCATTTCTCATGCAGCGATTAGCCGATGAGTTTCTTGTACGCGGCAGCGAGCGCGCTCGAGTCGAGATTATTGGTGCTTGCATACGGATAGGTACGGCGCATCCAAGCCTTCTGCGACTCGACGACCTTCGCGAAGAACGGCTCCTTCGATTGCTCGGCGAGAACTTTCGTCCAGGCGTCGAGTTGTGCGTTGAGAAGCGCGTCAGGCGTTTTCACGACGTTCACGCCGCGCTTCTTGATCTCGATCAGATCGTTCGAGTAACGGTGCAGACCAAGCGCATTCTGATCCGCAGTCGAGGCGAAAGCAGCGTTACGGCAAATCGCCTTCACTTCGGCAGGAAGCGCATCGAACTTGGCCTTGTTGAAGATGATCTCGAAAGACTCGGCCTGCTGGTGATGGCTACCGAGCATGAAGAATTTCGCGACATCCGGGAAACCGAGCAGGATGTCGGACGACGGGTTATTGAATTCCGCCGAGTCGAGCAGTCCGCGATCCATCGCCGGGACGATTTCGCCGCCCGGAAGAATGGTGACGGCCGCGCCCATTTCCTTGAACACGTCGGCAGAGAGACCGACGGTGCGGTACTTCATACCCTTGAAGTCGTCGCCGGTTTTCATTTCCTTCTTGAACCAGCCGAGCGGCTGCGTCGGCATGGCGTAATAGAGGAAGCCGGTGAGGTTCAGCTTGAGGATACCGTTGACGAGTTCGTTGTAGAGCGCTTCACCGCCGCCGTAATAGAACCAGGCGAGGAAGCTCGTCGCATCCCAGCCCCAGGACGGAGGCGTGCCGAACAGCGAGTAAGCCTTGTGCTTACCGTACCAGTAAGCGCAAACGCCGTGACCGGCATCGAGCACGCCGGAATGGACAGCGTCGGCCATCTGGAACGCCGGAACGACGGCGCCGGCGGCGAGCACGTCCAGCTTTAGACGGCCCCCCGACATTTCGTTGACCTTCTTCGCGTAGTCGGCGGCGAACTCGTGGAAGATATCCTTCGTCGGCCAAGTCGACTGATACTTCATGGTCACAGTTTGCGCGCGTGATACCTGCGGCATCGCGATCGTCGCGACCGCTGCAGCGCCGGTGAGACCGGCAGTCTTCAAGAACTTCCGGCGGCCAGCTACAGGCGCGCCCGAACCATTTTTGGTCGGCATAGAGTTAGTCCTCCCTGAGATCGGCCGGTCGTTGCGAACAGCCGAGGCGCGGTCTTCGCCGCGTTCGTAAGAAGCGCTGATTGGCGCCCAAACGATTTTGCAAAACCTGCACAGCGGTCGCAAGCACTGATTTATCTTGCGACGCAGCATTTACTGCGCTGCCCACACGGATTCTGCGCTCTGCGGGCAATGCGGAGTGCATCTGTTGTGACTGGCGCGGCGAATTGTCTGTTAGTTGTGCAGTTTCATACCGCGCGGGAACGTGCGGCAATTCGGTTTGCGATGAAATTGCGAAATTACAGCGCGACGTTGCAGTGGAATAAAGCCGCATCGAACCGATCAGTATTCGAAAAAGACGGTTTCGCCCTCGCCCTGCAAGACGATGTTCATCGTGTAGGTCGCGGAATTAGTTTTACGCGCAATCAATGTTCCGCGGCGCGCCTCGGGAATTAAACCCAGCACGGGATCGTTCGCGTTGTGCGCTTCGTCCTCGAAATAGATTCGCGTCAAAAGCTGTTTCAGCATCCCGCGCCCGAACACGAACGTCACGAGATGCGGCGCCTGCAACGAATTACCCTGACCGGGCACCGCCCCGGGCTTCACGGTGTGAAAACGGAAGATGCCTTCCTTGTCGGTCGCGCAACGGCCGAAGCCGTGAAAGCCTTCGTCGATGGGCTTGTCCTGCGTGTCTTCCGGATGATCGTACTTGCCGGCGGCATTCGCCTGCCAAATCTCGATCATCACGTCGGGAACAGGCTCGCCCGCGCCGTCGGTGACCTTACCCTCGACGACGATGCGCTGACCCTGCGCGTCTCCGGAAATGAGATTGCTGTCACCCTCATACGGCAGACCGAAATGGAAGAAGGGGCCGACCGTCTGCGACGGTGTCTGACCTAGACGCGTCTTGCTCACGTTCAATGCTCCATCGGCGTGGCATCGCGGCCGCGCAACACGATGTCGAACTTATAACCGAGCGCCCATTCGGGAATGGTGCTGTCCATATCGAAGCGACTCACCATGCGCTCGCGCGCCTTCACATCGGGAATGCCCTGATAGATCGGATCGAACGCGAACAGCGGATCGCCGGGGAAATACATCTGCGTGACAAGGCGATTGATGAAGCTCGGCCCGAACAGCGAAAAGTGAATATGCGCCGGACGCCAGGCGTTCGGATGGTTGCGCCACGGATAAGCGCCGGGCTTAATTGTCGTGAATTTATAATTGCCTTGCGCGTCGGTGACGACGCGGCCCGCGCCTGAAAAATTCGGGTCTAACGGCGCAGGATGCTGATCGCGGGCGTGGATGTAACGGCCCGCGGCATTGCATTGCCAGACTTCCACGAGCGCATTCGGGACCGCGCGGCCGTTCTCGTCAAGCAACCTGCCGCTCACGATGATGCGCTCGCCCAGCGGCTCGCCCGCGTGCTGCTTCGTAAGGTCCGCGTCGACCGGAAGCACCTTGCCGTGTCCATAGACCGGACCCGTTACTTCCGAGAGCGTGTGCGGAAGGATGACCAGCGGCTGCTTGGGTGCGCGAAGTACTGTCGAATTATATGGCGGATAGAGCGACGGCGGCTGCGCGCTCTTTTCTTCGCGGTTATACGGAATGACGTCGGCCATGTTCCCTCCGAGCCGCTAAAGCGGCGCGACTTATCTCTCTTTATTCCAGATTAAGCCGGTGCCGGGAAAGGCCCCATACCCTTTTGCGGGATCAGCTTGAAGGATTGGCCGCTAATGCTGCCGCATTCAGGCTCGCGTAGATATCGCCTGAGTTCGCTTCCATCGGAAGGCCTTCGATCCAATGGCAAATCTCGTCGGCGGAAAGCGGCTGCAGGTGGGCAAGCTCCTGGCTTTCACCTAGCGCGGCATTGAAGCGATACGGCGCCATAGCCGCCAGACGCCGGATTGCCTGCAAGGCGACGCTGCGCTGGATCGTCGTGAACTCGATCGAGAGCGCGGGAAGCGGTTGCGACAGGCCCGACAGAACTTCGTCCTCGAACCCCTCGACGTCGATCTTCACAAAGGCCGGTTTGCCGAAGCGCGCGATCAGCGAATCCAGCGTGGTCATTGGAACCTTGATCTTGTCGTCCCAGCGCTGCCCTTCCCATCCGGGTGCCGCGTCCGCCGACTTGATGAAGTCGTCGGAGGCGGTCGCGACCGTCGGGTTCCGAGTGTTGAGTTTCAGCTCGATTTCGCCTTCACGCCCGCCAACCGCGGCGCGCACCAGATTGAATTTCGGATTGCGCCCGTAAAAGAGCTTCAGCACGGAGCCGAGCGCGGGCTGCGGCTCGAGTGCCACCACCTTCGCGCCAAGACGAAGGAAAGATCCGGTGCGGTCGCCGACGTGCGAGCCGATATCGAAAGCGAGATCGCCGGCTTTGAGGAAGCGCGAATACATCGCGTCCATTTTCCTGCCGTGGTCGCGGTCGCCGTAATAAATACGGAGCGAGCGAAGAATCGCCCGCCCCGTAGTCAGCCAAGTCATCATGTTCAGGCAGCCGTTGCCTGCACGGCGCGGATTTCTTCCGGCATATCGAACTCTTCCGGCATTGCGCAGAACTTGTTGCGCTCCGCCCATGCTCCAAGCCGCGTATCAGAAGTGTAAACCGCGAACGGAATCACCACGATCAGACCGAACACGAGGGGCACGAACCAGATCGCGGACTTCGGCGAGACGATCAGCACGAAGAGCAGCAGACCGATGCCGAGTAAAGTGTGCGGCAGGAAAGTCTTCGCCGCCGCTTTCCACGGCACGCGGTAGCCGTCGCGCTGCTGGCCGTCCCATTTCGTCTTGCGGCCGAAGAGTGCCGCAACCATAAAGTAGCTCGCGGCAAACATCTGTAACGGCGCATGGACAAAGGTGAACACCATGTCGATCGCGCCGCCGAGGAATAGCCGCGCGGTGCCGCCGTAACGGGCGGCCGATCGCCAGAGCGCGTCGACCACACCGAAGATGCGCGGAGCGAGGAAGAGGAAGATAAAGAGCGCGTAGAAGCCAAAGGCCGACCAGACCGGGAAGGTCGCTGCCGACGAAGCGGGTGTCAGTGCAATCGTGAGCGCCGCAAGAATTGCGAACAGAACGACTGCGCCCTGCCCGATGAACATCTGGATCGCCATGATGAGCTGAACCCAACTCACCGGCTGCAATCCGGGCATATCGAGCAGTTTCGTATATTGCAGGTTGCCGTTCGCCCAGCGCACGTCGCGCGCTTCGAAGTCGAGCAGCGTCGGCGGCGTTTCTTCGTAGGAGCCGACTTCTTCCGGAATTACGCGTACTTCAAAACCGGCGCGGCGCATCATCATCGCTTCGATGTGATCGTGCGAGAGGATGTGTCCGCCGAACGGCGGCTTGCCGGGGAGAAGCGGCAACTTGCAGTAATCGTAGAACGGCTGAATGCGGATGGTGGTGTTGTGGCCCCAAAACAGACCGCAATCCGCGTGCCACCAGGCATAGCCCGAGATGTAAGCACGCAGGCCGTGGCGCATACCGAACTGATAAACGCGCGCGAAGAAGCTCGAGCTGGGCATCCCGACGATCAGGCTCTGCAAAATGCCGAGCCGCGGGTTTGCCTGATGAATGCGTACCATCTTCACGATGGTTTCGCCGGTCATGATCGAATCCGCATCAAGCGGAATCATGAGTTCGTAATTTTTGCCCCAACGTTCGCAGAAGTCGCGGATGTTGCCGGCCTTGTAGCCGACGTTGCTTTCACGCTGGCGATAGAAGAGCTTCGAAGCGCCGGGAAATTCTTTATTCCATGCTTCCGCCGCGGCCTTTTCAAGCGCGGCGACATCGTCGCGGTTGGTGTCGGAGAGCACGAAGAAGTCGAAGTGATCTGTCTGGCCGGTCTTGTCCAGGCTCTTCTTGATGACGCGCAGGCGTGCAAAAGCGCGGGCCGGGTCTTCGTTGCGGACCGTCATCGTGATTGCGGAGCGAACGGTAATCGGATCGTTCTCATGCGCCTTCAAAACGACCGGCGCGATCTTCTCTACCGGGTTCTTCACAAGGTTCATGAAGAAGAAGCCGATGAAGGAATTCCAGAACCCGATCGCGATCCAGGGAACGTAAGTCAGGAAGCAGGCGACCAGCAATGCATCGAGAATGCCGAAGCCGTCATGAGCGAGGATATGAATAAGCCAGGCCGCCATGGCGAGCATGGTCGAGGTTGCAAGCGCCCCGAAGATGACCCGGCGGCGCCAGATCGACCTTACCGACTGGGTGCCGGTGGGCGTCATTTCGTCAGCCGGGGTGGAGGTCACATTGGTAGCGACACCGATGGCCGTTTTGGCCTCAGCGGAAGTGGATTCTATTGACATGATTGGTAGAGCCGTCCCCTGCTTGCGCGTTAGCGCCTTCTCGCCGACAACCGGTACAAATCCATGGCGAAAACTCGCTAATTCCTAGCGCGTTCCGAAATATTTGCTAAGGCCATTCACGTGAACTCGACCGTTAAACCTAAGAACAATACCGCCCGGGCGCTCTGGTATGTCGCGCCGGGCAAGGCCGAGTTACGTCCTGCAACAATCAGTGATCCCGGAGCGAACGGTCTGCTCGTTCGCACGCTCTATTCCGGCTTAAGCCGCGGCACAGAACGGCTGATCTTTGAAGGCAAGGTGCCGGAGGTCGAATGGAGCCGGATGAAAGCGCCGGCGCAGGAAGGCGAATTCCCGTTTCCGGTTAAGTATGGCTATTCCGCTGTGGGTCTTGTCGAGGAAGGCCCGGCAGGACTGAAGGGCAAGCACGTATTCGTCCTTTACCCGCATCAGGACCGCTTCGTGGTTCAGCCTGAACGGGCGTTCATTATTCCGGACAACGTACCGCCCCGCCGGGCGACGCTTGCCGCCAACATGGAGACGGCGCTCAACATTCTCTGGGATGGAGCGGCGCAACCGGCCGACCGGATCGTTATCGTAGGCGGCGGCATTGTCGGTATGCTGGTCGCAGCACTCGCAAGCCGCCTGCCGGGCGCCGACGTTACCCTTGTCGATATCGAAGCGTCGCGCGCGGAAATCGCCGGGAAACTGGGCGTCAAATTCTCACTTCCCGATCAGGCCCCGGCTGACGCCGACCTCGTTATTCACACCACCGCTTCGGCCGCCGGGCTATCGCTGGCGCTTCAACTCGCGGGTGTCGAAGGAACGATCGTCGAGGCAAGCTGGTTCGGTACCAGCATGGTAAACGTGCCGCTCGGCGACTCCTTTCACTCCCGGCGCCTGCGCCTGATCTCGAGCCAGGTCGGCAATGTCTGCGCAAGCCGTGCCAAACGCTGGACCACGCGGCGGCGGCTGGAAGCCGCGATCAGTATGCTTGCGGATGAGCGGCTGGATGCGCTGATCGGTGAGGAAGTGCCTTTTGCCGAACTTCCGCAGCAATTATCGCGCCTGTTGTCGCCGAAAGCGCCCGGCCTCGGTGCGCTCGTCCGCTACTGATCTTCATACAAGGAAAGCCTCGCTATGTACGGCCTCGAAGTCCGCGACCACATCATGATCGCCCACTCTTTCAAGGGCGAATTCTTCGGCCCGGCGCAGCGCGTGCATGGCGCGACTTTCGTCTGCGATGTCGCCTTCTTCCGCGAAAAGCTCGGACCGAATGAAGTCGTGGTCGATATCGGTGCCGCGAGCGATACGCTCAAAGCCGTGCTGGCAGTCATCAATTATCGCAATCTCGATGAAGTGCCAGAGTTCAAAGGCAGACAGACCACCACCGAATTTCTCGCGCGTTACGTCTTCGATCAGATGAAAGCCGCGCTGAAAGCCGGCAAGCTGGGGGCGGACAGCGAAGGTATTTCCAAGATCAAGGTGACCATGCACGAGTCGCATATTGCGCGCGGCTGGTACGAGGCGGCGGTCTAAGCTTCATGCGCGAAGTTATCTTCGCCATTCCGGGCGATCTCGATACGCCTACCGGAGGCTATCGCTACGACAAGCGGGTGATCGAGGAATTGCCCGCGCTCGGCTGGCGCGTGAAGCATTTGCCGCTGTCCTCCAAATTCCCCTCGCCTTCGGAAAAGGTTCTGGGCGAGACCGCGAAAATTCTTGCCGGCATTTCTCCTGATGCGCTCGTCATGATCGATGGCCTCGCGCTCGGCGCAATTCCGCTTTCGACCTTGAGTTCGCTGAAAGCGCGGCTGGTCGCACTCTGCCATCATCCGCTTGCCTTCGAGACCGGGCTTACGACTGACCGCATCGACTATCTGCATCGCACGGAACGCGAAGCATTGTCGCGTTCGATTGCAACGATTGCCACGAGCCGCTCGACTGCTGAACTGCTTGCCCGCGAATTCAACGTGGCGCCTGCCGATCTCACGGTCGCAGAACCCGGCACCGAGCCTTCGGCACGTGCGAAGGGTAATGCTTCGCCGATGCGGCTTCTTTCCGTGGGCGCGATCACGCGGCGCAAAGGTCACGACACGCTTGCGAAAGCGTTTTCCAAAATCCGCGACCTCGAATGGGAATGGCGGATTGCCGGAAGCACCGACCGCGATCAGGTCGCAATGCAGACGCTCGAGCGGGAAATCGCAGACGGCAAGATTGCGGAGCGGACTGCACTGCTCGGTCCGCTCGACGATGCAGGCCTAGAGAAAGAGTATTCGAACGCATCCCTCTTCGTGCTACCATCGCATTTCGAAGGCTACGGCATGGCATTCACCGAAGCACTTGCGCGCGGACTTCCGGTCGTGGCCGGTTCGGGCGGTGCGCTTGTTGAAACCGTGCCGAAAGATGCCGGCGTTTTTGTAACACCCGGAAACTTCGGTGAGCTTGCGCTCACGTTACGGAGACTCCTCACCTCGCCTGCGGAAGTCGCGAAGCGCGCTGACGCCGCGTGGGAGTATGCGAAAAAACTTCCGCGTTGGAGCGACACCGCAAAGCACATTGCCGACGCGCTGGAGCGCGCAAGCGCAAAGGCTGCCGCATGAGCTTCTCCGCCGAATGGCTGCGGCTGCGCGAACCGATCGATCACCGCTCGCGCGATAATGCGTTGCTTGCAAAGGTGACAGCACATCTCGCCGGCAAGGACGAGCCGGTGATTTACGATCTCGGCGCGGGTGCAGGCTCTAACCTTCGCGGCACCGCGCTTTCACTTGGGCAACGCCAGCGCTGGGTGCTGGTCGATTACGACCCGGAACTCTTATCCGCGGCGCTCGAATTTCTGGCAGCATGGGCCGACAAATCGCGCCCAACCGCGGCGGGTCTCGAAATCGAAAAAAGCGGCAAGCTCATTCGCGTTGAAGTGAAGCGCGCGGACCTCAATGCCAACCCGGCGCCGTGGGGCGGCCAGAAGCCCGATCTCGTGACTTCTGCGGCACTGTTCGATCTCGTTTCCGAACAATGGGTCGCACGCTTCTGCGCGGCGCTCGCGAGAGACAAGCTCCCGCTTTACACGACGCTCGTGCATGACGAGACCGCGCTTTGGTCGCCCGCGCACGAAGCTGACGCGAAAATGACGGAAGCCTTCGAGCGCGACTTCGGCAAAGAAAAAGGCTTCGGCCCTTCAGCGGGCAACAAAGCGATCGGGTTGATGGCGAACAAGCTGCAAGCGCTCGGCTATAGCACCGAACTTGCAGAAAGCCCGTGGCGGCTCGGCGCGGAAGACCACGACCTGATCGTTCAATTGGCCGATGGCTGGGCCAACGCAGTTCGCGATACCAAGGCCGTTTCAGAAGAAGTCATTGGGAAATGGCTTGCCGCGCGCAAGACGCGCGGCACGACCTGTATTGTCGGTCACAAGGATTTGCTGGCGATGCCGGCCTAATTACTTGCCGGGCAGCATCCGCTGCAACACTTCGTCCTTGCGGATGAAGTAATGAAACAGTCCCGCGCCGATATGCATGAGCGCGAGCGCACCTACCGCGAAACCAAGCAGCTTATGCCGCGCGAAGATGAAGTTGGAGATTTCTTCGTTCTTCGCGAAGAACGGCTGGATTTCGAACAACCCGAAAAACGGCGTAGGTGCGCCATAATACATATTCGCGATTGCGCCCGAGATAGGCGTGAGAAACAAAAGAATATAAAGCGCCCAGTGCGTCACGTTGCCGGCGAAACGATAGAACGCGGGGATGCGCGGCTCCGGAGGCGTTCCGTGCGCCAGCCGATAGATCAGCCGTATCGTCATCAGAACGAGAATGAGAACGCCGAGCGACTTGTGAAAATTAAACAGGTTGAAGGGCGCATTTTCGATCTGCCCCATGACGAGTCCGACCGGAATGATCGTCAGCACGCAGAGCGCGACGATCCAGTGCAGCGATTTCGCAAAGCCTGAATATCCATGCTGGTAACTCTCAGGGGCGACGGACATCTCTGGTTCTCCAACTGTATGGATTGAACACGGCAGGTCGATAACTGGATGCAGCTTAGCATGGTTCCAATCCAGGCGAAGTCCTGGCCGGGTTACTGTTGCAGGCGTACGACCACGCTGTCGGTGGTGCCGCTCGCGTCGATCACGGTCAGGCGCACAAAGCCCGGCCCCGCCGGTTGCCAGAACGCCGCGCTGCGGAAATCGGCTTCGCCGATCGGCAGCCCATCCACCAGAAAACGATACGGCCCGTTGCCGCCATTGGTCTTGATTGCAATCGGCTGCGGTGCTTCCGCCGGACTGCTCCGCTCAAGCGCCAACTGCGCGCCGTTGAGCGGGAAGATTATTTTCAGCGGCTGTTCCGCGCTCGCGGTATTTCGCGTCTCGCCGAGCGGCATGAAGCGGCGCAGCGGCAGCGGCAGGCGCGCGGTGGTCGCGATCATCGCGCCGTTCGGTGCCGCGCGAAGCGGCTCGATCTTCGGCACCGCGCGAGCAAAAGCGTCGAACAGAATGGGCGCGGCAATCGCGCGGCCGATCATTCCGGGAACCGGCTGCCCGTCGGGACGGCCAACCCAGACCGCGATGGTGCGCTTGCCATCGAAACCGATCGCCCAAGCATCGCGATAGCCGTAAGACGTGCCGGTCTTGAATGCGATCTTGCCGAAGATTGCGTTCTCCGGAGGCGGCGCTCCGATCAGGACATTGCCGACATACCAGGCCGCGACCGGATCGAGCAGACGCGCGCGGCGATGATTTTCATTTGAAACATCGAGACGATGCACCAGCGGGAACGCTTCACCGCCGCGTGCGAGCGCGGTGTAGAGCGTTGTCAGATCTTCAAGGCGAAGACCGAGACCGCCGAGGCCGATGGCAAGACCCGGAATCTCGCCTTGCGGGAGTTGGAGTTGCGCGCCGCTGGTTTCGAGACGTGCGAACAAACGTTGCGGACTGACAGATTCTAGAAGCGCCACCGCGGGCACATTCAGCGAAAGCTGTAGCGCGCGGCGAAGCGTAACGGTGCCCTGAAACGTAAGATCGAAATTTTCCGGCCGCCATGCACCGAAGCGCGTCGGGCGGTCTTCGATCAGCGTTTCCGGGTGTGCGACGCCATCCTCGAAAGCCAGCCCATAAATAAACGGCTTCAGCGCCGATCCCGGCGAGCGCACGCCGCGCGTCATGTCGATGCGCCCTGCCCGCTCCATGTCGTTGAAATCGACAGAGCCTATGCGCGCAAGAATTTCACCGGTTTCGTTATCGGCGACGAGGACCGCAACCGATACGCGCGGTCCGAGCGCAGGTGCCTTTTCGCGCACGAGTTCTTCCAGCCGTTGCTGGATGGTTGCGTCGATTGCCAAATGATGGCGCTGTTTTTTTGGAAACGCGGCAAGCGCCGCCTCCGCCGCATGGGGCGCAAGCTGCGGCAATTCCTTGCGAATGCGCGGCACAGCTTCTTCGCGCGCGCGGTTTGCCTCCGCGACGGTAATCACACCATAGGCGAGCATACGGTCGATCACGCGGTTGCGCGCACGGATCGCGGTGCCGGCGGCGCGGTCGGGCCGGCGCACTTCCGGCGACTGCGGAAGCGCTACCAGAAGCGCGGCTTCGCCAATGGTGAGCCGCATCGGCTCCTTGCCGAAGTAAGCGTGAGACGCCGCGCGCACGCCTTCCAGATTGCCGCCAAAGGGCGCGAGCGTGAGGTAAAGCTCCAGGATTTCCTGTTTCGAGAGCCGCGCCTCCAGCTGCATCGCGTGAACGATCTCGGCGAGCTTCGCAGCGAATGTGCGGTTCTTCCGAGGCGCAAGCAGCCGCGCGACCTGCATCGACAGCGTCGAGCCGCCAGAAACAATTTCGCCATTTGTCACGAGTTGCCAGGTCGCGCGAAACAGCGCCAGCGGATCGACACCGATATGATCGCGGAAACGCCGGTCCTCGTAGGCGACCAGCATTTCGAGATAGCGCTTATCTACTTGCTCCGGTTTTGCAGCCAAGCGCCAGCGGCCATCGGGCAAGGAAAAGGGCCGCAACAGAAATCCGTTGCGGTCCACGACTTCCACCGAACGCAATAGCTGCGGCGGTGGCGGCGCGGTCACGCGGATCAAGCCGACGGCGACCAGCGCACCCGCGACTATCGCAAGCGCGCCGGAGCCAATCAGTTTGACCAGCCGCGTCTTCATCAGCGCGAAGCCGGCACGACTTCCACGGTGCTCGCGTCCGTGCGCGCGAAGCGATCCGGCCGGTACATATCCTCGATCATGGCCGGCGGATGCGCGTATCTGCCCGGCGACACCGCGCGGACGATGTAAGCGACCGAAATCGCATTACGGTCGCCGTCACGCCGGTCGAATGCCGCGACAAAGCGATCGTCACGGAATTCGGAATGCGCCGTCTCCGACATCTGCCCGAGCCACTTCAGGTTACCGGTTTCGCCGCCCGCGACGAGACGCGGGTTGTCTATCTCGAAGCCCGCAGGCAGGAAATCGACAAGCAGCAGACGGCCCGCAACCAGTTCGGTGGGCATTGCACGCAGCACTACAACCATGCGCTCGTTCTGGGTGACCTTGGAAACGTCTGAAATCGGCGTGCCGTCGAGCGTGCGGTAAGTCCGCGTGATCTTGAAACCTTTCTCGGCGGCAGGCTCCGACGCAACCGGCGCACCGCGCACGCCGATCACGACCTGCACCGGACGATCACCGTTGTTCGCGATGCGGATCGTCTTGCCCTGCAAGTCGGCAGCACGAACAGTGCGGAAGTAATTGCCTTTGTGTTCAACGCCGTCGATGGAAAGCGAAACACGCTCCGCCTCCTTCGCGAAGGCTCGGGCAGCCAGCACCAGCCACGCATTTTCCTGCGTGCTCGTGCTCGGCGTCACCGCGCGGGCGAGTTGCACGCGGGTGAGCGCAACACGCACGGTATTTTCGACTCCAGCTTCGGTGGCAAGCGCCACGATGGCTGCGGCATCGCGTAACGGAGAGCCGTAATCGTCGCGGCCTGCGGTTGGGGAAAGCTCATTTCGCGGCAACGCTTCGAGTGCTGCGTTGAAGACTTTCTCCGCGCGCACTTTATCACCGTGCAGAGAGAGGGCGGCTGCAAGCTGACCACGCGAAAGCGGAGTGGTGAGATCTTCGAGTTTCGCGTCCGCCAGATAGCGAAGGTCGCCGACCGGCGCGACACCGTTGCGAGCCAGCACATAAAGCGCATAGGCGACCGCTTCGGTGTTCTGGTCGCCGCCGCGATTGTTGCCTAGCTGCACTGCGTTCCGGAGCTTATTCAGCGCGAGCTTGAACTGCGCTTCCGGCACGACGTAGTTCTTCTCACGGGCGCGCGTGAGGAAGTCCGTCACATAGGCATGAAGCCAGGTATCGGCCGCACTCGACGAACTCCAGAGACCGAAAGCGCCTTCCGAGTTCTGACGCGCGAGCACACGGCCAATCGCTTCCTTGATGCGTTCGTCGATGGATTTATCGAGCGCGAGCTGGTTTTCACGCGCAAGCTCGTTCACATAAAGAAGCGGCAGTGCGCGGCTCGTGATCTGCTCGGAGCAACCGTAGGGATAACGGTCGAGTGCCAGGAGCAGCGATGGTACGTCGATCGCGTTCTGCGGCGACACGGTCAACGACACCGCACCCGTGCCGGGGATCACGTCGGCCAACAGATTGCTGTCAATCACGATGCTTTCGCCGCGCGCAAGTTCGCGCACGGTACGCCGCTCGATCGGCGGATAAGCAGGCCGCGTCAGCAACGCGTATTTCCGCTCAATCGTGAGCCCGTTCGGCCCGGTCAGGCGGACTGCGAGTGTCGCAGGCCCAACGCCCTTCCCGATCAGGTCAAGCGTCAAACCTCTTCGCGCATTCTGCGTGAGGTTGAGCTTGTGGCTCGCATTGGAGACTTCGACCGCCCCCTCGGTAACGAGGTCGAGTTGATAGTCGCCCGCCGCGCCATCGACGTTTGTCACATCAAGACGGAGCGTCGAGCGGTCGTTCGCGGCTAAGAAGCGTGGCAACGTCGCCTGCACCACGACCGGATCGCGGATGATGACTTCGGACACGGCGTGGCCGACTTTATCTTCGGCCCACGCCACTGCCATTACACGCACACTGCCGTCGAACGCCGGCACGTCGAACTGCACGTTGGCCTTGCCGTCCTTGTCGACCGCGACGATGCCCGAATAGAGCACGAGCGGCGCCTGACTTGGCGGATTACCCGCCATGTCCATCGCGTTGCTATCACCGCCCGCACGGATTCTTCCGCGCGTGCCCTGCATACCGTCGATCAACGCGCCGTAGAGATCGCGCACTTCTCCCGCGAGACGCCGCTGTCCGAGATAGTAGTTGTCGGGCGCGGGAGACTTATAGTTTGTGAGATTCAAAATGCCGACATCGACCGCGGCAATCACGATGCGCGCATTGCCGCCGTTGAGGCCGCTCACGGTGACTGGAATATTCCATGTCGTGTTCGGACGAAGTTCTTTAGGCAGCTCCATCTTCACGCCGAGCGTGCGCGCGGCTCGACCGACGCCGAACCACGCGACACCGATGGCACGGCTTGGCATCCGGCTCTTCTGCACGTCGAGCGGACGATGATGGAACGCGACAATGTAAGCGCCCGGCCCCCAATCCGCGCCGACGCGGAAGGTAACCCGGCCGCCGGCCGCCGGAATCTGCACCTGTTGGGTCGCATACACCCTGTCGCCGACAACCATCACGGTCGCCGCGCCATCGACGCGCGGCGAGATCGACACAGTCATGGTGTCGCCTTCGCCGTATTCGGTCTTGTCGAGCGAAACTTCGAGTTTATCCGGTGTGTCGGCGGAAGTTTCGCCGTAGAAGCCGGCATCGAAAGCGTAACTCGCCGCGGGACCGTTCGCTTCCGGCGAAGTGATTTCGAGGCGATAGCGGCCATAAGGCGCTTCCGCCGAGAAGCTCACCGGTTTTTCGGCGGACGTATTCAACGTGCCTTCGGCAATCTTGCGCGTCTGGCGCACAGGCTCGTAATCCCATGAGCCGGATACGCGATACCACTGGTAGCGTGTCTCGACCTTGTAGATCGCCCACTTCATGTTCTGCTTTGCGACGAGCTTGCCGTCGGAGTTCGCAAGCACGACGTCGAAGAGGGCTTTTTCTCCCTCACCGACGCGGCCCTTGAATTGCGGGCGAATGCCGACGGTCGGCGCGGCTACCGCAATCGGAACGACAATACGACGCTCGATGGCGCGGCCGCCCTGCTCCTGCATACGGATCGTGATCTGCGCCTCGAGTGCGCGCGAAGTGCGCGGCAATTCGGGAAGCACAATCGAAAGCTCCGCCTGACCTTTGGCATCCGTCTTCGGCAAGTCCGAAAGCGGACGGCGGATCGGCGTGAAGGGCTCATCGGTCAGGCCGAAGCTAAAGCCTTCGAAGCCGCGGCGCATTTGCGCCGGACGAATTTCGATTTCGCCTTCGAGATCGAGGCCTGCCGCGGGCGGGCCGAACAGATAACGGCCTTCAATCGTCGCCTGTGCCGGCTGATTAACGCCGATCTGCGGCGTCTTCGCCTTCAGATCGAATTCGATGCGATCCGGCACGTAATCTTCGACGAGGAAAGCTACCTCGCCTACCGGGGCTGCCTTGAGATCGGCGTAAGCACGCAGGCGCCACGTGCCGGTGGTCGCGCCCGACAACAGCGGCATATCGAAACTGCGGCCACCGAGTTGATCTGCATTCACGACAATACGGCGATCTTCGGCACCATCGGGGCGTGACAGCACGAAGGTAAGCGGAACGCTGATTGCCTTCGCCTTGGCATCGCGCAGGAGCGCCGTGATATGCACAGTCTCGCCGGAACGATAGACACCGCGCTCGGTAAAGACATAAGCGTCGAGCGGTCCGGGCGTAACGCGGCCTGAGACGCCGCGATCGGCAAGATCGAACGGACTTTCAGTGAGCGACAGGAACGCGTAGTCCGCGCCCTTGCGCTCCGCGATCAGCACGGCAGGCGCAAGACCGCCGGTACCGCGCACGAGACCGACATCGAACTTCGCGAATCCCTGCGCGTTGGTTTTGATGACGCCCAGCACCTCGTTGTTCTTCGCGAGCAGCTTCAGTTCGGCATCGGCTACCGGATTGGCATTGCCGAGATCGCGCACGAAGACGTGCAGGCCGTCGTCGGAGGTGATCGCGGTGAGACCGAGATCGGAGACGACGAACCACTGGGTCGCAAGATTGGAATATTGCTCGCGGCCAGTTGCGTCGGCCGGGGTTGCGGTCATGACGTAAACGCCAGCGCGCAGGTCCTTGATCGCTTCGTCAACCGGAAACGCGGTCGTCACTTCTTTATTCAACTCAGACGCGACTTCGAGTTCGCCCTTGAAAGCGAGCGCACCCTGATTCTGCGCGAGCTGTTCGATTTCGTGACGCGAAAGCGCTTGACGGAATTGCGCATCGAGCGCGGATGGAATCAGCGAACGCTCGCCGACCCGCACGATCTGGATGTTCAGCTTCTTGGTGTTGACGGAAATCACCGGGATGCCGCGCTGGCCGGTGCGCGGCAGCACGTAAGCGCGGCCCGTGAAGCGGGCGTCGGCTTTGCGATCGCGTACATAAATCTGAAGCTCGGCGGCGTTGTTCAGCACTTCACCGTTTTTCGACGGCACGCCGCGGCGCGCGGTGACGGCATAGGTTTCGCCGTGCTTGAGGCCCTCGACGCAAATCTGCTGTTCATTCGCGGTGACGGAAGGCTTGTCTATGCCCTGTACCGAGATGAACGGCGCGAAATCGACCTTTGCTGCGAGCGGTTCGGAAAACTGAATGCAGGCGCGCGGCGATGCGACATCGGCATCGACCGAATAATCGAGCACGCGGAAGCCGTGGGTATCGCGCAAGTTTTCGTAGAAGGATTTTAATTCCGCCGTCTCGCGGCGCTCGATTGCGAATTTCAGCGTCTCCAACGCGGGCCGCCACAACTCGCGATCGGCATAGATGCGCCCGACGATCTCCAGCGCTTCGGACTCCTGTGCGCGGATCGCGGTACGGCGATAGGCGAGATAGGCAGCCGCGGCGGTGCGGTCGCGGACGATGTTCCGCTCTGCTGCATTCTGCGGCTTGATCTCGGAAAGCGCGCGGGCATAGCGGAGCCAGAGGCTTGCATCTTTCTCCGCGTGGATCGCGAGTTCGCCGAGACGCTGCGCGTGAACGCGCGCGTCTTTTTCGGCATTCGCAGTGTCGGCTTCCTTGCGAAGCTCGGCGGGAGAGCGCGGACGGCTCGCAAGCTCCCTCTGGAGTTGCAACTCGAGGCGCGCCGCGCCGGCACTTAAATCGGAGCGCGAAAAGCTCTTTTCCTGCGATGAAGCCGAGAAAGGAACGAGCAGTAACACCAAGGCCGCAAAGCCAAGGAACGATTTGCGCATCGAAAACTCCCCAGGAAAGCCTGTCCGGCTGCATCGCCAGCGCGAAGGGCGCTGACCGTAAGTTGTGCATGCTACTTGAGCAATCGCGACTGCTTCGTGGCGTGCACCCGGCATTGCTACAAATTTTCGTTATTGCGCCGCAGAATTTCGTGATTACACATCCGGGCCTATTTCGCGCTACAAGAGGGTTGCCAAACTGGGGAGCCAAACTTGAAAAAATATCTCATCATCGCGGCGGTCTCCGCCGCCGCCTTCACCTCTGTTTCGTTCGTCTCGCCGTCGACCGCCGAGGCCGCCTACTGCACCGCCCGCAGCCCCTACGCATCCGGCTGGGGTCAGGGCAATTTGAACTATGCCCGCCGCCGCGCGCTACATGAATGCGCGATCCGCACCCCGCGCGGCTACACCTGCTACATCACCAGCTGCTCGTACTAAGCTTGGTAGTATCCTTAAAAAGCCGGTCCGCGATCTTGCGGGCCGGCTTTCTCATTTCGCGCGGCGGAACAAGGCCTGCGGACGCTGCGTAAAGCGGCAGGCATTCGCGCGGGCTTCCCGGCATACGGCGTGCGCGCTAAGAACGGCGGCATCAGACGGAGAACGCCAGGATGCCGTTAGACACCTTCCGCCAAGAGACGCGCGAATGGCTCGCGCAGAACTGCCCGCCGGAGATGCGCAAGCCCTCGCGCGGCGAACCGGACATCTGCTGGGGCGGACGCAACTGGCAGTTTCATTCGAATGACCAGAAAATCTGGCTGGAACGCATGGCCAGCAAAGGCTGGACCGTACCGATGTGGCCGAAGGAATACGGCGGCGGCGGTCTTTCGCGCGAGGAAGAAAAAATCCTGCGTGAGGAAATGCGTGCGATTAACGCGCGCTCGCCGCTCGAGAGCTTCGGCATCTGGATGCTCGGGCCTGCCCTCCTTCACTTCGGCAGCGAAGCACAGAAGAAAGAATATCTGCCTCCGATCGCGCGCGGCGAAATCCGCTGGTGTCAGGGCTACTCCGAACCTGGTGCGGGCTCCGATCTCGCCTCGCTGCAAACCAAGGCGGAAGACAAAGGCGACCATTTTCTCGTGAACGGCCAGAAAATCTGGACGTCCTATGCCGACAAGGCGGACTGGATTTTCTGCCTTGTGCGCACGGACCCTGCTGCGCCCAAACACAAAGGCATCTCCTTTGTGCTGTTCGACATGACGACGAAGGGCGTAACCACGAAGCCGATCCTGCTCATTTCCGGCAAGTCGCCGTTTTGCGAAACCTTTTTCGAGAACGTGAAGGTACCGAAAGCGAATCTCGTCGGCACGCTCAATGACGGCTGGACCATCGCAAAATATCTGCTCACGCACGAGCGCGCCTCGATCGGCTCCGGCCTGTCGCTTGCGGGAATGCGCTCGCTGCCTGCCGAAGCAATCAAATCCTTCGGACGCGATGCTAGCGGACGCCTCGACAATCCTTTCGTCCGCGAAGAAGTGATCCGCGCCGAAATCGACGGCCGCGCGTTGTTAGCCACCATCGAGCGCTACCGCGCCGAAGCTAAAGCGGGCCAGGGCGTCGGCGCGAAGTCCGCGATCCTGAAATACGCCGGCACAGAGTTGAACAAGCGCCGCTACGAAGCCTTCATGACCATCGGCGGCTCCGATGCGCTCGAATGGGAAAGTGCGCGCTCCGACGAAGGCACGCTAGCGCGCGAATGGCTTCGCACCAAGGCGAACTCGATTGAAGGCGGCACTTCCGAAATCATGCTCGGCATCGTCGCCAAGCGCATTCTCGATCTGCCGGAGGCCTGACATGATTGCGCTCGACGAAGACCGGATCATGCTGCGCGACTCCGCGCGCGAGTTTCTCACCGACAAGTCGCCGGCCTCGGAACTGCGGCGGCTGCGCGACACCAAAGATAAAGACGGCTTCAGCCGCGATCTCTGGCGCGGCATGAAGGACATGGGCTGGACCGGCATTCTGATCGACGAAGCCAATGGCGGCTCCGATTTCGGCCATGTCGGCATGGCGCTGGTATGCGAGGAGATGGGGCGCACGTTGGCCGCCTCCCCCTTCCTTTCGACCGCCGTGATGGCCGCGACTGCGATCCGCCGCGGCGGCTCGGAAGAGCAGAAGAAAAAATGGCTGCCCGCGATCTCGGAAGCAAAAGCGATCATCGCGCTTGCGGTCGATGAAGGCCGCAAGCACGCGCCGGAGAAAACCGCACTGAAAGCCGAAATATCCGGCAACGCCTTCAAGTTGAACGGCGAGAAATCCTTTGTCGTGGACGGCCATGTCGCGGACGCGATCATCGTCGCGGCCCGCACCGAAGGCGAGCCTGGCGACAAAAACGGCATTTCGCTTTTTCTCGTCGATGCGAAGGCGCCCGGCATTTCCATCGAGCGCGTGATCGGCGTCGATAGCCGCAACAATGCGCGGATCAAATTCGAAAACGTGAATGCCGTCGATGCACTCGGCGTAACGGGGAAAGGCTTCGGCCTTCTCGAAAACGCCTTGAATGCTGGCCGCGCGGGCGTCGCCGCAGAGTTGCTCGGCGTCGCGGGCGAGAGTTTCGACCGTACGGTCGTGTTTCTGAAAGAACGCAAACAATTCGGCAAACCGATCGGTGCGTTTCAGGCGCTCCAGCATCGCGCAGCGCATCTCTTCGGCGAACTCGAACTACTGCGCTCGCTCGTGCTTTCTGCCTGCGTCACGCTCGACAAGAGCCCGGATGCCGCGGGTTCAATTGTGAGTGCCGCCAAATATAAAGCCTGTGAAGTCGCCAAACTCGCGGTCTCAGAGGCGGTGCAGATGTTCGGCGGCATGGGCATGACCGACGAGATCGATATCGGCCTCTTCATGAAGCGGGCCCGCGCGGCGCAGGAGTTGCTCGGCGACGCCTACTTCCACGCCGACCGTTACGCACAGAGCCAGAAATTCTGATTTCAAGAAAGTTCGAGGAATAAAATGACCATTCGTTTCGACAATCGCGTTGCCATCGTCACCGGTGCCGGCAACGGCATCGGCAAATCTCATGCGCTTGCGCTCGCAGCCCTCGGCGCGAAAGTCGTCGTGAACGATCTCGGCGGCGCGCGTGACGGCTCCGGCGGCTCGCTCTCGTCGGCCGAAACGGTGGTGCAGGAGATCAAGGCGAAGGGCGGCGACGCGATGGCAAACGGCGCGAACGTCGCCAAATATAATGAAGTCGAGGCGATGATCGAAGACGCCAAGAAGAAGTGGGGCCGCGTCGATATTTTAGTCAATAACGCGGGTATCCTGCGCGACAAGAGCTTTGCCAAGATGGAGCTCGACGATTTCCGTCTGGTGCTTGAAGTGCACCTGATGGGCTCGGTGAACTGCTGCAAGGCTGCGTGGGAAACCATGCGCGAGCAGAATTACGGACGCATCGTGCTGACTTCCTCCTCGTCCGGTCTGTTCGGAAATTTCGGCCAATCGAATTACGGCGCCGCCAAAGCCGCGATGGCCGGATTGATGAACGTGCTCCACCACGAAGGGCAGAAATTCAACATCCGCGTGAACACGCTATCGCCGACGGCGGCGACACGAATGACCGAAGAACTGCTGCCGCCGAATGTGCTTTCGCTGATGCAGCCCGAAGCGATCACGCCCGCCGTACTTTATATGGTGAGCGAGAACGCCCCTTCCCGCACCATCATGGGCGCGGGCGCTGGCGTCTATTCGGTGATCCGGATTGTCGAGACGCAGGGCGTCTACTTCCCGCCGGAAGAGCGCACGCCGGACGCAATCGCCGCGAAGTTCGCGGAAATCTCCGACATGAAGACTGCGCAGGCGCTGGAAGGTGCGTTCCAGCAGACGCAGAAATATGTCGCGATGGCTGCGAAAGCCGCCGGCATCGACTTGTCCAAAAAGTAATACCCGCCGTCATTCGCGTTTTCGCGATGCTGCGTTAGGCTCCTGCTCATGAGCCCAACGCAGCATTTCGACGACGCGGAAAAACTCGTGGAAACTATTGCCGCCAGATTTGGCCGCGAGATCACGCTTGCGCTGCCGCTCGGCCTTGGCAAAGCCAACACGGTCGCGAATGCGATCTATGCACGGGCGGCAAACGACACTTCGTCGAAGCTCAATATCTTTACCGCATTGACTTTGCAGCGGCCGAGCGTTTCGGGGCTGGAAGCGCGCTTCATCAATCCTGTGCTGGATCGTTTGTTCGGCGGCTATCCTGAACTTGGCTATGTTCGCGCGCTACGAAGCGGAACGCTGCCGAAGAATGTTAAAGTCAGCGAGTTTTTCCTCTTGGCAGGCCGCTCGCTCGGCATCCCTTCGGTGCAGCAGAACTACATCTCCGCGAATTACACGCACGCCTTCCGTTACATCCTCGACCGCAAGGTGAACGTAATTGCGCAACTGGTTGCGAAGCGCATTGTTCACGGCGAGACGCGCTACAGCCTCTCCTGCAACACCGATCTCACGCTCGATCTTCTGAAAGCGCGCGCGGAAGGCCGCGCGAATTTCGCGCTGATTGCCGAAGTGAATTCGGAATTGCCGTTCATGCCGGGCGACGGCGACCTGCCGGAAAGCGCATTCGATTTCGTCTACGAGAACCTGAAGACAGATTTTCCGCTGTTCGCGCCGCCGAAACAGCCGGTGCCGCTGACCGCCTATGCGATAGGGCTGCACGTCGCAACGCTGATCGAGGATGGCGGCACCTTGCAAATCGGGATCGGCGCCGAGGGCGATGCGGCGGCAAAGGGATTGATCCTCCGCCACAAGGAGAACGCGGCGTTTCGGGAGATGATTGCTGCGCTAACGCCCAGCGCAAAAACCGAGCTTGGCACGTTCGAGAAAGGCCTCTACGGCGCCTCGGAAATGCTGGTCGACTCGTTTCTCGATTTGATCGATGCGGGCGTCGTCAAGCGCGAAGCCGATGGCGCGATTTTGCACGGCGGCTTCTTTCTGGGGCCAAGGAGTTTCTACAAACGCCTGCGCGAAATGGATGAGCCTTCCCGCGCGAAGCTGCAAATGAAGGCGATCTCCTACGTCAATCATCTCTATGGAGACGAGGAGAAGAAGCGCGCGGCGCGCGTGAAGGCGCGCTTCATCAATAACGGCATGATGGCGACGCTTCTCGGCGCGATCGTGTCCGACGGGTTGGAGAGCGGGCTTGTCGTAAGCGGTGTCGGCGGACAGTATAATTTCGTGGCACAGGCATTTGCGCTGGAAGACGCGCGCTCGATCATCTGCGTGAACGCAACGCGTGCTTCTGGGGCGAAGACGCTATCCAACATTCGCTGGAACTACGGACACACCACGATTCCGCGGCACCTGCGCGACATCGTCGTCACCGAGTACGGCGTTGCCGACCTGCGCGGAAAATCCGACGAGGATGTGATCGCCGCGATGCTCTCGGTTACCGACTCGCGCTTTCAAGACGAATTGCTGCGCGAGGCAAAAGCCAATAACAAGATTTCGAAGGATTACGAAATTCCAGCGCCGTATCGCAACAACACGCCGGAGCGAATCGCGAAAGCGTTACAGTCAGCAAAAGAGCGCGGATTGCTTCCGGACTTTCCGTTTGGAACGGATTTTTCGGATGTCGAGCTGCGGATCATCCCGGCGCTGCAACTGCTGAAGCAAAAGCTTGCATCTCCGCTTTCGCTCATTCCCGTATTGCTGCGCGGGCTGTTCGCACCGAAGACTCCGGCAAGCGAAGCCGCAATCGAGCGAATGGCATTGACAAAGGTGGCGAACCTGAAAGATCGCATCTATCGCCTGCTTCTACGCGGCGCGTTGTGCGGCTAATTATTTGCAGAGCTTATTGTAGCGCTCGATGCAAGTCTTGAGCACCTCTTCGCCGGGGCGTTTCCACCAGTCTGCGGCGGAAAAGATTTCAACTTCCTGCGGGCCGTGAAAGCCTGCGGCTTCTATCATGCTGCGGAAGCCTTTGAAGTCGATGATACCGTCGCCCATCATGCCGCGGTCCAGGAGCATATCCTTGGTTGGCACCAGCCAGTCGCAGATGTGATGCCCGAAGATGCGCTTTTCACGGCCCGCGCGCTCGATCTGCTCTTTCAGCTCCGGGTCCCACCACACGTGATAAGTGTCGATGGCGACGCCGACGTCGGAGCCGAGTTGCACGGCAATATCGAGCGCCTGCTTGATCGTGTTCACACAGGCACGGTCGGCGGCATACATCGGATGCAACGGCTCGATCGCGAGCGGCATCTTCGCAGCCCGCGCATGATCGAGAATCGCGTTGATGCCCTCTGCGACTTGTGTGCGCGCACCAATAATGTCGGTTGAGCCTTGCGGCACGCCGCCAACCACCAGCACGAGGCATTCCGCACCAAGCGTTTGCGCTTCGTCGATTGCCCGCTTGTTTTCGCCGATTGCAGCAGCCCGCCCTTTTGCGTCAACGGCCGTAAACATACCGCCGCGGCAATAGCCGGTGACCTGCATCCCGTGGTCCCTGATGACTTTCGCGGAGTTATCGAGTCCGAATTTCGTGACCTGATCGCGCCACGGATCGATGGCCTTAATACCGAGCTTCGCGCAAGCCTCGACCGCCTCGCCGAGATTCCACTGCTCTCGTACTGTCGCCAGATTGATCGAAAGACCTTCGGCGTTCATGGCCGTCAACCGATGCCGTGGACCGCAAGCAGCTTCTTCATGCGGGACGCGGCAAGCTCCGGGTCGTGCAATACGCGCGCCTTGTCGGCGAGGCGGAACAGTTCGGAGAGATGCTGCATCGAGCGTGCGCTCTCCTGCCCGCCGATCATCAGGAAATGATCCTGCTGGCCGTTCAGCCAGGCGAGAAACACGATGCCGGTTTTGTAGAAGCGCGTCGGCGCCTTGAAGATATGCCGCGAGAGCGGAACCGTCGGTTCCAGAATGCCGTGGAAGCCCTGCAGATCGTTATTCGCAAGCCGCGCGAGACCCGCGCTTGCTGCCGGCGCAATACCGTCGAAGATGCCGAGCAACGCTTCGGAATAGCCTTCTTCGTCGCCCGCGATCAGTTCGGCGTAGTTGAAGTCGTCGCCGGTATACATACGCACGCCCTTCGGCAGGCGGCGGCGCATTTCGATTTCTTTTTCTTTCGAGAGCAGTGAGATTTTCACGCCATCGACCTTCGCGGCGTTGCGCGCGATGATGTCGAGACAGACATCCATCGCAGCTCCGTGATCGTTCGAGCCCCAATAGCCTTTCAGCGCCGGATCGAACATCTCGCCTAGCCAATGCAGGATTACCGGCTCTTTCACTTGAGAAAGAATGCGGTCGTAAACGCGCTTGTAGTCCTCCGGACTTTTCGCGGCATAGGCGAGCGCACGGCTCGCCATCACGATCAGGCGGCCGCCGAGCTTCTCGATCACTTCGAGCTGCTCTTCGTAAGCGCGGATGACATCATCGATCGAAACGTCAGGCCCCGGCGTGATGTGATCGGTGCCGCAACCGCAGGCAATTTTTACCCCCGGACGCGATTTCGCGGCGTCCAGCGCGCGCTTGATCAGTTCCTGCGCTCCACTCCAGTCGAGTCCCATGCCGCGCTGCGCGGTGTCCATCGCTTCGGCAACGCCTAGGCCGAGGTCCCAAAGGTAGTGGCGGAACGCGATGGTGCGATCCCAGTCGATCGCGGGATCGACCCAAGGATCGTTGTTCGCAAGCGGATCGGCGACGACGTGTGCCGCGGCAAACGCCACGCGATTGAACGAAGCGATTTCTTCCTTGGAAGGAAACTGGATCGGCTCACCGGTGGTGTACGGCGAGAGCTTGCGATCAAGACCGGGCAGCGAGAGTGTCGCCATCGTCACACCTTCAGTTCAGGCACATCGAGCCAGCGGCGCTCGGCCCAGCTTTTTAAACCAAGCTCGGCAAGCTGAACGCCTTTGGCGCCTTCCAGCAAATCGAATTTCCACGGCGTGTTCTCGATCAGGTGGCGGATGAAGCCTTCCCACTGCACCTTGAAGCCGTTGTCATAGACCGTGTTATCCGGAACTTCTTCCCACTGGTCCTGAAATTTCATGGTCTGCGGTTCGTCCGGATTCCAAACCGGGCGCGGCGTGTTCACGCGGGCTTGCGTGTAGCAACGCGTGAGGCCCGCGACCGCGGAGCCGTGCGTACCATCGGCATGGAAGGTGACGAGATCGTCGCGCTTCACACGCGTGGTCCAGGAGGAGTTGATCTGCGCGATCACGCCGCCTTCAAGCTCGAAGGTCGCGTAGGCCGCGTCATCGACATCGGCCTTGTAGGTCTTGCCGTTCTCATCGACGCGTTCGGGAATGTGCGTGGCGCCAAGGCAGCTCACGGCCTTCACGTTGCCGAAGAGATTGTCGAGAACGTAGCGCCAGTGGCAAAGCATATCGAGAATGATGCCGCCGCCGTCGGCCTTGCGATAATTCCAGCTTGGGCGCTGTGCGGGCTGACCCCAGTCGCCTTCGAACACCCAGTAACCGAATTCACCGCGCACCGAGAGCAGCTTTCCGAAGAAACCGGATTCTTTCAGCAACTGCATCTTGCGCAGGCCCGGCAGGAATAATTTATCCTGTACTACGCCGTGCTTGATGCCTTTTTGCTTCGCGAGCTTGGCAACCGCAAGCGCCTTATCCAGCGAATCCGAAATCGGCTTCTCGCAATAAACGTGCTTGCCGGCGTCGATCGCCTTGGTCAGCAGATCGCAACGCATCTGCGTGGTCGCGGCGTCGAAGAAAACCGTGTCGTCCGGATTTTTCAGTGCGGCGTCGAGATCGGAAGTCGAGCGCTCGATGCCGTATTGTTTGGCGAGTGCCGCGACCTTCTCGGCGTTGCGGCCGACCAGAATCGGATCTGGCATCACGCGGTCGCCGTTCGAGAGCGTGACACCGCCCTGCTTCCGGATCGCTACGATCGAGCGAACCAGATGCTGGTTCAAGCCCATGCGTCCGGTCACGCCGTTCATGATGATGCCAAGGCGCTGCGCCGCCATTTTCGCTCTCCCGGAATGTTTTGTTTGCACAGGCCGTTCGTTTCGCGGCCCTAAGTAACCAATTAGTTACAAGTACGATAGCGCGGTTTTGCCGTCAAGGCTTGTTCTTTGAAGCATGATCTTTCCCGAAAACCGGTTTCCACTTTCGGGATCATACTTGGGGCCGAAGGTACCCCATCACGACCTCGACGAGATGCTTGCCGCGCGTCTCGAGGCTCTTCGGCGCTGCGAGATCACGCCCAAAGATCGTAGAAAGCGTGTGCCGGTTCGACATATAAAAGAAGCCGAGCGCCGCAATTGAAATATAAAGCTCGACCGGATCGACATCGTTGCGGAAGACTTTGGCCTTCGCGCCACGCTGCAACAGATCGTTGATCATACCGACCAGCGGCGAATGCAACTCGCGGATTTTTTTCGAGCGCTTCAGATAAGCCGCGCGATGCAGGTTTTCGGTGGCGAGCAAGCTCAGAAACTCCGGATGATCGCGATAGTAGTTCCAAGTGAAGGCGACAAGTTCGCGCATACCCGCGACCGGATCGCGCTTCTTTAGATCGAGTTTGATTTCTTCCGAGCGGATTTCCGCGTAAGCGGCTTCCAGCACAGCAAGATAAACGCCTTCCTTGTCGCCGAAGTAGTGATAGATCATGCGTTTGTTGACGCCCGCACGATCCGCGATTTCATCGACGCGCGCGCCACCCAAGCCTTTCGCCGTAATCTCGGCAGTCGCCGCGGCAAGAATTACCGCGCGTGTGCGTTCGGGATCGCGTGCGTTTCCGTTTGCGCGCTTCAACGGCGTTTTCTTTACGGCGACCGCGGTTGCCATCAGTGCAATGCCTTCAATCGTTCCGAAATCGGCGGCGGCGCCCAATCGGATTTGATGCCGAGGTCCGCAAGAATCACTTGCGCAGCATTGTAGCCCGGAAGCCCGGTAACATTGCCGCCTGGATGGCTCGACGAGCCGCAGAGATACAAATTCGGAATATGCGCGCGATAATTGCCGGCGCCAGGAAACGGCCGGTCGTGCCCAACTTGTCCATTCGTGAAAGCGCCGATCAACAGGTCGGCTTCACGCATATTCGGCAGTTCGCGCTCCACATCGAGCGGCGAGCGGGTGAAGGCGTCGATGACGGCACCTTCGAGGTTCGGCGCGTGCTTGCGCCAAAGCTGCAGCATCTTTTCGCCGTGCTTGTCTTTGTAGGCGTCCCAAGTCGCAGGATCATTGTTCAGGTGATACGGCAGCTTCTCCCACATGAAGGCCGTGTGCTTTCCGCGCGGTGCTTGCGTCGAGTCAAAAAGCGAAGGGGTTGCGCCCCACATTACTGTATCGGGCACGGTGCCGGCTTCGTGATGGCGCACGATGTCGTTGAACTGATCGACGTGATCGAGCCCCATGATCACCATGAAGGCTTTCGCGAGCGCCGGGTTGTTCTTCGCGGCAGCATATCGCGGCGCTTCATGGAGATTGAGGTGAAGTGCGAAAAGAGGCGCAAGCAGATTGTATTGAAACTTCGATGCGAGATCACGAATTTCACGCGGCACCAGTTTCTCATCCAAAAGATCGAGGAAGGTCTGCTGCGGATTCAGCGCCGAAGCGACGAAGGTCTTCGCGCGAATAATCTCCCCTTCCCGCGTCTCGATGCCGACGGCTTTACCGTTTTCGATCACGATCCGCGAGAGTTCGGTATTCAGGCGAATTTCGCCGCCGCTGCCGCGTACTGTATTCTCGAGCGCTCGCGCGAGCGCGGCCGTGCCGCCGCGCGACATTTGCGCTTTGGCAGGCGACGCGAGCAGTGCTGCGATATGATGACCGAAACCTTTGACGCGCAGATCGACTTCGCGAAGACCGTTGAAGAACAGAAGACCTGCTTTCACCGCCGGGTTCTCGAACTCCTGATGCACGAATTCGAGCGGCGACAATGCGCTCACTTCGAGCAGCCTGCGGCCGGCAGCGCTATTCTCGAGAAGCGCGCGACGCTCTTTCGTAGGCAGCGGTGGCGACTTCGCCTCCCAAGACAGAATGTCGCGCACAATGGGAACGAAATCGCTCTGCCAGCGCTTGAGCGTCTCGGCGTCCTTCTTCGAGAACTTTTCAAACGAAGAAACGGTGCGCTCAATATCGGTCCACCATTCCAGCGAGCGGTCATCGCTCGTGATCATCGCGACGTTCAGCTCCGGCTCGATATATTTCGCGCCGTGACGCTCTAACTCGAGATCGGCGTACCAAGGCATCTGCGTGATCGCCCGCTGAAAGAAAGCGTGCGTGTTGTGCAGGAAGCCGGGGCGGCGCGGATCTTCCATCGTCGACAAGCCGCCGCCGGCGATATGACGGCGATCGATTGAGAGAATCTTTAATCCGGCCCTGCCGAGATAGGCCTGCAGCACAAGCGCGTTATGTCCCGCGCCGATGATGATGCCGTCCCAGCTCATTCCATTCCCAAGAGCCGGTAAATCCGGCGTGTGTATTCGCCGAACTTTTCCGTGTTGCGCACATCCAGCGTGCGCGGCATCGGAATATCGACCTCGAAATTGTCCGCCATCTTCGCCGGGCCAGCCGTCAGCACTACGACACGCGTGCCGAGGAAGACGGCTTCGGTGATGCCGTGGGTCACGAAGATGATGGTCTTCTTCGCCTTCGCCCAGATTTGCAACAATTCGAGATTCATTTTCTCGCGTGTGAGCGCGTCCAGCGCGCCGAACGGTTCGTCCATCAGAATGAGCTTCGGGTCATGGACCAGCGCGCGTGCGATCGAAGCACGCTGCTGCATACCGCCGGAAAGCTCGTAAGGATATTTGTCCTCATGGCCCTTTAGGCCGACGAGATCGAGAAGCTCGTAGGCGCGTGCACGTGCGGCAGCCTGCGGCAGCCCCAGGATTTCCGCAGGCAACATCACGTTGTCGATGATGCGCCGCCACTTCAACAAAAGCGGCTGCTGGAACACCATGCCGATGTCGCGCGCCGGGTTGAACGGCTGCTTTCCGGAGCCAATGCGAACGACCCCGCCGTCGAAGCCGTGCAGGCCGGCCAGAATTTTCAGGAGGGTGGTCTTGCCGCAGCCGGACGGACCTACTAGCGAAACGAGTTCGCCCTGTTCGACATCGAAGGTCGCCTGCGACACGGCGAGAAATTCCTTGCCGCGGGTCCGATAGACCTTCTTGACGTTATCGAGATGAATGAATGCTTCGGTCATGACGCGCCCTATTGAATCCGCGCGTCTTTGACGACGAAGTAACGCTCTAGACCAAGCACGATGCCGTACAGCACGCCGCCGATCAGCGTGATAAGAATCACCGCCATGAACATCGCGGCGGTATCTAACGTCACCTGTACTTGCAGCATCAGATAACCGAGGCCGCGTTCGGAGCCGAGGAATTCGCCAACAATCGCGCCTGCGACCGCGAGAATGGCCGCCACCTTCATGCCGGAGAAAATGTAGGGAAGCGCGCCGGGAAGCTGAATTTTCACGAAGAGTTGCCAGCGCGAGCCGCGCAAGGTGCGAACTAAATCCAAGAGATCGGGCTCGACTTCGCGAAGTCCGCGCGCGGTCGTCAGCACGATAGGAAAGAAGCAGATCGCAAACGCCATCAGCGTGTTCGGCCAGATGCCGTAGCGGAGCCATACGATCATCAAGGGTCCGAGCGCCACTTTTGGAATCATGTTGAGGCTGACGAGAAGCGGCATTGCGAACATCTCAAGGTAACGAAACCAAGAGAACATGAGTGCGGTTAGAATTCCGAATACCGCCGCAAGCAGAAATCCACCGAAGACTTCGATGCTCGTCGCCGCGATATTCTCCAGCCAGCGGTAATTCGGCACGAGCAGCGCATGAATCGTGTCGTAAGGCGATGGCATCACGATCTTCGGAATTTTTCCATAGACCACGAAGAAATGCCAAGCCGCGACAAGGATCAAATGGCTGAGGACGGCCAGCGCATAGCGCTGCACCTGTTCGTTACTGCCACTCATAGCTGTTCTCCCCTTCCCAGTCCGACTATCCGGGAAGCCATGTTCGCTCGCAACCCGCAAAAATACTTCATGCCAGCCACCGGTTCAGATTCTCGCGCACGAATGCGTCGTCGTTCAGATGCGGATAAGCGCCATAAACGCGATCGATTTCTTCCTTCTGGCCGGGGCCGAGCGTCTCTTTCGGATCGAGACACCAGGTGCCCTCAAGCAACCCCTGACGGCGCAGGATTTCGTGACAGCCGCAGATCACGCCATGGAAGTCGTTCGCGACATCGAAGATCGCGGAATTGCAATCGGTCACTTGCGAATCCAGCGCCAGCATTTCCGCAGTGACGGAAGATTGCGCGGCTTCTTTTTGCGCGCGTTCCAGCAATTCGACCGCGCGCTGCACCCAGCAACTCCAGTGACCGAGCAAGCCGCCCTTGATGCGAACGGTCACGGGCTTGCCGTCGCGTACGATCACGAACGGGGTGACGAGATCGAGCACGATGTGGTCGTCATTGCCGGTGTAAAGCGTGATACGGTCTTCCGCCTTCGCTTCGACTACGCCACGGATCGCATCAAGCGTACGGTAGCGATTGAACGGCGCCATCTTGATCGCGACGACATTCTCGATTTCGGCAAAGCGCTTCCAGAACGAAGCCGGCAGCACGATGCCGCCCACCGCGGGCTGCAAGTAGAACCCGACCAGCGGAAT
>LNEZ01000017.1 GCA_001464215.1 Rhizobiales bacterium Ga0077548 | reverse complement strand
ACCGAGAGCGGCATCACCGCGCTCCAGATGGACATCAAAATCGCGGGCATCACCGAAGAGATCATGCAGGTTGCGCTTCGCCAGGCGAAGGACGGCCGTCTGCATATTCTGACCGAGATGGCGAAGTCGCTGACCGCGGCCCGTCCGACGCTCGGCGAACACGCACCGCGCATCGAAGTGATCAAGATCCCGGTCGACAAGATCCGTGACGTGATCGGCACCGGCGGCAAGGTGATCCGCGAGATTGTCGAAAAGACCGGCGCCAAGATCAACGTCGAGGACGACGGTACGGTGAAGGTCGCTTCCGCCAAGGGCGAGGCGATCGAGGCCGCGATCAAGTGGATCAAGTCGCTGACGAGCGACGCGGAAGTCGGCAAGGTCTATGACGGCAAGGTCGTGAAGGTCGTCGACTTCGGCGCCTTCGTGAACTTCTATGGCGCGAAAGACGGTCTCGTCCACGTCAGCCAGCTCGCGGCACACCGCGTGAACAAGCCGTCCGACGTGGTGAAGGAAGGCGACATGGTCAAGGTGAAGCTCCTTGGCGTCGACGAGCGCGGCAAGGTTCGCCTCTCGATGAAGGTCGTCGATCAAGCCACCGGCGAAGACCTCGAGAAGAAACAGCTGGCAGCAGCGCCCGAAACGGCGGCCGAGTAAGCCTCTGTAATCTGAAATTGGAAAGGGCGGCTGATCTAGCCGCCCTTTTTATTTGCGCTTGTTATTTTCTCTTATTATTTTCTCTTGCGGCGGGTCTTCGAATTAACGGGACCGCGCACATATTCGGCGTGCAGCCACTTTCCGATCCATCCACCGATTGCGCCGCCGATGATCGGCGCGATCCAGAACAACCATAGCGACTGCAGCGCAACTCCCCCGCCAAATACGGCGGTCGCCGTCGAGCGCGCGGGATTCAAGGAGGCGTTGCTTACGGGGATCGCAACGAGATGAAATAGCACGAGCGCAAGACCGATCGCGATCGGCGCAAATCCAGCGGGGGCACGCGGCGACGTCACGCTCACGATGACAAGTACGAACAGCGCCGTGATCACGATCTCAATCAAAGCCACAGGCAGGAGCGGAAAGCCTGTGCCGCCGAAGGTGTTCGAGATTGCGATGAAGTTGTTCCACTTGCCGGCGGGCGCCCAAGACAGAATGCAGTAAAACACCGCCGCCGCGGCGATGCCGCCGAGCACCTGTGCGATGATATAGGGCACGGCTTTGTTCGCCTCGAACCGCCCCGCCGCGACCAAGCCTGCGGTCACCGCAGGATTGAAGTGACCGCCTGAAATCGATCCGACCGCATAGGCCATTGCGAGCACCGACAAGCCGACCGCAAACGCAACTGCGACCAAGTCCGCACTTGGTGCAGAGAAAAGTGCCGCGCCGCACACGGCGGTAACGAGCGTGAAGGTGCCGATGAATTCCGCGCCGAGTTCTCGTGACATTTGATGTATCCAGAATCAGTTGTGGGATGCGGCGGGATGCTGACACCGCCGCTATTCACGAGCAACGCGGAGCCCGGTGTTGCCCGGCCGCTGAACGCTCATTCAGACTGACTGGAAATCACGGCTGCCGAATCTCTGGAATCACAGATTTTCGTTGTTTTTCAACTACTTGAACAGGTGTTCATTCACGCTTCTGTGACCGGAAAAGGCCCGGTTTTGTGTTGGCCATCACACGCCGTTCAAGCGCGATTTTCTAAATTCCTCCCATCAACGAAGCGATTGTCGCTTCGCCTCGAAGGAGAAGAGAAATGACCAAGACGAAGAAGATGCTGACTGGTATCGCCGCTGCTGTGACCATGACCATTGCCGCCCTTTCGGTCGGCACGACCGCCGCGGAAGCCGGCTGGAAGCACAAGCATCACTGGCACAACAAGCACATCTACGGTTTCTATACCGTCGCGCCGCTCGCCTACTACGGCTACTACCAGAACTGCGGCTGGACCTGGAACAAGTGGGGCAAGCAGGTTTACGTCTGCTACTAAGAAGCTCTTCGCTTGACCTCCCTGAAGAACCCGCCCGGCTCCCCCAGCCGGGCGGATTGCTTTTTGGGCGCGAGCGCGGCTTATTTCTTCAATGGAAGAAAAGCGCGGGCAATTCCGCCGAAACAACCAGTTCGTGACCTCGCTTTCCGGCGAGATGTCGTCGGGGCTGTTTGCGAAAGCCGCGCGCGTGAAACTCTCCGCCGACGAACTTCTCTTCAATGCGGGCGACGAGGGCAACGGCTGCTACCGCATCGAAAGCGGGCTTTTGAAACTCAGCATTCTTTCCGCGGAAGGCGGCGAGCGCATCCTCGACGTGCTGGGGCCGGGCGCGATCGTCGGCGAGCTTTCGATGGTCGACGGGGCGCCGCGCTCGACCGCGGTCTATGCCGTGCGCGACTCGGAGCTTTCCTTTATCAGCCGCGCGGCGTTTCTCGCCTTCGCGGAACACCATCCGGCGCTTTACCGCGATGTCGCGACGTTGCTCGCGCAGCGCGTGCGGGAAATGAACGATGTCGCCGTCGCCTGGAGCTTTCTTTCGCTCGAGGGCCGCGCGGCGCACGCGCTCCTGGAGCTCGCTGAAGCCTTCGGCGAGAACATCGGCGACGGAAGACTACTGATCCGGCAAAAGATCGAGCAAAGCGATATCGCGGCCATGGCAGGGATCGCGCGCGAAAACGCGAGCCGGATCCTCAACAAGTGGATCAGAGACAAGATCGTGAGCCGGCACGCCGGTTATTACTGCATCGAGCAACAGGAAAAGATCGAGGCGCTGGTCGGCGCGTAGCCGTCAGAACTTCGCCGCGCGCGCGATCTCGCGCATGAGTTTATCGGCACGTTCGGCCACTTGCGCCCCCTGCGGCGTGAAGGCGATCCGGGTTTTAAAGAACTTTTCGTTCTGCGCGCCGAGGCAGAGTACGCTGTCTTCCACGCGGCCTTCGCCGCGGTCGATCACGAGCACCTTGCAGCGGAAGAACGGATTCTTGACGGCGGGGGTCTCGAACTCTCGGCCTTCTTTCACTTCGCGGTAAAGGCCGCGGGTCTTGGCGTTGTGGATCGCCCGGATCGAGGTATGAAACTCGGCCTTCTGGTCTTCGGAGAAAACATCCCAGCTTATCTTGCGCTTGCCGAGGTCGTAGACAAAAATATCCACCCGAATGCCTTCGGCGTTATAGCGGATGCCATACCCGGCGCCGGGATTGTCCTTTTCGAAATCCGTCGTAGCGCCGCGCGTAAGTGCGCCGATCTGCGGCGGAAACGAAAAGCCATAATAGGAAACGGCTTCCTGCGCGTGTGCCGCGATCGCGAAAGAGACAAGCGCGGCAGTTGCGAGCAGGATTCGCAAGCCGCGCATCGATTATTCCGCGGCCTTCGCGTTGTTGTTGCCGGCCGCCTCCTGACGAAGCACTTCCGGGTCCGGCATCGCGATCACGTTGTAACCCGAGTCGACGAAATGGATTTCGCCGGTGACGCCGCCGGAAAGATCGGAGAGCAGATAAAGCCCGGCACCACCGAGTTCTTCAAGCGTGACACCACGGCCCAAAGGCGAGTGGCGCTGCTGGAACGCGAACATCGCGCGCGCGTCGCCGATGCCGGCACCCGCGAGCGTGCGGATCGGGCCCGCCGAGATCGCATTCACGCGGATTTTCTGATGGCCGAAATCGACCGCGAGGTAACGCACGCTCGCCTCTAATGCGGCTTTCGCAAGACCCATGACGTTGTAATTCGGCATCGCGCGGTCGCCGCCGTTATAGGTCAGCGTCAGCATGGAGCCGCCGTTCGGCATCAATTCCGCTGCGCGCTTCGCGCCTTCGGCAAACGAGAATGCCGAGATCACCATGGTGCGCTGGAAGTTGTCGCGCGTGGTATCCGCGAAGCGGCCCTTCAATTCATTCTTGTCCGAGAAGCCGATGGCATGGACGTAGAAGTCGATGGTGCCCCACTTCTTCTTCAGTTCGGCAAAGACCGCGTCCACGGTTGCGATGTCTTCGACATCGCAAGGCAGCACGAAATTCGAGCCGACCGATTCCGCGAGCGGGCGCACGCGGCGCTCCAGCGCCTCGCCCTGATAGGTGAAGGCTATTTCAGCGCCTTGGCTGGCGATTGCCTGTGCAATTCCCCAGGCGATCGAGTGGTCATTGGCGACGCCCATGATGACGCCGCGCTTGCCTTGCATCAGTCCCTGCATTCTAAAACTCTTTACGCATCCAGTTTTTTGAAAACGAGTGTGGCATTGGTGCCGCCGAACCCGAAGGAATTCGACAGCACGCAATTCAGGTTCACGTTATCCTGACGCTTGCGGACAATCGGCATATCGGCAAAGGCCGGATCGAGCTCGGTGATGTTGGCGCTTTCGCAGATGAAGCCGTTGTTCATCATTAGAAGCGAATAGATCGATTCGTGTACGCCGGTTGCGCCCTGCGAATGCCCGGTCAGCGACTTGGTCGCGGAGATCGGCGGACATTTGTCGCCGGCGCCGAACACCTCGCGGATCGCTTCCATTTCCTTGAGATCGCCGACCGGC
>LNEZ01000016.1 GCA_001464215.1 Rhizobiales bacterium Ga0077548 | reverse complement strand
TCCGGTACTTCGTCGTTGACGATGCGCAGCGCCAGCCCTTCGGCAATCGCCGTCTTGCCCACGCCAGGATCGCCGACATAGAGCGGGTTGTTCTTCTGGCGGCGGCAGAGGATCTGGATCGTGCGCGCGATTTCGCTGGCGCGGCCGATCAGCGGATCGATCTTGCCTTCCTTCGCCTTCTTGTTGAGGTTCACGCAATAGGCCTCAAGCGCGTCGGTTTTCTTTTTCTGCTGATCTTCGCCCGGCTTCGCGTCGGTCTCGTCTTCGGCGCCGCGCACCGGCTTGCTCTCGGTCACGCCCGGACGCTTCGCGATACCATGACTGATGTAGTTCACGGCGTCGTAGCGGGTCATTTCCTGCTCTTGCAGGAAGTAGGCGGCGTGGCTTTCGCGCTCGGCAAAGATCGCGACAAGCACGTTCGCGCCGGTCACTTCTTCCCTGCCCGACGACTGCACATGGATCACAGCGCGCTGAATCACGCGCTGGAAACCGGCGGTCGGTTTGGAATCTTCGCCCGCTTCGACGACCAGGTTTTCAAGTTCGCCGTCGATATATTCGACCAGATTGCGCTTCAGTTTCTCGACATCGACGTTGCAGGCGCGCATGACCGCCGCCGCGTCCTGGTCGTCGAGTAACGCAAGCAACAGATGTTCGAGCGTCGCATATTCGTGGTGACGCTCATTGGCCTGCGCCAAAGCGCGATGCAAGGAATTCTCTAGGCTGCGCGAAAAGGTCGGCATCGGGTCCTGACTGTTCCGGGTGATTCACCGGGTTCCTGAACGGAAAGTCTGCCGGTGCTTGGGCTGGATGTCCACTATCTAGGTTGCGCGGCTCGGGTTACAATAGGCCTAGATCGAGGCGATTTTCCGCCCGCTGCCGCGCGCCGCAGGCATTACCCGCGCGCCGTAAGCGCAACTTGCGCGTTTACTTTTTCGCTTACTTTTTTTCCATGACGCATTGGAGCGGATGCTGGTGCTTCCGCGCGAAATCCATGACCTGTGTCACCTTGGTCTCGGCCACTTCGTAAGTAAAAATCCCGCACTCTCCGACTCCGTTCTGGTGAACGTGGAGCATGATGCGGGTCGCATCCTCACGCTGCTTGTTGAAGAAGCGCTCGAGCACATGAACCACGAATTCCATCGGCGTGTAGTCGTCGTTGAGCAGCAGCACGCGATAGAGATTCGGCCGCTTGGTCTGCGGCTTGGTGCGGGCGATGACGGCAGTCCCCGTCCCGTCGTCACGGCCATTGCGGCGGTCGTCGCCGTCCTTGGCCATTCGGACCGGAAAACCAGGAATCTGAGCCTTAAAAGCGGCGGTCACGGCGTTGCGTTTCCAGTAATCCAGTCCGGCTGCGCATACCGGATACATGAGGTTGAGAGCGCCAGATTCTGGCTCACCCATAATATAGGGTGCCTCTGGCCGGCGCCAACGGCCTTTCTATGACCGCGGAAGGCATTTCCTAACCAAAGATTGCAATTAGCTAACATCTTAAACAGCCAACCCTCTCATATTTAAGGTCATTTAGAGGACTTCAGGTGGATTCTGACCCCGATTTACTGGGGATCATCCATGCGTTCGCTTCTTTCTACTTTACGGCAGTTCTGGTCAGGCTCGCGCTCCCGCGCGGGTAACGTCGCCATCATCTTCGCGATTGCAATCGTCCCGATCGTCGGCTCGATCGGTGCGGCGGTCGATTACTCGATGGCCAACTCCAACCGCAGCTCAATGCAGAAAGCGCTCGATGCAACCGCGCTCGCGCTCGCAAAACTGATGCCGCTCTCGCAGGCACAGCTCGATACCAAAGGCTGGGAGATTTTTACTGCCAGTCTCGGCACACTGAAAGTGAACTTGCCTAAGTCCGGCCTCGTGATCACGACGCCGACCGTCGGCAAGATCCATCTGGTTGCGACCGGTTACTATACGCCGCAGATCTCCGGCATGGTCGGCGCCAATAATTTTCCGGTTGCCGCCACTTCGGAAGTCCAGTGGGGCATGAAGAAGCTCGAACTCGCGCTCGCACTCGACAACACCGGTTCGATGTCTTCCAACAACAAGATGACCGAATTGAAGAAGGCCGCAAAAAACCTTCTCACGACATTGCAGAAATCCGCGATGAAGGATGGCGATGTGAAAGTTTCGATCATTCCATTCCATCGTGAAGTGCGGGTCGATACTTCGGTTTACCCCTATAGTGGCTCCTGGCTGAAGTGGGATGAGTGGGAGAACTCCAACCAGACCTGCACCGGCAACTGGTGGAACCAAACCTGCACGCCCAAGGACAAGAAGACTTGGAACGGCTGCCTTGCGGATCGCGATCAACCGAACGATGCATCGGATAACGCGCCGGCGGGTAACGCCAACAAGTTTCCCGCGAAGCAGTGCAGTTATTCGCTCGCGACACTGATGCCGTTGAATTACGGCTGGACCGCGCTCGCGAACAAGATCGACTCCATGCAGCCGGACGGTAACACCAACGTCTCGATCGGCCTCGCCTGGGCGTGGCACTCGTTGACCACGGGTGAGCCACTCACGGAAGCTGCCGCACCCGCAAACGATCTCAGCAAATATATCATCCTGATGACGGACGGCGAGAACACGCAAAACCGCTGGACATCGAATTCGAACAGCATCGATGCGAGAACGGCTGCTACCTGCACGGCGGTCAAGGCCGCAGGCATCAAGATCTATACGATCCGCGTGATCGACGGCGACGCTACGCTTCTGCGTAACTGCGCAAGCGATCCGTCGATGTACTTCGACGTGCAGACCGCAAGCCAGCTCTCGGCCGTTTTCAACTCGATCGGCGCCACCCTCGCGCAGTTGCATCTGTCGCAGTAATCGACAGACATCCGAAGCAAAGAACGCGGGATCGCTAAACTTTTAGCGATCCCGTTTTTCGTTGGCTAACCCCTGTACTTCGGTGGAACCGGCAAAAACTCTCTCGCGTCTTCTTTCGCAGATCGCCGCAAGGTTCGGTTAAAATTCCGCGCTCACGGTTCTCCGCAACAACTCGGAGTCCGTCATGGGGATCTTTCAGCGCTTTTGGCGCGGCCGAGAGGGCCGCAAAGGCAATGCTGCCGTTATTTTCGCAATCGCGATCGTTCCGATTGTCGGAGCGATGGGCGCTGCGGTCGATTATTCGATGGCCAATTCGAACCGCTCATCCATGCAGAAGGCGCTGGATGCGACCGGCCTTGCGCTTGCGAAGCTGATGCCGCTTTCCCAAGCCGAACTGGATTCGAAGGGCTGGGAAATCTTCAGCGCAAGCCTCGGTCACTTGAAGGTGAGCCTGCCGCAGTCGGGCCTCGTGATCACGACGCCGGCGACGGGCAAGATCAAGCTGGTCGCGACCGGCACCTATACCCCGCAAATTTCCGGCATTCTCGGGCTCGAAAGCTTTCCCGTCGGCGCTCACGCTGAAATTCAGTGGGGCATAAAGAAACTCGAACTCTCTCTCGTACTCGACGTAACGGGCTCGATGGAGCAGCAGAACCGCATGGTGGAGTTGAAGAAAGCCACCAAAAATCTTCTGACCACGCTCAAGAACTCGGCCAAGCAACCCGGCGACGTTAAAGTCGCCATCGTGCCGTTTTCCGGACAGGTCAACGTCGATCGCAGCGTCAATCAGAACGCAGCGTGGCTCGACTGGACCGAATGGGAAGCGGAGCCCGCCTATATGGCCACGTGGCTTACGAACGCTACCAATTTGCAGACATGGGAGCAGACGGGTCCCGGCAGCGCCTGCCCGCTCGCGACCAATACGCACGGCTTCCGTTGCGTGACTAATCCAACCAACATGACCTCGCTCAGTACGATTCCTTCGAGCGGCACATACAGAGGCTACATCTGCCCGAACAACAGCACCGGCGACACCGGACTGCGCAATTCCACCTGGATCGGCCGGTTCTATAACGGCTGCTACACCAGCGTCGAAACCACACGACAGGTGTCATCCGGCTCCAGTGCGAGTTGCGGCAGCCGGCCGAATTGCACCTGCACAGGTAGCGGCGCCAGCAGGCGATGCACGCAAACTTATTTTCAGCATACCTGGACGAAGAACGCGCGAACCAACTGGGACGGCTGCGTCCGCGACCGCACCAAAGATAACGACGTCAACGACACTCCGCCGACCTCCACGGCGACGAATTTCCAGCCCTACCAGAATTACTACTGCCCGCCGGCGCTGATGCCGCTTACCAACGACTGGACCGCGTTAAACAACAAGGTCGATGCGCTGGCGTCGCTTGGCGCAACCAACATCACGGTCGGCCTGGTCTGGGGGCTCCATTCGTTGACCGCAGCGCTGCCGCTGGCGCAGACCGACACGACCGAACAGCAAATGACCAGAGCCGTTATCCTGATGACCGACGGCGACAATACCCTCAGCCGCTGGGCCGGTAACGGCTCGAACCCGGACTTGTGTACCGATTGCGATGCACGCACGACGCTCGCCTGCAATGCCGTCAAAGCCGCCAATATCAGGCTCTATACGGTGCGAATGATCGACGGCAACGCGACGCTGCTGCGCAACTGCGCGACCAACGAGACCATGTACTTCGAGGTCACGAATTCGAGCCAGCTGAACGCGGTCTTCAATGCGATCGGCGGCGAACTCGCGAGCCTTCATCTCTCGCAGTAACAGTCGTTAAAAGCTGAGGCGGGATCGCTAAAACTTTAGCGATCCCGTTTTGCTTTTCTTAACGCTCGCGAAGTTCCACGAACCGGCAAAAGGCCATGGCCTGTCTTTCGAAGGTTCCCGCAACACTCGGTTAAAATTAAAGGCGCACGGTCCGCGGCGAACCCCGGAGACCGTCATGGACATCTTGCGGCAATTCTGGTGCGGCCAAGAAGGCCGGAAAGGCAATGTAGCGGTCCTGTTTGCGCTCGCGCTCATACCGATGCTCGGTGTGACCGGCGCAGCGGTAGACTATTCGCTCGCCAATTCAAGCCGTACCTCCATTCAGAAAGCGCTGGATTCGACTGCTCTCGCTTTGGCGAAGCTCATGCCGCTCTCGCAAACACAGCTCGACACGCAAGGCTGGCAGATTTTCCAGGCAAGCCTCGGCAATATTCGCGTGACCCTTCAGCCGAGCGATCTCCGCATCACGACGCCGGGTATCGGAAAACTGACCCTAAATGTTTCCGGGCAATATAATCCTTCGATCTCCGGCGTAATCGGCATCACCCAGTTCCCGGTCGGCGCGCACACGGAAGTGACGTGGGGCATCAAGAAGCTCGAAGTCGCACTCGCTCTCGACAACACCGGCTCGATGGCATCGAGCAATAAGATGACCGAGTTGAAGAAGGCGGCGAAAAACCTGATCGACATCTTGCAGAAAGCCGCCAAAAACCCCGGCGACGTGAAGGTTTCGATCATTCCCTTCCACGTGCAGACAAAAGTCGGCACGTCGAATATCGCCGCAACCTGGCTGCGCTGGGATATCTGGGAATCGGAAAACGGCTCTTGCAATAAATCGGGCTATAATTCGCAAAGCTCCTGCACGAACCAGAAAGTGTGCACCAAGCCGCAATATACTTCCCAGAGTACCTGTCAGAACAACAACGGCAACTGGGTGGATGCGACCTGGACGCCCGCCGACCGGAACACCTGGACCGGTTGTGTTGAAGACCGCAACCAGAACCACGACACTTTTGATACTGCGCCGACATCAACCGCAACCAGATTCCCCGCAATCCAGTGTGGCTGGCAGCTCGCGGAAATCATGCCGCTTACCTATGACTGGACCGCGCTGACGGGCCGCATCGATGCAATGGTTCCGGACGGAAATACGAACGTCACGATCGGCCTCGCCTGGGCCTGGCATTCGCTGACCCAGGGCGATCCGTTGACGCAGGCAGCAGCGCCCAATCCGGACCTCAGCAAATACATCATTCTCTTGACCGACGGCGACAACACGCAGAACCGGTGGGGCAATAATAGTGGTAGCGCGATCGATAACCGTACATCGGCTGCCTGCACCAATGTGAAGGCGGCAGGTTTCCGCGTCTATACGATCCGCGTGATCAACGGGAACGCAAACCTGCTTCGCAACTGCGCGACCGACCCGTCCATGTATTTCGACGTTGATACTGCGAGCGAACTGGAGTCGGTCTTCAACGCGATCGGCGGCCAGTTAGCGAGCCTGCACCTCTCGCAATAGGCGAGCGCACGCAAGCAAACAAAAAGCCCGGCCGAAAGGCCGGGCTTTTCAATTACGCGGGTACGCTACGCTTACTTGAAGGTCGGGAACTTCGCGAACGAGCTTTCGAACGGCTTGTAGGCGTCCTTGGCAACGTCGGTGTAGAGCGTGCCGAGCTTGGTCGCTTCCGCGACGAAAGCTTCATAGGCGCTCTTGAAATAGGTGGTTTGCACTTCGATCGCCTTGTCCAGCGACTTAGCGCCGAGGAGCTGTTCGAAAGCGGCCGAGCCTTCTTCGAACGACTTCTTGGAGTAGTCGGCGACTTCGACGGCAATCGCCTGGGCGCTCTTCTGGAACGACGCGAAGCTCTTCGCGGCCAGTTCTGCGTTGTCTTTGCTCAGCTTCTGAAACTCTTCGAATTTCTCGATCATGGTAATCCCCTAATCGCGCCGCACGGGGCGCATCCGTTTCCTAGACTTTCGGACTTCGGGCGAGGCATTTGCGCGCCGCTCCATGCCTAAATAGTGCACTGCACAATAAAGTCAACTGATTTATTGCAATGCAAAATACCAGCAATTTCAATGCTCTTCCCTCAATCCGCTGGGATTTGAGGGCTGATGCCGCGCCGCAAGGCGAGTTTTACCCTTTCATAAGGCCCTACTCGTACCTTTGCGGGCTTGGGCGCCCTGTTAGAGCGCCGAGTTGGGCAAGAGTGTCGGACGGGCCCACCGCCGGCATCTGAAGGCACAGGACGGGCGCGTATGTGTTTTGCGTACTGGCGTACCCCGCTGGGGAAGCGGACCGCCTTGGCAGTCGCCGTCACCCTTGCCGGCGCGTTCCTCCTCATCACGGCTACCGACGCCGACGCGCGTTCGCGTAAGCGTATGCGTGCGGCAGGCGCCTGGCAGGCCGGCTTCTCCGCGATCGTGATTGACGCCAAGACCGGCGCTATTCTCGACGAGGAGAGCCCGGACGCGTTGCGGCATCCGGCTTCGCTCACCAAGATCATGACGCTCTATATGCTGTTCGAGCGCATCGAGCAGCAAAAGCTGACGCTGAAGTCCAAGCTGAAAGTTTCGGAATTTGCTTCCGAGCAGCCGCCGTCGAAACTCGGCGTGCGCGAGGGCCAAACCATCGAAGTCGATGACGCGATCAAGGCGCTGGTTACGCGCTCCGCGAACGACGTCGCAGTTGTGATTGCCGAAGCGCTTGCCGGCGATCAGGAAGCGTTCGCCGTGCAGATGACGCGCAAGGCGCGCGCACTCGGAATGTCGAACACCGTATTCAAGAATGCGTCGGGCCTCCCCGACCGCGAACAGGTTACGACCGCGCGCGATATGGCGACTTTGGGCCGCGCGATTCAGGATCGCTTCCCGTCTCTGTATCGTTTCTTCTCGACGCAGAGTTTTTATTACAAGGGCCGCGTAATCGCGAACCACAATCGTCTTTTGGGCCGCGTTCCCGGCGTGGACGGCATCAAGACCGGCTACACGAATGCCTCGGGCTTCAATCTCGTCACCAGCGTGCGCCATAAGAACCGGCACATCGTTTCGGTCGTACTCGGCGGCCGTACCGGTCCTGCGCGCGACCAATATATGCGCGAGTTGATTGCCGATAATCTCGACGACGCTCATTCAGGCCCCCGCACGGCACCGCTGGTCGCAGAAGCACCGCCGCCGGCCCCCGTTAGGACCGCAAAAGCATCGCCTGCGAAACAGCCGCAGGAAGAAAAGACGCGCGTCGCGCGTGCGCCGCAGCCAAAGCCGCAACCGAAACAGCAACCGGTGGTCGTCGCCGGTTCGAACGAACCGATCCGCCCGATCCCGGTCAAAACCATGCCGCTCGACGCCGACGGCAAGGTGATCGAACAAAAAACCGCGCAGGCAAACGTTTTTGCGTTCTCGAATTTAAGCATCGGCAATTCGCTGCCGGTGCAAATGGCGCAGGGACCGAACCAGGCGCCGATCATTGTCGCTGATAGCGGTCCACAACAGTCGCAAACGCAGGCGCCCGCCCCCATCACTGCCGGCGCGCTTGCCTACAACGAAGTGAAACCGCATCCGCTCGCGGAAAACCCGCAAATCCGTCCGCAGGCACAGCCGCGACCGCAAGTGCTGAACCCGACGAACGCGCCGCGCGAACTCACGGAAACCGAAGAACTTGAGTTGGAAGCGCAGGCGCTCGCCGCCGCCGCGAAGGAAAGCGACTTGATGCCGGTCACGCCTAAAAACGCACCGCGGCGTACACAAGTCGCTTCCACGAACAGCATTCCCGTCCCGGCGGCACCGGCAAGAGCGCCCTCAAGCGACGAAGAAGGCGACCCGCTACCGGCGGTGGCACGTACCGGCTGGTCGATCCAGGTCGGTGCCTTTCCGAACCCAAGGGCTGCAAAAGAGCGCCTGAACGACGCGAAAGAGTCTGCAACCGCCCTGCTCGCGAAGGTGACCCCCTATACCGAGAAGGTATCGAAAGACTCCACTAATCTTTTTAGGGCACGCTTCGCAGGCTTCAGGTCCGAATGGCACGCAAAGCGTACCTGCCAGACCCTGCAGAAGCATGACTTCGACTGTATCGTAGCGAAGAACTGACCAATAAAACGACCGGAGCAAATCCGGCGAAGGGAAGCGTCACTAAAAGCGAAGCGTAAGTGTTGCGTGGAGTTTAGTGATGGCGGCGGAGAAGAGTTTCCTTGGCCTCGTTGACGCGGGCGGCCAGGTACGTAGACCCCCCTTGGTCGGGGTGCAGTTTCTTCATGAGACTACGGTGGGCTCGCTTGATGTCCGCATCGGTAGCGCCCGTTTCAAGCCCCAGGATCTGATGCGCCTCTTCTTCGGTCATCGGGCCATGGCGCGGCGGCTCTCGGCCCCCCGCACTCATGTCTTCCTCGACGTTCTCACGCCATCCGGGCGTCCGGCGGTCCAGATAAGCTTCGAGTAGCGCGCGGCTTTCGGCATCGAACTCATCGCGCAGCGTGAGCAGCGCCGGCGGATCTAGCGCGTCGAGCGGCACGTTTTCGTATTTTCCCTTGAGCACGCGGCCACGCATCTCACCCGTGTCGTGATCCAGTTCCATTTCCACGAAGGCGGCGCGCACGCGCGAGACCTGTCCTGTCGTGCGTTGCGTTCGCGCGGTCCAGCTTGCCGGTGTCGCGATCCAGCCGAGCAGGCCCGCGCCGAAGAAACCAAGCGGCACCGCGAAGAGAAATTGCCCCCGGAACGCGAGCAAGGCCGCAAGTAGTAACGAGCCGATGCCTCCGATGGTTCGCACGAGTTTGGCGAGCTTCTTCGGGTCACTGGTCGAGACCAAGCGGCCGACAAAGATCAGCATGAACAGAACGGCGAGGCCGATCAGTAAGGTAGGAATTCCCATCAGCGCATCTGCTCGATCAGTTTTACCGCACCCTTGCCGCCGCGTTTGGAAAGATCGCTGAGTGCTTTATGGCCGCCCGCGGCAAAAGCCGCAGCCGCGCGCAGCAACTCGCGCAACTGGGAAGCAGCTCCCGCGTCGAACGGACACCACGCTCCTTTGGTAAGCCGCGCGATCTCACGAAACGCGTTCTCCGCGACCGGGTCTCCGCCCTCCTGAAACATGAAGGCGGGGATTCCGAGCAGGCCAAGCTCGCCCGCCAGCGCGCAGAGGTCGTCGACCCGCTCTTCCATCGCGTCGCCGACATAGACCAGCACATCGATTTTCGCTGTCTTGCTCTCCGCGCGTATATGTTCAAGCACGCGGCCGATCTGGGTATGCCCGCCCTGGCAGGAAATGCCGGCCATGATCTCGCCAAGGCGCATAGGGTCTGAATTCCATTTCGAGGCTCGGCATTCGCGCAAGCCGCGGAAGTAGATGAGTTGCACATCCAAGCCGCCGATCGCGCCCGCTTCCTCGAACATCTCTGCTTGCAACTTGCAGGCAAGATCCCAGGTCGGCTGGCGGCTCATGGTGGCGTCGAGCGCAAACGCGAGCCGTCCGCGCTTGCCGTCGGTGCGCGGACCCATCGCCTTGGCTTTGGATAAAAATGCGTCGATTTCGCCACGCGCGGAGCCTTGCTCCAGGGTCTGCGTGGCCGTTCTGACGGGATTTTTGTCATTGGTATCGGCCATGCCCAATAGATCGGGTGTTTTGGCCGCTCGCGCAACCGATGGCGTGAAATTGGCGCCAGCCGGGCGCTTTTGCTATTTTCAGCGCAATTTAGGCGCGGGAGGCGCAGACATGGCCAAAGCCGCAAAAAAGACGCGGCCCCGCGTCGTGAGGAGCGTAAAGGCGCTCCGCGAAGCGCTGGCCGAATGGCGCGAGCGCAAAGCCGTTATCGCGCTGGTCCCGACCATGGGCGCGCTGCACGCGGGGCATATTTCTCTGGTCGCGCTCGCGAAGAAATCCGCGAAGAAGGTCGTCGTCTCTATTTTCGTGAACCCGACCCAGTTCGGGCCGCATGAGGACTTCTCGCGCTACCCGCGCCCCATCGAGGCCGACCTCGACAAGCTCAGCGAAGCAGGCGCCGATCTCGTTTTCATGCCGGATGCAAAAGAAATATATCCGGACGGCTTCGCCACCATGCTGAAGCCCACGGGTCCGGCGTCGGTAGGTCTCGACGACAAATTCCGGCCCGGACATTTCGATGGTGTTGCCACCGTCGTCGCGAAGCTTTTCACGAGCGTGATGCCTGACATCGCGATCTTCGGCGACAAGGATTATCAGCAGCTACAGGTCATCAAGACCATGGCGCGCGATCTGCATCTGCCGGTGAAAGTCATTGGCGCGCCGATTGTAAGAGAGAAGGATGGCCTCGCCCTCTCCTCGCGCAACGTGTATCTCTCGCCCACCGAACGCGCCGCAGCACCTGTACTGCATCAAGTGCTGAAGGAATCCGCGAAAGCGATTGCTGCCGGCGAAGACCCCGAAGCCGTGTTGAGCCGGGGACGCGCCAAGATCATGTCGGCGGGATTCAAACTGGATTATCTGGAAGCGCGTGACGCCGCAACGCTCGCGAAGCTCGGCGAACAGCCGCGCAAGCCGAAGGTACGCCTGCTGGTCGCGGCCAAAATCGGCAAGACGCGGCTGATCGATAACTTCGCCGTCTGATTACTGGTTCGGCGGTATTACGCTGAAAAAACCGAAATAAATCGCGGCGAAGGCGGCCACAACGAGTACGATGCTGACGACGAGCACGGTTCCCATGTGACCGCGGTTTTCCGCAGCCCGCGCCTTATTGGTGGACAGCTTCACAGGATCGCGCATATCGGCGACGTTCTTCTCCGGGTCTTCATAGTCAGCGCTTGCGCGGGGTGCCATTGCTCGCTCCATTCTTTTCCGTAAGGAAAACGCAGGAGAGGCGGTTTGGTTCAGAGCAATCCCAACTCGTGCAACTCGCGCCGCATTTCGTCGGGGATGGCGGTCGCGCCCTTGGCGCCCTTCGCGAGGTCGGCCGGCGCTTCATTGGCTTTCAGATAGCGCCAGCCCTGAAACGCGCTGCGCGGCTTCGGCAGCACAGGAACGGGTTTCGGCTCCATCACGATGCGGCAGCGCTTGATGCCTTCTTTGTCGGTGAACTGACGCAGGTCGATCAACTTCTGCCGGCAGGAAACCACGCCCTTGATAACCCAATAGAGCGAGCCGCCGTCAAGCAGTTCTTCTTTCTGTGTCGGCATCATCCGCGTAGTGTGGATGTGTTCGATCGGCTCTTTCTTCTTTTTCTTCTGCGCCATGCGTTCCTTGATCCATTCGTCCAGTTCGCGAATGGTATCGACGCCGACACAGAGCTTGATCAGATGCAGGGGCATGGTTCTTCTTAGCGAAACGCCGGGCTGTGCGCACCCGTGCGCCTGAACAACCCACAGATTGACCCCTCACCGCAAAGGGTATCTGCTTTGCGGATTATAAAAAAACATAACGAGGAGGAAATCATGGCCGTTGCAAAGGTAATCGAACTCACTTCCGCTTCCAAAAAGAGCTTCGAAGATGCGATCCAGGTTGGGATCGCGCGCGCATCGAAAACGATCAAGGGGATCGAGAGCGTCTGGATTCAGGAACAGAAAGTAACGATTAAAGCCAACAAGATCAGCGAATATCGCGTGAATATGAAAGTCACGTTTATTCTGACGTAATACTCAACGCCGAGTCTTGGCCGCGGGTTTTTCAGCTTCGATCAAGACGAGTTGCGCGCCTTCACTCACCTGGTCCCCGGCAGCGACGGAAAGTTCGGCAACCACGCCATCGGTTGCCGCATTGAGCGCGTGTTCCATCTTCATTGCTTCCAGCACCATCAGGCGCTGGCCCTTGGTCACCTTGTCGCCCTTCGCGACAGAGACGCTAAGCACCTTGCCGTGCATGGGTGCCGCAATCGCACCATTGCCGGCAACACGCCCGAGATCGGCGCTTGAGGACTCCGCGAGCTTTACGGTTGTCTGCTTGCCGTTTCGGATCGCGATCAGCGCGTCGCCCGCTTCGACGAATTCGCACGGCTGCGCTGTCGCCCAGTTCACGGTCGCTCGAAGCACGCTTCCTTCTTGCTGAACCCGCGCAACAATTCGCGTGCCGTTTACGGTCACGGTGACGGGGACATCCCGCTTCCCGCCGAAGTCGTAACCATCAATCGCATTCCACGGCGAGCGGCGCGCGGACACCGGAACGCGCCGCAAGGCTTCCGCCTGCTTCGCCTGCTCGCGACGCATCAATTCCTCGACGGCAAAAGCCGCCGCGGCGAAATCGGTATCGCTGCCCTTGGTCAGCGCTTCGAGATTGCGTTCGATGTAACCGGTATCGACCGTGCCCGCGCGCATCTCAGGTGAATCTGCGAGCGCTTTCAGAAACTCCACATTGCTGCGCGGCCCGGAAACCACCGTACCGCCGAGCGCGTCGGACAGACGATCAAAGGCCTGTTCGCGCGTCGCACCATAGGCAATGAGCTTCGCGATCATCGGATCGTAGAACGGCGTCACTTCCCCGCCCGCTTCGACGCCGCTGTCCACGCGAATGCCGTTTCCGCTCGGAAAACGCAGCGCCGATAACCTGCCGGTCGAAGGCAGAAAACCGCGCGCGGCATCTTCCGCATAAATGCGCGCCTCGACCGCGTGGCCGTGGATTCTGATCTTGTCCTGTGCGAGCGGAAGTTTCTCGCCGGCCGCGACCAGAAACTGCCAGTGCACGAGGTCGGTACCGGTGATGAGTTCGCTGACCGGATGCTCGACCTGCAGTCGCGTGTTCATCTCGAGAAACCATATCGCGTCCGCGCGCAGCCCTTTCGAGCCGTCCGCAAGAAATTCGACCGTGCCCGCGCCAACGTAATTCACCGCCCGCGCCGCCTCGATCGCGGCCTTGGTTACGTGCTCGCGCACGTCGTCCGGCATTCCCGGTGCGGGCGCTTCCTCGATCACTTTCTGATGGCGGCGCTGCGCAGAGCAATCGCGCTCGAACAGATGGACGACGCTACCGTGCATATCGGCGAAGACCTGCACCTCGATGTGACGCGGACTCGCCACATATTTCTCGATCAGTACGTCCGGATTGCCGAACGAGCTTTCCGCTTCGCGCTTCGCGGCTTGCAATGCGTTGTCGAAATCAATTTGCTTATCGACGCGGCGCATCCCTTTGCCGCCGCCGCCGGCCGCCGCCTTGATGAGAACCGGATAGCCGGTCTCATAGGCTTTGCGTTTCAGAAATTCGGAGTCCTGCTTGTCGCCGTGATAACCGGGCAGCACCGGCACCTTCGCAGCCGCCATCAGTGTCTTGGCTTCGCCTTTCAGGCCCATCGCGCGGATCGCGGCGGGCGGCGGTCCCACGAAAACGATACCGGCCGCGGCACAGGCTTCGGCAAACTCCGCACGCTCGGAAAGAAATCCGTAGCCGGGATGAATGCAGTCGGCCTTCGCGGCTTTGGCGACGGCAATGATTTTATCGATGACGAGATAGCTTTCGCGCGCGGGCGCCGGGCCGATCGCGTGCGCCTCGTCCGCCATCTTCACGTGCAGCGCATTTTTGTCGGCGTCGGAATAGACCGCGATCGTCCGCATCCCCATCGCCTTGGCGGTGCGGATCACGCGGCAAGCGATCTCGCCACGATTGGCAATCAGGACGGATTTCAGCGGAAAAGCGGCTTTGGCGTTCATTTTGAACGCTATTCTAGCGTGGGCTGACGCTGCCGCCAGCCCGGGCCTGACATTTCGTACAGATCAGCGGTTAAAGATGCCGAACGGCGAGCGGTTCTGCTGCGGCGTCGGCGGAGGTGCCGGGGTTGCCGTCGGCGCGTCGTCGTCGTCATCCGCATCCGCCTGCGGGTTTTGGCTGCCGCGTGCGGTCACGCGCGGCAAGCCGCCGACCGGCTCCGGCGGGCCCTTCTTTTTCGCCTGCGCCGGCAACTGCTTCTGCTGCGCGGGCGACGCCTTCTGCTTCGCGTTATTCGCCGGCGGCGCTGTCTGCTGCTGGTTCTGCGGCAGCGATACCGGCGTGGATGCAGGCTGCTGGTTCGTATTCGCGATGGGTTGCTGCGGCGCTGGCTGTTGGGTCTGCTGCTGTGCAGGCGGCAAAATCGGCGGCGTGTTCGACATCTGGCCGGTCGGCGTCTGCATCTTCGTCAACGAATCCCAGTTCGGTAATTCGTTTTCGTCGGGCTTGGTGCCGAGCGTACGTAGCGGCGGCATCGCGTGCATATCGGTGACCAACATACCCGCGCCGATCTTGACCCAGCTTGCTTTGTATTTTTCGAGCAGGCCGTCGAATTTGCGGCTGGTCAGGTTCGACTTGATCTTGTCCGCATCCTTGAGAATGCGGAAGCGCGGACAGGAATCCGGAATGCATTTGTGCTCGGTCGCGAGAATATGCGCGACCAGACCGTAAGGGTCGGCTTCGAGCGATTTACGCAGATGATCGAAACGATCAAGGAACGCCGGCTCGCGAACCGAGTACGATGTCGCGTCGGAAAGCAGCGCAATCCGGTCCGCGGTAATGCCGATTGCGGACGCGACGCGCTGCGGCTCGGCAAAAATCGTCTTCTCGCAAGCCTCATCGAGCCCCGGCGTCACCGCTACCGTGAGACAGCCAAGCACCGATCCCGGCTGGTTCGCCTGTGAGAGTAGCGTCGCCGCGCGGTCTTCGATCGCCTTGCGCTCCACGAAGCGCGAATTGTCTTCGAACTGCTTCAGGCCGAAATAGCCCGCGCCAGCCACCACCGCGACCACCGCGAGCTGGGCCAGCATGGTGACACCGCCGCTCTCGCCACGAGGACGCAGGATCAGGATCAAAAGCACCAGAAACGCGAGCGCTCCGGCTGGAAGAGCCCAGCCGGGCAGCGTCACCGTCACTGCGGAAACGAGATTGTTGAGGTCCATTGTCCGATCTTACCGCATCTGCCGTGCAGCCCGAAGGCCGCGCGAAGGCCCCGAAAATAAAGGCAAATTTTCCCCCGCCAAGCTCTTTTTCGTTAACGCCGACCCGAAGTCAGATGTGCCGGAGCGGCACAAACTCGCCGCTCCGCGGGATCAGATCGCGACCTGGGTTCCCACTTCCACCACCCGCTCGGAAGGGATCTGGAAGTAGCTGGTCGCGTCGTCCGAACTACGGGCGAGCGAGATGAAAAGCTTGTCTTGCCAATGGGGCATCAATGAGTTCTTGGCCGGTTTCAGCGTGCGCCGGGACAGGAAAAATGAGGTCGACATGATATCGAAGGTCCAGCCTAGCTTACGCGCGATTGCCAGTGCCTTCGGAATATTCGGGCTTTCCATGAAGCCGTAACGCAGGCGCACGCGCGAGAAGGTCTTGCTCACCGCCTCAAGCTCCACCCGCTCCTCGGGATTGACGCGCGGGGTATCGGCGGTGATCACGGTCAAAATCACGTTATGCTCGTGCAGCACTTTGTAGTGCTTCAGGCTGTGCAAAAGCGCAGTCGGCGTATTCTCGGGGTCGCTGGTCAGGAACACGGCCGTGCCGCTGACGCGATGAATGTCTTTCTTGTCGAGATTCTTGACGAGCGCCTCGAGCGGCACTTCCTGCCGGCGGGTTTTCTCGAAGAGCTGCCGCGAGCCGCGCCGCCAGGTCAGCGTAATCAACATGATGAAGACTGCGATCGACATCGGCGCCCAGCCGCCGTCATGGAATTTGAGCAGGTTCGAACCGAAGAAAGCGATGTCGATAATGAGCAGCGGCACGAGCAGCGAAAGCGAAGCGAACTGGCTCCATTTCCAGATGTTGCGCACGACCACGTAAGCCATGAGCGTCGTCATCATCATCGTGCCGGTAACCGCAATGCCATAGGCGGTTGCGAGGTTGCTCGAAGAGCGGAAGATGCCGACGAGCAGCACGACACCGATCAGCAGGAACCAGTTTACGCGCGACACATAAATCTGGCCGTAATGTTCGGCGGACGTGTGCCGTACTTCGAAGCGGGGCAACAATCCGAGCTGAATCGCCTGCTGCGCGAGTGAATATGCGCCCGTGATCACAGCCTGGCTCGCAATCACGGTCGCGCAGGTCGCGAGAAAAACCATGGGCAGCAGCGCCCACTGCGGGTAGAGCAAATAAAATGGATTGGTGATCGTCTTGGGATCGGAAAGCACGAGCGCGCCTTGCCCGAGATAGTTCAGGAGCAGCGCGGGCAACACCAGCCATAGCCACGCGGCTTGAATCGGCCTGCGTCCGAAATGACCGAGATCTGCGTAAAGCGCTTCCGCACCCGTCACCACAAGCACGACGGCCCCGAGCGTGATTAACCCCAGCCAGCCGTGGTTCAGCAGAAAAGCAATGCCGTAATGCGGGCTGAACGATGCGAGTACGATCGGATTGTCGGCGATGTGAATGAGCCCACCGATCGCCATCGCAATAAACCAGACCGTCGTGATCGGCCCGAACAGTTTCGACACGCTGTGCGTGCCGCGAAACTGCACCATGAACAGAACGATCAGAATGATGAGCGTCAGCGGAACGACAAACGGCTCCAGACGCGGTGTCACGATTTTCAAACCTTCGACCGCCGACAACACGGATAGCGCCGGCGTGATCATCGCGTCGCCGTAAAACAACGCCGAGCCGAGGAGGCCGAATATAAGGATGGTGGTACTTGAGCGGCCGAGCGCGCGCTGCGCGAGCGCCATCAAAGCGAGCGTGCCGCCTTCCCCGCCGTTGTCCGCGCGCAATAGGAAGATCACGTACTTGACGGTGACGACGAACAAGAGCGCCCAAATAATCAGCGACAAAAGTCCAAGCACAATGCTTTGGGGAATTGCCGCGACGCCGTCGTGGGTGCCGGTGGCAGCGGCAACCGCTTCACGGAATGCGTAAAGCGGGCTGGTGCCAATGTCCCCGTACACAACGCCGATGGAGCCGATGACAAGACCGATGAATCCAGCCTTGGTCGCCGGGGTACTGGAGCCATTTGGCTGCGCCGGAGCCGCCGCAGGAACCGCGTCTGGATTGGTCAGTGACATGGGGAAAATCGCTTTCGCGCCGCAATAGCCGAAACGGGCCGGGCTTCTAACACCAAGCAGCCCCGGCAGGCCTATGCATTTTTAGCATGGAATTGATCCCGTTTTGCATGGCCTTTACGTCGCGGCAAGCAAGGGAACTTTCGGCCGGAGCCAGGGGTTATCTGCCGGACAGAACGGGAGGTTCCGAATATGCGTTTTCTTCTTGGGATCATTGTCGGCGCTGCGCTGACGATACTTACGGCCTATGTGGTCGATAACCGCGCGGCCGTCGTTGGCGTCGAAGCCACCACCACCCGCCAGATGGTGAACTGGGACATCGTTTCCCAGAACTGGAACCAGTTTTCCGACCGCGTGCGCGGCGAATGGCGCCGGCTCACGACCAGTTGAAGAGTAGAGCCCCGGCTATCGGGCTAGATTGACCTTACCCGCCCGGAATGGCGTTTCCCCCTCGCGCATTCCGGAAAATGCAGAAGCCCGGCTTCCCCCAGCCGGGCTTCTTTTTTGCAGTCTCGTGAGAGCGGCGCAGTCGCTACACCCACTGCTGCATCGCTTCCGAACTCGTTTTTGTCAGATGCACTTTCTCATCGACATGATCGACCCAATCGACCGGAATAAAGTGATGCGTGCCCTTTGAAGCAGGGTCGTTCTTCGTGAGCTTGATCTGGTTCACGCCCTCCAGATGGTCGACCGTTCCGACGTGCTTGCCGTCGGAGCCGAGCACTTCCATGTGTTCGGTAATTTTTTCTTTGATCGCCATTGTCTTCTCCTTGCATAAAAATTGGCGCCCTCCTGTGGGGAGAACGCCGGGGGCTGCAAGGAGTTCGGAAAAAATCAGGCGACGCTTCGCGCGGCTTCTTCCGGCGACCGCAAGGACAGCGGACGCCCTTGTAACTCTTCCACGACAACGACCGAAAAATTTCCGCCCTGCGGACGCGCGGCCCATGAAAGCGCTTCGCAGAGTGCGGAAAACACCCGGCTCTCGCTCGCCGCGGCGGTGAAGGCCTCGGAGGTGACGGTTTTCAGGTCGGTGGAAAGCACGCGATAGGTCATCGGTGGCATAACGCGCACGGCAACCGTTTGTTCCCTTTTTGCTTGCCGCCGGAGCGGATTTAACAGCAAACTTGCCCTCCAAGGCCCATCGCAAGGGCAAGCGAGTAAAAGAGGGAGACCAGTATGAGCATTTTCGGAAGCATCATGGGCGCGATCTTCGGCAAGAGCGAAGTGAAGGCCGACGGCACACCGGCGAGTTCGAGCCCGCTGCCGATGGTGGACGTCGAAGCGATGATGGAGAAGCTAGCGAAAGACAGCGGCCGCCCGTCGAACTGGCGCGTCTCGATCGTCGATCTGATGACGCTGCTTAAGCTCGACACCAGCCTGGGCTCCCGTCAGAAGCTCGCAAAGGAACTCGGCTACACCGGCAACGTGAACGACACCGCGCCGATGAACATCTGGCTGCATCAGCAGGTGATGACCAAGGTCGCCAGCGCCGGCGGCAAGATCCCGAAGGATATCAAAACCGCCTGATTTTTTAATCCGATTACGAAAACGGCCCCTTTCTCGAAGGGGCCGTTTTTCTTTGGAACGCTTTTCTTTGGAACGCCTGCCCCGCCTTCGGCGTTATGGGCCAAATAATCAGGAGACCGCTCATGTCGAATTTGAATCGAATGGACCGGGCTTCTGCGGAGCGCCGCCGCGCGCTGCGCCGTGCCGAGCGCGAAGACTTGCTCCGCGTGATCGGCGATGACGAGCAGATGGCGACAGCCGACTCGTCGGTGATTGCAGTGAGCTCCCGCGACAAGCACGACCAGAGGCCGAATGACCCGCGCAGCAGCCTTTAAGGGCGGACGCGGCGAAAAAGGCGTGCAGCCCGTGCGTGTCGCGGGGAAAGACGCAACAAGCTCGGATTTATCCGAGCTTGTAATATTGTATGCCCAAGTCGGCTAAAGCCGACTTGGGTGCGCGACGTGCCGCTTGAATGGGACGAACTCGACGAGATCAACGACGAGTCGTTCCCGGCAAGCGACCCGCCCGCCTTCAACACGCGCGGCATCAAGAGAAACGACGAGCGCGTGCTGAAGCGGGCTATGCGGAAGAAATCCTAGGCTCACGCGAATTGTCGCCGTTCACGCTTTTGCGTGGACCGGAATCCGCTACCATGCGGGCTACGGCCACGAGGAAGCGAACAAGCCGTGAGCGACGTTTATATCGACGTGAACGAGCGGCTGATCTGGAGCCGCAAGAAACTGCACCGCAAACGCATGATCGTGTTTGCGCTCGGCACGGTCGCCGCCGTTGTCGTGGTTCTGCTCGCAGATAGTCCGCTGGAGCGCTGGGGTTTTGCAGCGGCGGGTGCGGTGTTCTTCGCATTCTGCTTCTACGACATCTACAAGATGATGGAGCCGAACTCGGCGCTGGTCGAACTCTTGCCGCAGGGGATCATATACCGCGTCACGAGCGAAGACTTCATCGTGCCGTGGAATGAAATCAAGGGCGTCGATACCATCGACATTCATACGAATTTCGGCCGCCGCGCCGAGTTCTATCAAGGCGTGACGGTAATTCTCGTCTCGAAATTATTCTATGACCGCGTCGTGCATGAGGACAGCATCATCATGCGCGGCCCCGGCTGGGGCGCATGGTTCGTGCCGAGGGACGACAACACCATGCAGCTTGCGCTGCATCACGACGTCATTCCCGCGAACGCGGATGAAATTAAGCGGCAGGTGGAAGCGAGGTGGAAGGTGTTTGGGAACAAGAACTAATCTGAAAAATAGTCTTCATCCAACGCACCAATTGAATAAGTATCTTTCGTCCGAACACCAACTTTGTACTTAATCAACAGACGAGCAAGCTCTTTTCCATCGATAAGAACTACGCGTTTTGATACTCGTGCAGTAAATTCGATCGCCGAAGGAGGAAAGTAGGAGGTAGTAACAAAAACTCCTTTACCCGCACGAAATCCCTCTAAACTGCCGACAAAGTCTCGGACAGAACTCGCGGAAACTGCATTATCGGCAGCAAATCGCTTTGCTTGTACATAAACCACGTCAAGCCCTAAGGCATCTTCATTAATTATGCCATCGACGCCACCATCCCCGGATCTGCCGAGCGCCTTCCCTGCCTCGGATCTTCCGCCGCCGTACCCCATTGCAACTAGCAGATCGACAATTAGCCGTTCGAAAAAAAACAGGTGGCGCACTTCGAATTCGATCTAATAAATCAGCAGAAAGCGCATCATTGATCTCCTTAAAGCCTGCTAGAATTCGATCTTCAGGACTCTCATCGTCTTCATCACGCTGAAGTTGCTTAGCCTTCTTGGAAACCTCTCCACTTTCCTGAGACGTACGAGTACGCCATTGAACAAATTCAGGAAATTTTGAAAGCACTTCATTATCGATTCTCGCAATACTCTGACTAAGCAGCTCTTCGCCCCGCGAGGTAACTTTAAAAAACCCGCGCCGTGTAGACTCAATTAGCCCGGCACGCCCCATGTAAGTTTTTGCCCAGTGAAGTCTGTTCATTAGAAGCGTCTGACCACCACTTGGAATTTGGGTGGTTAAGTCATCCTCAGTCAACGCAAACTCTTTTGCTATCTCGTCCACCAAGGCCGCGATATGCGTCTCTGTACCCTTCGCACGGGCGTAACGAAGCAGCGGGAGCATTAAAGATTGATAGTCAGGAACAGACATCTCACATCCTCTTCGCGACTTCTTCGAGCATCACTTCGGTCGCACCGCCGCCGATCGTCTGCACACGCGCGTCGCGGCTCATGCGCTCGATTGTGCTCTCAGTCATGAAGCCCAGGCCGCCGTGGAATTGCACGCAGTCGTACATGACTTCGTTGACGAGCTCGCCGCAATAAGCCTTCACCATCGAGACTTCCTTGGTCGCGTCGTGACCCTGCGCGTCCAGCCAGGCCGCGTGATAGACGAGCTGCCTCCCCGCCTCGACCTTGCCCGCGAGTTCCGCCAACCGCTGGCGGATCGCCTGCTTCGACCACAGCGGCGCACCGAAGGCCTCGCGTTGCTTCACCCACTCCAGCGTGAGATCGAGCGCGGCCGACGCCTCGCCGATGCACATGGCGCCTATGGTCGTGCGCTCGTTCTGGAAGTTCTTCATGATCGCGTAGAAGCCGCGGCCTTCTGTCCCTAGAATATTTTCGGCCGGCACCCGGCAATTCTCGAACGAAAGCTCGGCGGTGTCTGACGAGCGCCAGCCGTGCTTGTCGAGCGGACGCGCAACTTTCAGGCCGGGGTTGCCTTTTTCCACGAGCAACATCGACACGCTCTGCGAAGGCTGCGCTTTCGGATCGGTCTTCACCGCGACACAATAAAGATCGGCATGAACGCCGTTCGTAATAAACGTCTTCGAGCCATTGATGACGTATTCGTTACCCTCGCGCCGCGCGGTGGAACGGATGCCTTTCACGTCCGAGCCTGCACCCGGCTCCGTCACGCAGACCGCAACGATCTTCTTGCCGGCGATCACATCCGGCATCAGTCGATCCTTCATCGCCTGCGAACCGGCGTTGAAGATATGCACCGACGCCATATCGGTATGCACGAGCACCGTGATCGCGAAGCCGCCGAAGGTCGAGCGGCCTAATTCTTCCGCAAGCACGACCGTGCCGAGCGTATCCATTTCGGAGCCACCATATTCGGACGGATAGCGGATGCCGAGAAAGCCGAGCGCGCCCATCTTCTGCAGAACGTCGCGCGAGACGAAGCCCTGCTCTTCCCATTTCAGCCCGTGCGGCTTCACTTCGTTCTCGACGAAACGGCGCACCTGCGTGCGCAACTGTTCGTGCTCTTCGGAGAAATAGATCGAACGCGTGGGTGCGGCGGACTTGTCCAACATCGTCACATCCGGAACACGCCGAACTTGGTTTCCGGGATCGGTGCGTTCAGCGCAGCCGCGAGCGCCAACGACAACACGCGCCGTGTTTCCGAAGGCTGAATGATCCCGTCATCCCAGAGCCGCGCGGTCGCGAAATACGGATCGCCCTGCTCTTCATATTGCTGGATGATCGGCGCCTTGAACGCGGCTTCCTCTTCCGCGCTCCATTGCTTGCCTTCGGCCTCTAAATTGTCGCGGCGTACGGTGGCGAGCACCGACGCCGCCTGCTCCGCGCCCATGATGGAAACACGCGCATTCGGCCACGTGAAAAGAAAACGCGGAGAAAACGCACGGCCGCACATTCCGTAATTTCCCGCGCCATAGGAGCCGCCGATGATCAGCGTCAGCTTCGGCACCTGCGCGCAGGAAACGGCCGTGACGAGTTTAGCACCGTCTTTTGCGATACCGCGGCTTTCATATTCGCGGCCTACCATGAAGCCCGTGATGTTCTGCAAGAACAGCAGAGGAATTTTCCGCTGGTAGCACAGCTCGACGAAATGCGCGCCCTTCTGCGAGCTTTCCGAATAAAGAATGCCGTTGTTCGCGATAATCCCGACCGGCATCCCGGAAAGATGCGCAAATCCTGTGACCAGCGTCGTGCCGTAAAGCGCCTTGAACTCCTCGAAGTGCGAACCGTCCACCAGCCGCGCGATGATCTCGCGCACGTCGAACGGTTTCCGCTTATCCACCGGAATGATGCCGTCGAGTTCGCTGGTGGCAAACGCGGGCTCATCCGCATCGAGTAACTCGATCCCCGCGCCCGCTTCGCGCGGAAAAGTCGACACGATGTTTCGGACTATTCTCAGCGCGTGTTCGTCGTCGGCAGCTAAATGATCGGCGACGCCGGATTTGCGCGCATGGACATCGCCGCCGCCGAGATCTTCCGCGCTCACCACCTCGCCGGTCGCCGCCTTTACGAGTGGCGGCCCGCCGAGAAAGATCGTGCCCTGGTTCTGCACGATCACGGTCTCATCCGACATGGCAGGCACATACGCACCGCCAGCGGTGCAGGAGCCCATCACGCTGGCAATTTGAGGAATGCCGAGCGAAGACAGCGTCGCCTGATTATAGAAAATCCTTCCGAAGTGTTCGCGGTCCGGAAACACATCCGGCCATTGCGGCAGGTTCGCGCCGCCGCTATCGACCAAATAAATGCACGGCAAGCGGTTCTCGCGCGCGATTTCCTGTGCGCGTAGATGCTTCTTCACCGTCATCGGGTAATAGGTGCCGCCTTTGATCGTCGAGTCGTTCGCGACGATCACGCATTCGCGGCCCAAGACGCGGCCTATACCGGTAATCACGCCTGCACCGTGGATCAGTTCGCCATACATCCCGTTCGCGGCAAGAGGCGAAAGCTCGAGAAACGGCGCCCCGAGATCGAGAAGACGGAGCACGCGCTCGCGCGGAAGCAACTTCCCGCGCGCAGTGTGCCGGGCACGGGATTTCTCGTTGCCGCCGAGTGCCGCCTCTGCGCGCTGCGCTTTCAATGCGTCGCAGAGCGAAGCCATCGCGTTCGCGTTGGCTTTGAAGTCGGCGGAATGGGCGTCGAGCTTGCTTATGATTTTTGTCACGGGCGTTTCCTTGGGTGCCAAGGTGCCGTGCGCCCGCGAGGAACGCAACCGCCGGGGCGACAGGCTAAAGCGTATCGTACTCCGCGACCGCCCACGGCTCCTTCAACCCCGCGTCCTTCCAGCGCTTGAACGAAGAGAGGCTGTGAATCGCCTCGACATAGTCTTCGCATGGGGCGTCCAGCCTCACCGCATAAGTGCGAAGCCGTGTAGCGACCGGCGCGAACATACAATCGGCGGCGGAGAATGCCCCGAACAGGAAATCTCCCCTCGCCCCGAAGCGCGTGCGTGCGTCGCGGAAGATGTCGCAGAGCCGTCTGATGTCCGCCTGCACATCTTCGGCAAATCCGGCCTTCGGCGGCGCAATGTTGCGCTTGAGATTCATCGGCAAGGCTTTCCGGAGCGGCACGAAGCTCGAATGCATCTCCGCTGAAATCGAACGTGCGAGCGCGCGGGCCGCGGGGTCCTTCGGCCACAGATCGAGTTGCGGGAATTTATCCGCGAACGTCTCCAGAATTGCGAGCGAGTCCCAGATCGTGCTCTCGCCGTCGAGCAGGATCGGCATTTTTCCGGCTGGAGAGTATCGCAGAATCCTCGCCTTCGAGGCGGGATCGTAGATGTTGATGACCTCCTCCTCGAACCCGATGTCGTGTTCGGCGAGCGCGAGCCACGGCCGCATCGACCAGGAGGAGTAGTTCTTGTTTCCGAGGACAAGCTTGAGACCCATAGGGCCAATATAAAACGCGCGGGGCGTTTGTCACCCCGCGCGTTTGATGTGTGTAGCTACTTATTCTTTATTGCGGACCAAGGCATCCACGCTGAGCGGTCCGCCGCCTGCCGCCGAGAGATAGAGGCAAGCGAAGCAGAACATGATCGCCAGCGTACCGCCGTTGATCAGCGGGAAGAAGTCGCGGCCCGCGTGACCGATGAAATAGGCAAAGGCCATGAAGCCAGACAGCACGAATGCCACCGGCCGCGTGAACAGACCGATCACTAGCAGCGCGCCGAGAACGAGTTCGAGAATACCGGCGTAACCGCTGGGCCAGGTAGTGATTGTGACATCCTTGAACATCGGCACGGCGGGAAATTTCAATAGCTTCGCCATACCGAATTGCAGAAGGCAAAGGCCGGTGACGACACGAAGCAGGCTCAGCACCTGCTGACGCCACGGCGTCATAAAATTCTCCATGGGCTAACTCCGGTTACGACTTGTTGCGGGCAGTAGCGTCAACGCTCCACGGGCCCGGACCCGCGGCACAGATGTAGATAAAGACGAATGAGTAAAGCGCTGCGAGTTCGCCGCCGTTCACCAGCGGATGAAAGCCTCTCGGCATAGCGTGCCAGCCGAAATAAGCAACGGCACAGAAGCCGGAAAGGATGAATGCGACCGGCCGCGTGAACAGCCCGATCACGAGTAGCGGTCCGAGAATGAGTTCGAGCAAACCGGCATAGCCGCTCGGCGAAGCCATGACGACTTTGTTGAAAGGATGCTCCGGATACGCGAGATATTTCGCAGTGCCATGTGCTGTCAGCATTAAACCGGACATGATCCGCAGGATGCTCAAAAGCTGCGGACGCCAGGGCGCGAGAAAGTTTTCCATCTGGGGGAATCTCCAAAGTTAAGACCGCATAATCGGTATCAACTTTGGTCTAAGGTCAATACTGCGCAGTGCAAACGCACGCTTTCAGTTTTGCGGTGCGAAAAGATTGACGCCCTACTTCTTTTCCTCGCGCTCGTCCATCTCGAACGGCCCGCCCTCTTTCTTCCACTTCGAAAAGCCCCCTTCGATATGCGCGACCGGCTTCAAACCCATGCGCTGCGCCGTTTGCGCTGCAAGCGCGGAACGCAACGCACCTGCACAAAAAAACACGAACTTCTTGTCCTCGGCGAAGACCGGCTTGTGATAGGGGCTGTCCGGATCGATCCAGAATTCGAGCATACCGCGCGTGCAGTGAAACGCTCCGGGGATGCGACCATCGCGGCGGATTTCGCGAATGTCGCGAATATCGACCAGCAAAGTGTCGTCGCGGCCGACCAGTGCGAATGCTTCCTTGGTTGGGATGGTCTCGATCTCACTCATAGCTTCGTCGACCATCTGCTTGTGGCCGAGCGTAATCTTCTGCGGCATTCAAATTACTCCCTGCGGACAACCTAGTCCCGCGCCGCTGCGGGTCAAGTTGCCCGCAATTACGCAGGGTGGCACCCTCCGCCAAAATCGGAATCGTTCAAATGTTAGGTCTCTCCAATCTCGATACTCTTGCCTTTGGCTGGTTCGTCCTCGCCTGGGCGATCCACGCGCTGATCGTCGAGCGTTCGGAATGGCGCAAGCGCAGCCTGAATTACCGGATGGATATGTCGCGGCAGGAATGGATGCGCCAGATGCTCGCGCGCGACGTTCGCATCGTCGATACGCAGATCATGGCGTCCCTGCATCAGGGCACGGCCTTCTTCGCAACCACTTCCCTGTTCGCGATCGGCGGTGCGCTTGCGCTCCTGCGTTCGACCGACGAAGTGATGGATATTTTTCGTGCGCTGCCTTTTGCCGCCCAGGTCACGCGTAGCGTGTTCGAGGTCAAGGTGGTCGGGCTGCTCGTGATCTTCGTCTATGCGTTTTTCAAGTTCGCCTGGTCGTACCGTATGTTCAATTATGTTGCGATCCAGATAGGCGCGACACCGCCGTCTCGCGAGGCGAAAAGCAAATCCGCGCGCAATCACGTCGATCGCATCGCGCGTATGATCACGGTCGCGGGACGCCACTTCAACCGCGGCCAGCGCGCGATCTTCTTTGCGCTGGCCTATCTCGGCTGGTTTGTGAACGGCTATGTATTCGCGACAGCCACCGCGGCAGTCTTGTTCGTCATTCTCATGCGCCAGTTCGGACCTACGGCGCGGTGGCTTTTCGACGAGTAGTTACGCGACCCTCGTTTCCGGCACCGCGCTTGAGCGCTGCACCAAAAAATCCGCGATCTTCCCCGCCGTTGCGGAATCGAACAGCAAGCGCCGGTGACCGAGCTTCTCAAGAGCGATGAGTTGCGCGCCGGGCCAGTTCGCGGCCCACTTCTCGCCGGTAACGAAACGCACCATCGCATCGTCCTTCGAGTGTACGATAAGCGCGGGAATTTCGAGCGAAGCGATCTTCGGCAACAACTCTATTTCTTCAGGACGGAAGCCAACCACGCGTTTCAGTTCCTCGAACAGCTTTTCCTTACGCGCGTCATCCATGCCGAAACGCTTGGCGATAGCATTGAGCATATAGGTCGGGCCGGTCGGTGCTGCGATCACAACCGCACGCTCTGCTTTCAGCCAGCCTTGGGCGATCGCAAACGTCATCGCGGCACCGCCGAGCGAATGACCCGCAACCGCGCGCACCGGACCCATCGCCTTTGCAACACCAGCGACAGCCTGCGCCGCGAGCGGAATGGTCGACTGCGTACCGCCGGATTTACCGTGTGCCGGCAGATCGAATGCGACGACAGCCTGCCCGCGCTTCACGAGTGCCGCGATGATCGCATCGAAGCAATGATGATCGTCTTCCCAGCCGTGCACGACCAGCACCGCCGGGCCATCGCCCCAGCGCCATGCCTGCACCCAGGTATCGGACACGAGACCGATACCGCCGCCGACCGGAATGCGCATCGACTCAGTGGGCGCCGGAAGATCGGGCCGCTCGCGCGCAATCAAAAGCGGACGCTTGGGTTTAAGAAAATTCTGCACGAAACGCTTCTGAAAGCGCTCCGGGGCAATCTTGCCGTAGCTGCGCAGAAGAAACATACGCAATGCGTTGTTCAAATTCGGAATGCTGGAGCGTGCCATGACTAGGCTCCTTTCAATGGAGGATTTTTCTGTAAAGCTTCGAACGCGCGCAGCGTGTGCAGGCGGGCCTTTTCGTCGCCCATCAGGCGAACGCGCAAGAGATGCGAAAGTCCGAGGCCGTCGATCGCGGCAGCCGTCGCGTATTCATCCGCCTGCGGCAGCGCCACGGCAACGAGACGGCGAATGAACTCATAGAACTCGCCGTTATGCTTCGCGGCCTGATCGCGTACCGGGCCCGGCACATCGTCGTATTCGAAATGGGCCGCGAGAATCGGGCAACCGCCCTTGCCCGAACCGAGGCCGGGATGCTCGATCCAGTCGAGCCAATTCCTGAAGAAGATTGCGAGGCGCTTCGGCTTGTCTTTCTCCGCGCGGATCGGTGCGATCACGACTTCGGTGAAGCGCTCGGCCGAGCGCACCAGCACTTCGACCTGCAAGGATTCCTTGGATTTGAAATGGGCGAACAGGCCGCTCTTCGACATCCCGAGCCGGTCCGCGAGCGGACCCAGCGTCACCGCGCCAATACCGTTCTCGCTCGCGAGTGCCGCCGCCTCGTCCAGAATGCGGACACGCGTGCGCTCGCCCTTGGAAGCGTCCGGCCCGAGGATTTCCCGGCCGTCTTCGGTCTGGAGGGTCTGGCCTTTTTTGAGTGCCTTCACGATCATGCCCATTTAATAGCACGACCGTTCGTTTTATTCAAGGACAAGGCTGCCATGCCAAAATGGCAGCCGTCTTTGCGCTGAGCCCGCGTAAGGCCCTCTAAAGCCTTGGAAAACGGCTTCTATGAGCCGTATGTAGCGAACTACCGGTCCCACTCCGGCGCCCAGGACGGGCTGACCAGACGGCCGTCTGCTTTCGCGAGCCCCCTGATCTCGATCATCTCGGCCGGCGATAGCTGAAAGTCGAAGATTTCCGAGTTCTCGGTGAGCCGCTCGATCTTGCTGGTGCGCGGGATCGCGACAATCCCCTGCTGCACGAGGAAGCGCAGACAAATCTGCGCTTCGGACTTCTTGTGCGTGCGGCCGATTTTCGCCAGCACCGGATCGCCGACGGCTTTCCCCCGCACGATCGGCGAATAAGCGGTGACGGAAATCCCCTTCGCCTTGCAGGCAGCGATCACCTTCGACTGATCGAGATAGGGATGCAGCTCGACCTGGTTGGTCGCAATCGGCTCGGTCGAATACTGCGCGGCGTGATCGACCAGCGTGCTCGTGAAATTCGAGATGCCGATATGTTTCGCCATGCCGTCGCGCTTCGCCTTGCACATCGCGGCGATGGTCTGATCGAGCGGCACCGCAGAATTCGGCCAGTGAACTAAAAGCAGATCGACATAGTCGAATTTCAGCCGCACGAGACTTTCGCGCGTCGAGCGCAACACATCGGCTGGCGCAAGATTTGTGTACCAGACCTTGGTGGTCAGAAAGATTTGCTCACGCGGCAAGCCGGATTTGCGGATGCCCTCGCCTACCTCGCGCTCGTTTTCATAAGCCTGTGCGGTATCGACGTGGCGATACCCGAGCCGCAGTGCCTGTTCGACGATGCGCTTGCAGACATCGCCGCGAATATCCCAGGTTCCGAGACCGAGCAGCGGAATGTTGGCGCCGTTGGCGGTGGCAGTCTCGGCGAAGGGCATTAAAGCTCCTATTTCCTCTTAGACGCCTCATATCGCGCTTTGGTTTCCTCGTTCGGCGGATAAAGTCCGGGAAGTTTCGCGCCTTTGAGCACTTCGTCGGCGGCCCAGGCTTCAAACGCCTCCTGCTCCACCGCATCCTTGGCAACGGCTTCGACAAGTTTCTGCGGCACGCAGACCGCGCCGTCGTTATCGGCAACGATCACATCGCCGGGAAACACGGCAACACCGCCGCAGCCGATCGGCTCCTGCCAGTTCACGAACGTAAGTCCCGCGACCGAAGGCGGCGCCGCAACCGCCGCGCACCAAAATGGAAAACCGACTGCCTTCACGCCGTCGCCGTCGCGCACCGCGCCATCGGTGACAAGCCCCGTCACTTTCTTCACTTTCATGCGCGCGACCAGAATGTCGCCGAAGATACCGGCAGTAGTAATACCCATCGCATCGGCAACCGCGATCACGCCTTCCGTCATATCTTCGATCGCGCCACGGGTCGAGCGCGGGCTCGCCCAGCTTTCGGGAGTCGCGAGATCTTCGCGCGCCGGAACGAAGCGCAGCGTGAACGCCTCGCCGACAATGCGCGGCGTGCCTTCGATCAGCGGCTTCGGCCCGCGCATGAAGCTTGAGCGCACGCCTTTCTTGAGCAGCACCGTGGTCAACGTCGCAGTAGAAATTTTCTCGAGGGTTTTCTTCAGATCGGCTGAGAGCGGCATCGGTCTTGCTTCCACTTAAATATTGAGAATGCTGAGGAGATAGATCGCGCGGCGCGCGGTCTCGGTGTTCATGCAGCTTGCGCTGGTCGGGATCGCAAGCGAGCCTTTAATGACGTCGGCATAGAACTCGCATTGCAGTTTACGTGATTCAATCCACGCGCGTTGCACGTCGCGCAGTTGCGTTTTCAGCTTGCCTTCAAAGGCACCCTGCAAGCGGCGATAGGTCTCGTTCAGAATGTCATCCCAAACCAATTGCTCGCGGCGATAGCAATCCGCCTGCCCGTGCGTGGACTGGCCCTCGGGCGTTTCAAGGCAGCGGTCGGCGATAATGCCGATGCAAAGCTCGGCCCCTTCGTCGGATTCCTTTTCCTTGATGCAGCTTTGGATCGCCTGCGAGTCGTCCGCACGCAGTTTCTGCTGCGCGTTCGCGACACCGAAAAATGCGAATAGTGCAAGTAGAAAAACGGCCGTTCTCATTTCCGCCCCGCTTTATATTTCTCGTAGCCGGCAGCCCTTAGCTGGCACGCAGGGCACGCACCGCAACCATAACCCCATTCGTGCTTCTGGGTACGGTCGCCCATATAACAGCTGTGGGTTTCCTCAATCACAAGCTCCGCGAGCGGCTTGCCGCCGATCCGCTCGGCAAGTTCGAACGTCGCCGCCTTGTCGATCCACATCATCGGCGTATGCAGCACGAAGCGCCGGTCCATGCCGAGGCCGAGCGCAAGCTGCATCGCCTTGATGGTGTCGTCCCGGCAATCCGGATAGCCGGAGTAATCCGTCTCGCACATACCGGCCACAAGATGCCTCAAGCCCCGCCGGTAGGCGACCGCGCCTGCGAAAGCAAAAAAGATCAGATTGCGTCCCGGCACGAAGGTCGAAGGCAAACCGTGCGTCGTCATTTCGATCTGCACGTTACGCGTCAGCGAAGTTTCGGAAATCGCGCCCAGCGCATCGATGTTAACAACATGATCCTCGCCGAGCCGCGTCTTCCATTTCGGATCGAGCGAAGCCAGCTGCTCCAGAATCCGCGGGCGTACCGTCATCTCGATGCCGTGGCGCTGGCCGTATTCGAAGCCGATGGTTTCCACGCGCGGAAAGCGCGTCAGCGCCCAGGCGAGCGAAACGGTGGAGTCCTGCCCGCCGGAAAAAAGGACGAGCGCGCCTTCGGATGTTTCTGGTTCGGCCATTCGGGGCGGATGATTAGCACGCCCCGCGACAGTGCCAAGCCTGTTCGGGAGGCAGCTACTTCGTCTTCTCGAACAATTCGCGCCCGATCAGCATCCGGCGGATTTCCGACGTACCGGCACCGATTTCATAGAGCTTGGCGTCCCGCAAAAGCCGTCCGGTCGGGTAATCGTTGATGTAGCCGTTGCCGCCGAGGCACTGGATCGCGTCGAGCGCGATTTTGGTCGCGTTCTCGGCCGCGAACAGGATCGCACCTGCTGCGTCTTCGCGCGTGGTCTCGCCGCGATCGCAGGCACGCGCGACGGTATACACATAAGCTTTCGCCGCGTTCATCGTCACATACATATCTGCGAGCTTAGCCTGCATGATCTGGAAGGTGCCGATCGGCTGGCCGAATTGCTTGCGCTCATGAAGGTAGGGAATAACGGCATCGATGCAGGCCTGCATGATGCCGGTGGAGCCCGCGGCCAGCACCGCGCGTTCGTAATCGAGTCCCGACATCAACACGCGCACCCCTTCGTTCAGCGCGCCTACGATATTTTCCTCCGGCACCTCGCAATCCTGAAATACCAGTTCGCAGGTGTCGGAGCCGCGCATACCGAGCTTGTCGAGTTTCTGCGCGGTCGAAAAACCTTTCATCCCCTTCTCGATGAAGAAGGCGGTAATGCCGCGCGGACCCGCGTTCGGATCGGTCTTCGCGTAGACCACGAGCGTGTCCGCCTCCGGCCCGTTCGTGATCCACATCTTGTTGCCGTTGAGAATATAGCGGTCGCCCTTCTTGTCAGCCCGCGTTCTCATGCCGACGACATCCGAACCAGCGCCCGGCTCGGACATCGCGAGCGCGCCGACGTGCTCGCCCGAAATCAGCTTCGGCAGATATTTTTTCTTCTGGTTGTCGTTCGCGTTGCGCCGGATCTGGTTCACGCAAAGGTTGGAATGCGCGCCGTAAGACAAACCGACCGAAGCGGAAGCGCGGCTGATTTCTTCCATCGCAACGCAATGCTCAAGATAGCCGAGGCCGGAGCCGCCGAATTCTTCTTCAACTGTGAGACCCAGCAGCCCGAGATCGCCGAGCTTTGGCCACAGGTCGCGCGGAAACTTGTTGGTGGCGTCGATTTCAGCGGCGCGCGGCGCGATTTCCTTCTGCGCGAAGGAAAGCGTGGTCTGCCGCAGCATATCGCAGGTCTCACCGAGCGCGAAATCTAACCCTGGTGCGCGGTTGGGGATCATAGTTACGCTCCTTGCGCGGTCATCGCGCCCTTGCCTTCGAGAAACATCATGGTCGCAAGCATACGGCCGATTTCGGTCTCGACCCCGTCTTTCACGGCGAAGACCGCGCTCTCTGCAATGGTCAGCGTGCGGCCCGGACGAACGACGCGGCCGCGCGCGATGAAGCGCTCGCCTGCCGCGGGCGCCATCATGTTGTATTTGAATTCGACCGAGAGAATGCCCGCGTCCGGCGACAGCAGTGTCGAAGAAGCAATGCCACACGAAGTGTCGGCAATCGAAGTAATCACGCCGCCATGCAGGAACACGTTCTGCTGGCAGAGGTCGTCGCGGTAAGGCAATTCGAGATCGCAGGTGCCCGGCGAAAGCGCAGCAATACGAGCGCCGATCATGCGCATGAAACTCTGGCGCTCGAAAATTTCGCGCGACTTCTTTTCCCACGCCGGATTGCGCGGCTCGAAGCGCGCAATGCTGCCGCGCGAGCTTGCGCCCGCCATTGGCCTTCCTCCTGCAAACCACGTTTCTTGTCTTTTCTTTCCATACGGTAGCGTATGGTATTTTGGCCGTCAATCGGATAAGTATTGGCAATGCCCCAGACCTCCCGCGCAAAAAAACTGCCGCGCCTCGACAAGCGCGCATGGATCGCCGCCGCCTTTGCGGAACTTGCAGCCCATGGTTGGGACGGCGTCCGGGTGGAACCGATGGCAGCAATGCTCGGCGTTACGAAAGGTAGCTTTTACTGGCACTTTGCCGACCGCGACGCGCTCTTCGCCGCGATGTTTATCCGCTGGGCCGAGGGCCGCGTCCGCGCGATCAGAAACGAAACGGTGGACGACGCCGATCCGCGCGCCCTGCTCTATCGCCTGATCGATCTTTACGCGCGCGGCCCAAACACGAACGGTCTTGCAATCGAGCTTGCGATCCGCGGGCTGACTAGATCCGACAGCCGGGCCGCGGATGCCGTTGCGATGGTCGATGGCGAGCGCCTCGCCCGCGTCTCCGCATTATTTGCAAAGCTCGGCAGCAAAACTTCCGAGAGCGAAGCAAAGGCCTTTCTGTTCTATGCCTTCGTGTTCGGACAAAGTCTCATTGCCGGCCGCCGCGATGCTTCGCTACGGGCAGCCGCTTCCGCGCTGATTGTCGAGTAGAACTTAAGCGCGCTGGCGCTCGGGCAACGGCTTCTGGAGGAGCTTCGTGATCTCAGCCGGCCGCACCGGTTTCGAGAAGAGATAACCCTGGATCTGCTGACAGCCCGCAGCGCGCACAAAGCGATGCTGGGCTGGCGTCTCGACGCCTTCCGCGGTCACGGCAAGACCGAGTGCACGGCCGAGGCGCGCGACGCACTCGACGATCGCCGCCGCGTCTTCCTTGACGCCGAGATTCTGTACGAAGCTCTGGTCGATCTTGATCTTGTCGATCGGGAAGCTGCCGAGATAGCCGAGTGAAGAATAGCCGGTGCCGAAATCGTCGATCGCGAAGCGGATGCCGAATTCTCGCAGTTCGTGCAAATCGAACATCACGTCATCGCTTGCGTTGAGCAACATACCCTCGGTGATTTCGATTTCCAGGCGGCGCGGGTCGAGGTCGGTCTCCTCCACCACCCGCTTCACGCGCTCGGCGAGATTCGAGTGCCGGAAGTTCGACGGCGACATATTCACCGCGACCGAAATCTCCGGCCATTGCTTGGCGTGCTCGCAGGCCTTCCGCAGCACCCACTCATCGAGCTTCACGATCAGTCCGGATTTCTCGGCGACGTGGATGAAATCCGCCGGCGGCACCATTCCGCGTTCCGGATGTTGCCAGCGCACCAGCGTTTCCACGCCTTCCAGGCGCTCGCCGTCCGCCGAATAGAGCGGCTGATAGAGCGTGAAGAATTCGTCATGCCACATCGCGCGTTCCATATCGCGCTCGATCGCACGGCGGCTTTGCAGCACGTTTTCGTCTGCCGGATCGAACAAGCGGTACGTGCCACGGCCTTCGGCTTTTGCTTTGTAAAGCGCGATATCCGCGCGGCGGAGCAATTCTTCCGGCTCGTTGCCGTGATCGGGCGCGAGCGAAATCCCGAGCGTGACGCCGACGTGCAGAATGTGCTCGCCAGCAGTAACCGGCTGGCGCACCGTATCGATGATGCGCTCCGCAATGCGGGCGATTTCGTCGGTCTTGGAAATCGGCGTAAGAATCGCGAATTCATCGCCGCCGAAACGGACCGTCATCGCCTTCGAACCGAGAATGCCTTCAAGCCGCTCGCCTACCATCGCAAGCAATTCGTCGCCGACCGGATGGCCGAGCGTGTCGTTGATGTCTTTGAAGCCATCGAGGTCGAGAAAGAATAGCGCGAGCTTCTGACCCGGAGCGAGCGTAGGAATCTGCGCCTTCAGCGTCTCGACCAGGCGAAGACGGTTCGCAAGGCCGGTGAGCGGATCGCGATAAGCCATTTCGACGGCGCGGCGTTCGCTGATGGCAAGTTCTTGCGTGGACTTGCGCATGGTGCGAAGCACGATGAGGGTTACAAAACCGAAGAACAGCGTGATGACGCCGAGCGCAGGCGCGATGCGCGCAAGGATCGCGCTACCCGGTGTATTCGCACGCCAATAAAACCACACCGGCGTCTCGCCCACCTGCATCATGAGTTCAAAGGCAGTCTCTCCGTCCTGCGCGCGGTTTGCACCATCGACGCGCAACCCGCGGATTGCCATCTCGCGCTCGACTTCCCGGATCATGTGCTGATCGATGAAAGCAATCACACCGACAGTCGGGTTCGTCAAAGAATGGTTGTCATTGCGCATCAATGCAGGCGGCGCGGCAACGGCGGCAATAATCGCCGGACGATCGTCGATACGCGTGAACATGGAACGATAGACCGGCGCCGGTGGCGGGATCGTTTCCCCGGCCGCAGCCAGAAGATCGCCGATCGCGGTCGCGCCTTCGAAATGCGTACGCGCTTCGCGAACCAGCTCGAGCAGTTTCGGATCGACATCGAGTTTTGTCAGGTTGCGGACAAGCATTCCGCCTATGCTGGAATAGATCGGCTTGTCTTCACCGCCGAGTACAAATGCGACATCGTAGAGCCCGCCCTGATACAGACGCGCACCGAAATGGCGATGCAGCCAACGCGTCTGCTCGGCCGTCGGTGAATTCGAATTATCGGAGATCGTAAGGCCGGTGAGATCGCTGCGCATACGGATATCGATGCCGCTCAGCGTCGCCTTCAGGAGTTCGTGCTCGCGCGCGGTTGCGCTCTGATCGACACGCTCGGCAACGAGCATGACAACGCCAAGCAGCGCCGCCATGGCCGCAGCCACGAGCAGGCCTACAACGGCGACGAGTTGATCGCCGACCCAGCGTTTATCGAGCAGCTTCCCCATGATTCCCATTGCTCTTTTGGGAAGAACGCTAGGGCGGCGCTGCTTAATGTGGGGTCAGCGGACAACGCAAAAGGGTCTTACTGGTTAAGGTCCGGTTAACCGGAACTTATCCAAGCCGGAACCACCAGGTTGCAAAGCCGAGAAAAGAGAAAAAGCTCAAAACGTCGGTCGCGGTGGTGACAAAAACCGCGGACGCCACCGCCGGATCGTATCCGGCACGCTGCAACGCAAGCGGAATGAGCATACCGGCGAGTCCCGCACCGCACATACTGATGATCAGGGCTGCTGCAATCACCGCGCCGAGATGTGTATTGCCGAACCAAAGACCGGCCGCGGTGCCGAGCAAGGCCGCGACCGCAAGTCCATTGAGAAAGCCGACCCCCAGCTCGCGGAAAGTAATGCGCGAAGTATTGCGCTCGGTAAGTTCCTGGGTCGCAATCGCTCGAACCGTAACGGTCATGGCCTGTGTTGCGGCGTTGCCGCCAAGCGAAGCGACGATCGGCATCAGCACCGCAAGCGCCACCATCTGTGCGATTGAGGTCGAAAAATATCCGATGATCGCGGCCGAAGAAAACGCCATGACCAAATTGAGCACGAGCCATGGCAGGCGCGAGCGCGCGGCATAAAATACCGAGTCGGAGATTTCTTCGTCGCTTCTGACGCCGCCGAGCGCCATGATGTCTTCGGCGGCCTCTTCCTCGATGACGTCCACGACATCGTCGAACGTCAACACGCCGACGAGCTTGCCGTCATCGTCCACCACCGGCGCGGAAACGAGATTGTAGCGCTCGAACGTGCGCGCGGCCTCTTCCTGGTCGGCCGTTGCCTGCACGACGCGCCAGTCGCCAATCATGATGTCGGAGATTTTCACCGGACGCTGCGCGCGCAGCAATTTGTCGAGCGGCACCGCGCCGACGAAGCGCTTGTCTTCGTCGGTCACGAAAATCGCGTAAAAATCGTCCGGCAGGTCCGCGTCCTCGCGCGCGTAATCGATGGTCTGGCCGACAGTCCATTCCGGCGGCACCGCGACGAAGTCCGTCTGCATACGGCGGCCCGCGGATTCCTCCGGATATTCGAGGCCGCGCGCAAGTTCCTGCCGTTCTTCCTCTGGCAATTGCTCGAGAATTTCGGCTTTGTCTTCTTCCGTAAGGTCTTCGAGGATTCGGACTGCGTCGTCGGATTCCAGATCGCGAACGCCTTCGGCGACGATTTCGTTCGGCAGTTCTTCGAGGATTTCCTCACGCACCGTGTCGTCGACTTCGGTGAGCGCGGCGAAGTCGAAGTCGGCACCCAGCAACGCGACGAGTCGCGGCCGCGCATCGGCGGGCAGCGCTTCGATCAGATCGCCGAGATCGGACTCATGCAGATCGCCTGCAAGCGCGCGGATCTGCGGCTGGTCGGAGGCCTCGACCGCGCGAGAAATTGCGTCCAGAAACTCCGCCGCAACCTGGCCCTCCTCATCTCTGAGCGGCAGAAGAAGATCGGCATCGCGCGTGCCGGCGAGGCTTTCGGCCACGGGCATATCGGCGAATCTCCTTCACGGAAGGGCTGCTGGATGATTTCGTTTTAGGCAGCGCTATCCATGAACGCAAACGGCCCGCCTTGCGCGTTTTGCCGCGCCGCGGGCCGTCTGATCGTTCGAAAGCCTGGTGCGGTCGAAAGGACTCGAACCTTCACGGTGTTACCCGCTACCACCTCAAGGTAGTGCGTCTACCAATTCCGCCACGACCGCAGGAACCAAGCCGCGAGGGCTTAACAAATAGAGGGGGTGGCCTCAAGCCCGACGGGCGATTTAGCGCATTGTTGCGGGGCGCGGCAGCAGCCGGGTCACGGAAACGGCAATGGCACTGCCCTCGACCACGACGGTGCCCTTGGCCACCGGCATATTATTGGCGAGAATCGTGACCTCATCGTCCTCGGTGGCGGTCAATTCGATGATGGCGCCGCGGCCCATACGGAGAAGCTGGTGGATAGGCACCATGGATTCGCCCAGCATCACCGATATGTCGCACTGAACGTCGTCGATCTTGGCCAAAACCGCATCCCCCGAGAAAACCCCGGTAAAATCAGCACATCTATGGTTAGCGAGAGGTTAACAACCGCAACCGGCCTCCCGATTCCGCCGGTTTCCGGAAAGCCGGCGCCGGAATGGCGCCTGTCCGCCGGTCTGGCCGGGTACGAGGCCACGCTGGCCGAGATGGAGTCGCGGGTCGCGGCAATCGCGAGCGGCAACGCACCCGAATTGGTCTGGCTGCTCGAACACCCTGCCCTGATCACCGCGGGCACCAGCGCCGGCGAAGGCGAGTTGCTCGTCTCCGATCGATTTCCTGTCTTCAAGACCGGCCGTGGCGGACGCTACACCTATCATGGGCCGGGCCAACGGGTCGGCTATGTGATGTTGGACCTGAAAGCGCGCGGCGGAGATGTCCGCAAATTCGTCCACAGTCTTGAAGAATGGCAGATCCGAACGCTGGCTGCATTTGACGTGACTGCCGGTCGCCGCGAGGGCCGCATCGGCGTCTGGGTTGAGCGGCCAGATAAGGGCGAAGGCTTTGAGGACAAGATCGCAGCACTCGGCATTCGCGTGCGCAAAGGCGTCACCTTTCATGGCGTCAGCCTGAACGTCTCGCCGGACCTTTCGCACTTCGAAGCGATCATGCCCTGCGGAATTTCCGAGCAGCGCTATGGCGTCACTTCGCTTGCCGATCTCGGCGTCAAAGCGAGCATGGCGGAAGTTGACGACGCGCTGCGCGAGAAATTTGCGGAAGTGTTCGGTTAAATTGTCGGCAGCATTCCGAACTTCTCTCCCGCAGGACAAAGCGCGAGCAGCTTCGGATCGCCGTCGCTCACTTCGACGCGCGTGACCAGCGCAGAAGGCGGGCCCTGCCAGCACGCCTTGACCAATTTCTCGACCGCGTCGCCGCTTCCCTCTGCGAGTGCCTCGACCGAACCGTCGCGGCGATTCCGCACCCAGCCTTCGAGACCGTGTAGTTCTGCCTGCAACTCCACAAAAGCGCGATAGCCGACGCCCTGCACTTTTCCTTTGATCGAGAGATGCACGAGCTTTTTCATTTTAAACGCCGCGACGTTGCCGGTCCCTGCTTCGCAAGATAATCGACATAATCGGCGGGAAGGTTCCATTCCTTAGCCGCCGCCACGATTTTTTCGACATAACCGGGCGGTGTCGCGACGGTCTTGTTGCCGCTTGCAAGATAAATCAGCGCACGCAAAAGCCGCTCATTGTATTTGATCGGTAGTTGCACCGCACGATAGAGACCGCCGGCTACATCCTCATAACGGTCGAGCGCTGCAATTTCCTTCGGCCCGACTTTCCAAAGTACGCCATGCACGAACGAGCCGGGCCACGGAATAACGGTCGCAAAACCGGACGCAGCGATCACATATTTATAAGAACGCAAGGACGCCGCGCCGTAAGCCTCGGCTTGCGGACACAGGCGCGCCATGTGCGCGCGATCCATGTTGGAGCCGTAAGCGAAATAAAGACGGGTGCTCACGAAAACGGCGACTTCGGCCGTTCTGCGGGCGGCGCTGCCACCGCCGGAACTGCGGGCGTTTCAGGCGTCAGGCTCGGCCGCGTTGCCGTGACGATCGAATAGATCACTGCGATCAGCGAGAACAGCAGCGGCAACCCGATAAAAAGAAACAGCAGCAACGAGATCAGGAAAATATCGCCGGTGAAAAGCGTGTTGATGAACAAGACCGCGAAGATCGTCCCGATCAGAGAGACGCTCGGTTCCTTCGGATCAGCGGTATCCGTCACCGGTGCCGTCGAAGCGGCGACGAGGTTGATCATCAGAACGATGCTCGCCGCGTAGATAAACGCAATTGTCGCAGCAACCACATATCCTCGGCCCGCATCGCGTAGCCGTTTGGCGTGCGCTACGAACCAGATCCACGTCAGTGCGATCTGCAAACCCAGATAAGGCCACATACCGACACGCTTGATCGCGCCGCCATCGAGCACGGAACCCGCAAGAATATTGACGGCATAAATGGCGATGACGATAATTGCGAAAGGCTGCGGTTTGATCGTCCCTTTCGGAGAGAACAGGAGATCAAAATAGTTCATCGCGTCACGCAAACTCTAGAATAACCGCGTCAACCGCGAGACTGTCGCCTGCTTTTACGGCCACCTTCTTCACGGTCGCATCGCGCTCGGCGCGGAT
>LNEZ01000015.1 GCA_001464215.1 Rhizobiales bacterium Ga0077548 | reverse complement strand
GGCCGCACCTGCACCGCGACATTTTCCTTGTCGACAGTGCCGGTCCAGACGCTTACTCCCGGCTTCCAGTCGGATTTCAGTTTCACGAAATGCGTGGTCTCGCCGTCGGCGAGAAAATTGACCTGAATAGCGTCGTTGTTTCTGTAAACTTCAAGCGGATACTCGGCGGCGTTCAGCCAGACCGCACGGCGGCGGTCGCGCTGCACGATACGGCCCATCATCTGGCCGGAGGTGCGCCGCTTGCGCTCGCCGAGCGTGAGGTCCATTGCGGCAGCAACGGCCGCGACGACGGTTGCAACATCGCCGACTGGCGCCACACCCTTGAAGCCGTCCGGATATTCTTCCGCGATGAAACCGGTCGAAAGCGCGCCCTTGCGCCATCGCTCGTGCTGCATGAGGGCAGCGAGGAACGGAATGTTGTGGCCAACGCCATCGACCACGAACTCATCGAGCGCTTTTGCCTGCGCGTCGATCGCTTCCATGCGCGTTGGCGCGTGCGTGACCAGCTTCGCAATCATCGGATCGTAGTAGAGCGAAATCTCGCCGCCTTCGTAGACGCCGGTGTCGTTGCGTACCGTCACATCGCCGATTTTGCTTTCCGCAGGCGGACGGTAGCGTGACAGACGCCCGATGGAAGGCAGGAAGCCGCGATACGGGTCTTCGGCATAGATGCGGCTCTCGACCGCCCAGCCGTTCAGCTTCACGTCGCTCTGCTTGATGAGTAGTTTTTCGCCGTAGGCAACGCGGATCATCTGCTCGACCAGATCGACACCGGTAATCAGCTCTGTCACCGGATGTTCAACCTGCAAGCGCGTGTTCATTTCGAGGAAGTAGAAGCTCTTATCCTGCCCCGCGACAAACTCGACCGTGCCCGCGGTGTCGTAATCGACGGCTTTCGCCAAAGCCACCGCCTGCTCGCCCATC
>LNEZ01000014.1 GCA_001464215.1 Rhizobiales bacterium Ga0077548 | reverse complement strand
CGATACCGCGGACCGAAGCGCCCCAATTAATATCGACCGGCGCAAAGTTAATGACGCCGCCGTTGTACTGCGCTTCGCCCTTGACGTCGCCACCCCAGAAATCGGCTTCGATGCCGAAAACCCACCGCGATCTCGGCGCCTGCCAGCGATAGCCCAGATGAATGCCGCCAATGGCGCCGTCGGGATCCGATCTTGCAACCAGGCCCGCGCCAGTGTTGATCACATCGCCGCGGCTTGAGAGATAGCCCACATCGACGCCTGCGTACCAACCACTCCAGTCGAATACCGCTGGTGCCGCCTTATAGAGCGGTCCCTTCATATCGGCGGCGGCTGCCGGGATTACGAGTGATCCAAGCAGCAGTGCTGCGCCAAGAATGCGCTTCATAGAAAACGTCCCCCAGAAAAATTCGTATCTCTTAGTGTTATCCGAAGGGTACCCCGGTAACGGCCCGCAAATAACCCCCCTGTGTCGTATACCGTTCATATCTGCGGAGCGTTGCGTACAGGCCACAGTCGGAAAATAACCATTACCTATCAACGCCTTGGCTTAACAGGCGCCCTCAGAAACGGAAGGCAAAAGCCAGCCTGCGCCGCCACCAACTCGCGAAATAGACCTCTACGACCGCAGCACCGTCATGGGCGTGGATCATGCGCTCCGGCGCAACGAGAATCGCGCAGTGCTTCGCAGGCAGATGCGGGCGCCAGCGAAACAACAGCACATCGCCCGGCGCGATTTCATCGAGCGCGATTTCAGTCAGATGCCGGCGCGCGGCTTCTGCGAGCGCTTCGGTCTTGCCCGCTTCCGCCCAGTCAGCGGAATAAGCAGGTGGCAGTTCCGGCTCGCCGCCGATCACTTCGCGCCACACGCCGCGCAGAAGACCGAGACAATCGCAGCCGACATTTTTGCGCGATGACTGATGCCGGTACGGCGTGCCGATCCAGGAACGCGCTTCGGCAACAATCATGTCACGCGAGACCTTCACCGTACCGGCGCCCCATCGTGGCCCGGTTCGCCCGGCACTGCGTAGCTCACGACAAAGTCGTTGCCCGGCAAATGCGGAAAGCCGCGAAAGTTCAAACTGTTTTCGAACTTTTCGCGGCAGGTTTCGAAGCGCTTGTCGCATCCCGCCGTCACAGAGAATGTGTCACCCGCAGTCATTGCATTCGGCGGTGTCTGCCAGAGCGAAAGCGTGGTCACATCTTCCTCGTTGCGGTGCGCCTTGATTTCGACGGCTAGTCCTTCGTTCGCGCCGCTCGACCAGACGAGTTTTCCGCGCGTGAACCAGTCGTTCTCGAACTCATCCAACCCCGATGCCACGAAAAGCGATGCCCCCTGTACGCTCGCGATTTCCCCTTCGCCGCGATACGCAGGATCGTCGAGATCGATCTTACAGCGCGTGTCGCCGAGATCGGCATCGCAGGAGCCCGCGAAAATTCGCCCGCGCTCCTGATCGAGCTGATGGGCAAGCCCGCGAATTTCGACCGCAAAGGCGGCTCCCTCGCGACGCACTTCGCCGATATCGCCGCTCCGTTGCAGGATGCGGTTCTCGATATTCGACCAGTCGACGAGAAAAAGTTCGACGCGGGCGGCGTCATATTTCCCGCTGACAAGATCGTTCTCGGAAATGCTTTCGTCCGAAAGCGCACCGTGCAGCTCGCTCCCCGTGGCGGCAAGGCCGAAGCGCGTTTCGATTTCCGTTCCCTCGAAGCCGGTGCCGGCGCGAAACAGCGTGCCGCCGAATGTCAGGTTCTCATCGTGATCGGTGAAGCCGAGCACCACGCCGTCGCGGCGCGAAATCCGCCAGCAGCTGCAGAGCGTGGTCGCTCCTGTCGCGAGATGCGCGTCTAATCCTGCCGGAATGTTTCTCACGGACGGATTTCCACGACCGGAATGGATGGAATTTCGCCGCCCGCGAAGGCCGCGAGATCGACTTCCAGAAAATCCGTATCGAAACGCACCGGCACGTCGAACAGAAATCCCGCTGTCACTGCCGCGCCTTCGGACGGTATGTAACCCGCGCGAAACACGACAAGTCCCGTCGCGCTATCCGAGTCGAAGTCCACACTCTCCTCTTTCTCTACGCCATCGACCGCGACACGAATGCTGCCCGGAACGGGTTTCACAACGGGCCGCGCATAAGGTGCGTGCAGGCCGCCATAAGTTTTTCCCAACTGAAAGCTCGCCGCCTCCCCGTCGCCCTCACCCAAGAGTTGATCCCCAGGCGCCGGTGTCGCGCCAAGCATCGCGGACGAATGATCGAGCCGGTCGCGCCAGCGAAAGCCGTAGAGCCTTCCGCGCCGCTCCTCGAAGAACGAAACCACATCGGACAATGCGCCGAGCGATTTCACGCCATAACCTGCGTTCCATCGTCTGCGCGCATGGGCCCAACGCGCGTTACGTTCCTCGCGGCCCGAACCCGTCGTCACGATTTCCGTGCGCCGTTCCGGTCCGCCGCGTGCGCCAAGCGCGATGTCGAGCGGAAATGTCACTTCATGAAACGCCGGCATTATTTATTCCTTGTCCGCATGGGTGCTCGCTTTGCTCGCCATGCGGACTAAAGGTTTCTTTCGCCGCGCGCGACCGCGCGCGCGATCATGCCCGAGAGATAGGCTTCGGAGCGGCGGAAGCTCGCCGCATCCTGTGCAGAAATGTTTACATTGACCGCAAGCGGCGAGCGCGAAGTATCGGCGCGGACGCCGAGCCTGCCGTCGCTTCCGCGCGCAAGCGGGAGGATCGCTTCCGCGCCGCGCTCGCCGGCTACACCCAGAGAATTACCGAGGGGAAAATAGCTTGGCGTTGCAATGACGCCGCCTTTGGCAAAAGGCACGGCTGCGCTCAGAAAACTGCCGCCGCCATCGTTTCCGGCAGCAGCACCAAACATATTCTGGAAGATACCAGAAAGCCCCTGCTCGATCGGTTTGAAGGCGGCGTTCAGCGCCATGCTTGAGAGGCGCAATCCGAGTGTGCGGATCACTTCGCTGAAGCTTTTTCCGCGAACCAGCGCCTGATCCAGCGCACGCGCGAACGCAGAGCCAAAGCCGCGTGCGAGCTTGTCGGCCTCGGCGATTTCGCGTCGAAAGTCGCTCAAGTCAGCGTCGATGGAAACGGAAATGCCGTCGATTTCGGTCATGATAATTTCCGGTCAGGAAAACGGGCAAGCAGTTCGTTCAAGGTGTCGCGAGACACTTGCGAGGTTTCGCCCGCGAGCGCACGCACCGCGCCAGCAAGCTCGCGGGGCGTGAGCCGCCAGAATTCGTGTGAAGAAAGCCGCAGCACGCCGAAGCCGAACGCCATCGCCTCATCCCAGGGAAACGGCGGCGCGTTCGTTACGCCTGCGGCGGCAGAGGGTTTTGGCTTGTCTTCTGCTCTGTCACGCCGAACGTCGCGGACAGCAGTTCGACCACGATCTGCACATAGCCGGCGGCGGCATTAGCGGAGACAAGACCCGCCACGTCCTCGTCCGTAATTTCCTCTCCCGCCCCGCGCAAGCCCGCCCCGATCACGCGGATCGCGTCACGCGCGGAAATTCTTCCGCGACCGAAGCGCTCCGCAAGGGCCGCGAGATCTTCCGCGCCGAAGGCGGTTTCGAGTTCGGCAAGCGCGCCGAGGGTCAGGCAAAGCGAGCGGCGTTTGCCGCCGAGTTCGGCTTCGATCTCGCCGCGATGGCGGTTTGCCATCAGGCCGCCTCGAAGCTGAGTTCGCCGGCGCTTTCGAGCGAGATTTCGAAATTCACCTCGCCGTCGTGATTGCCGGAGAATTCGAGCGCACCGATCTGAAACGATCCTTCGATAGTGCCGAAATCCGGAATCACGATCTGGCATTCAGGCGCGGCACTATTGAAGAATGCTTCGCGCACCAGCGCGTCGGATGCGGCGTCCTTGAAAATGCCCGAAGCCGACAGCGAAGCGCGGCGAACGCCTGCGCCGGAGAGCAGTTCGCGCCAACGGCCGGACGACTCCGCATGAGTCACATCAACGGTCTGCGCGTTGAAGGCGAGCGTCTTGGTGCGAAGGCCGGCGACGGTGACGAAGCTGCCGTCGTCGTCGATCTTCAGCAATAAATCTTTTCCCTTTTGCGCAGGCATTTTCTACTCCGTGAAATTATGCAGGCTCGGTGACGGCGCGGAGCCGCACGATACCGTGATAGGTACGGCCGTCGGCCTCGCGGCGAATGTCGGCAACGACAAAGCGAAGATTGGCGAGGTGATGTCCCGCGGGCGATAACGGCGCGTCGATCAGCGCCTGCAAAACCGCGCCTGAAATCAAATGCGCTTCTTTATGTCCGCCCTGCCGGGACCAGATATGCAAGGTAAGCGCGTGTTCGTCGCCCGGTTCGGTCGATGTCGAGCGATCGGAAACGACCGCCTCGCCAAGCGTCACATAAGGCAACAATGCTTCGCGGGGCGGCTCGTCGTAAACCTTGGCGCCGCCCAGCATCGCGGCAAGCGGGCCATCGTTTTTCAGCGCGCCGTGAATGGCGGCGCGGAGTGCTGCAGCCGAAGCGGGCATCGCGTCACCTCTTTCTTTTGCCGAGTTCAGAAACTGTGCGGGCGGCAGCATTTGTTTTGCCCGCGTGGACCGCGAATAGATCGCGCACGCGGGCTTGGGCTGCCGCCCGCATCGGCTCGAGCGCCAGGGGGAGGACCGGCACGAGCCAAGGCGAAGGCGCTTGTTCGAGGGTTCCGAATTCACGCACAGCATCGGACAGATCCGATGAGCCGACCGAACGTCGCGATCCGTGTGACCCGACGGCGATTGCATTTTCGTTTTCGCGCGCAAGCTCGCGACGCAGCGCTTCGGCGGCAGCATCGAGCGCCGCTTCGCGGAGTGCGGAATCCGCCGCGCGCAGCCGCCGTAACAAACGGCCCGGCGCATGAACGGCACGCAGCTTCACGGCCTCTCCTCTTCAACCAGACATTCGAGAATGCGCCCGCGCTCGTCCGGATCGCGCAAGGCCCGGATCGAGAAAATCCGTGCGCCGAGCACAAAGCGATGCGAAAGCGTAATGTCGGTGCGATGGCGCAGTTTCACGCGATGCGTGAGCAATCCAAGCCGCCTGTCGGAAAGCAGCTTGTCGTCGAGGATGAGCGGCTCAATCGCGGCCCATATTTGCCCGAGCGGCTCCCATGTCCGTAATACACCGCCCGCCCCGTCTTCCACTTCATCCGCCGCCTGCAATGTCAGCCGGTGCCGGAAATCTCCGATTGCCGTCACAGCGACACCACGCGGAAAGGCGCGAGCAGTTCGGCAATGCCTTCCGGCATCGCGTCGCTCTTGTCGTCCTCCCCGCGATATTCGTAGGCACGCGCAAGCAGTAGCCTGATCGCCTGTAAGAGCGGCGCCGGCACATCCGCGGCAGCGCCATAGCCCGCTTCGATATCGATCTCGATTCCGGCGAGCGCAACAGACGGATGCGTGACGCGTCCGGCGTCAAAAGCGATCAAGCCCGGCGAAGACGCAGTGTTCGCAAGGAAAATATCCGTATCGAGTTCCTGCGCCTCGCCTGCCGCGTCACGAACTCTCGCGGCCACGATCTCACGAAGCGGCGAAACCGGTGAAATGATCGTGGCAGACCCCGGCCAGCGGTCGAGCACGATGCGCCAGGTCTGGGTCATCAACGCGCGGCGCGTGCGCGATTCCACTTGAACTCGCGCCGCGGAAATCTGTGATGCGATCAGCGTGTCGTCCGCGCCATGCTCGACGCGCAAATAATTCTTCGCTTCGCTAAGCGAGAGCGGTTCGCTCGCGGGCGCTTCGATCAAAATCGCGGCCATGATCTCTTCCGGTTGACAAGCATCATCCAGCCGCGCATTCACCGCGCGGGAGTAACGATGCTTCGTTTTGTTCTTATGGTTGCGGCCTGTGCCGCGGCGATTTCGTCTGCCGGCGCGATCATCGGCGGCTCGGCCGGCGAGCACGGCGCGCAGCAACACACCGTGTTTCTCACCTCACGCGGGCAGGATTGCTCCGGCACACTGATCGCGCGCGATCTGGTCATCACTGCCGCGCATTGTGTTGTGAGCGGCGGAAATTTTTCGATGAGCACGAGCGCGGGCTCGATTGCAGTCACGCAAGTTGTCGTTCATCCGGCGTTCCGGCGCGATACCTATGAGACGCACAAGCCGTCGCCCGATGTGGCGATCCTGAAGCTCGCCTCGCCTGCGCCGCGCCCGTTGCGGCCTGCACGGCTTGCAACGGACAAGGCTTTCCCGCCGCGCGGCATTTCTTTTCTCATCGCAGGCTTCGGCGAAGCGGTCGAAGGAGATCGCCGCGTCGGCACGTTCCGGACCGTGCAGCTCGCCAACGCCGGCACCACCGGCGGCATCATGCTTCGGCTCACCCCCACAGGGGGAGCACGAACCGCCGGATCGTGTACGGGCGATTCCGGCGGCAGCGCCTATCGCAGTGAGAGCAACGTACTTGTACTGTATGGCGTTATCGCCTGGGCAGGCGGCAGACCCCCCGCCAGCAACTGCGGCGTCGTTACCGGCATTGTACTGATTGCCAACCAGATCGAGTGGATTCGCGCGACGGCAAAACGTCTCGGTTCGCAACTCGACTAGTGATCCGGTTCTGACATTCGTATTCCCGCGCAGCAGGCGTTTTTACGAATGTCAGAACCAAAGGATCACTAGCAACTATATGTTTCTAGTGCGGTTTTGGTTCGCAGGTCCGTAAATGAACTCGCTGCGAAAGCGATACGGACCTGCGAACCACCGCACTAGCCTCTTTCGTCTTGCGCAGCGCTTGCTACAATCTCTCCGGGTTCGGGGGGATCGAGTGCGCTTTCTGTTGCAATTTCGTCATGCGCCGTTGTTGCTGGCTCTCACGTTCGTGAGCGCATTTGCCTCGAGCGCAAACGCAATCGTGTTCGGGACGCCTTCGCCGCTTGGCGCGAATGTGCTGCGCGTAATCGGCGCGTCTGGTGCACAATGCTCCGGCGCAGTGATCGACAGGCATCATGTGGTGACCGCGGGGCATTGCGGTGGAGCCGCCATCATTCTCGATGGAAAATACATCTCCGCAATAAACCGTGCGCAGACCGCAAAGCTCTCGGACGGCCGTACCATCACGGTTCATGGCGACGCCGCAATCCTGATTTTCCGGCAAGCGCTGCCGGCGTCGGCAATACCGATCGAAATCGGAGTGCATGGCACCGACGGCGATTTCACGATTGCCGGCTATGGCACGACGAGCGAACAGCGATGGAATCTCGGCAAACTGCATGAGGCCAACGTCGTGGTCCATGTTCCCTTCAAGCTGGTTGCGCCCGACCGCATGAGCAACCTTACCGCCAGTGCCTGTTTCGGAGACTCCGGCGGAGCCGTATTGCGCAACGGCAAACTCGTTGGCGTAATCACGCGCGCTTCGCATCCGCATCCGGCGATTGCCTGCGGACATCTCACGCATTACGCCCCGATCATCGCGACACCGGCAGTCGAGTATCATCCGCACGATGGCTTCGAGGTAAGCGCGGCGCCGCGAAACCCGCAGCGCCGCCTGATGTACCAGCGCGCCGTTACGCCGCGCTGAACTTCAAGAGCTTGATCGCGTCGAAGTCCTGCACGCCGCCGCCGACGCGCTTCGTCACATAGAACAGCACGTAAGGCTTCGACGAATAGGGATCGCGCAATACGCGCACGCCCTGACGGTCGATCACGAGATAGCCGCGGCGGAAATCGCCAAAGGCAATAGAATAAGAATCTTCCGCCATGTCCGGCATATCTTCGGCTTCCGCGATCGGGAAACCCATAAGGTTTGCCGGTGCGCCCGCCTGCGCGGGCGGCGTCCAGAGATAGTGACCATTCTCGTCCTTGAGCTTGCGGATTTCGCCCTGCGTGCGGCGGTTCATGACGAACGTGCCGTTCTGGCGATACCCGGCCTTGAGCGCGTAAACGAGATCGACCAGCGGATCGGACGGATTCTCTACCGGGAATTCGCCGTCGGCGCCGGAGATCACGAAGCCGAGATTGGTCCAGGACCAGGACGATTCTGCGACCTTATCGTATTGCAGAAAACCTTTCGGCGTATTGGTGCCGGTGCCGTTGACGAAGGCCGCGCCCTCCTGCTCGGCGAACACGGTATCGACTTCGGCGGCGATCCACTCGTCGATGTTGACGGCAGAGTCGTCCAAGAGCGTCTGGGTCGCAGCCGGCATTGCGTAGAGCTCGACGGTCGGAAACGCGAGCTCGGCAAGCGTCGGCGAAGTCGTCGGTGTCGACCGCGCGGTCGTTTCGCCGACCCAGCCGGTCGCGGCACCCGAGATCAGAAACGGCTTGCGATAGACGTTTGACGAGACCTGGCGGTAACCGGCGATTGCGCGGATCGGCGAGATATTGGCTAACCTGCGGCCGATTTCGCGTTCGGTTTCTTCCGGCACGAGATAACCGCCATCGGCGCCAGAGCCCGTGGAGACCGCAAGCGCTTTTCCTTCGAGGCGCTTCAGACCCGAAGACTCGCCATTGCGAACATAGGTGTCGAACGCAGAACGATGTTCGAGTTCGGCGCCGCTTGCCATTTGGGAGACGCCGCCAAGAGAATTACCAAGCGACGGACGCCGCCCACGCAGCACGAGCTCGTCCAGCACGCGCTTCTGTTCGGTCAACGCCGAATTGATGCGCTCGACCTTGTGGTCGGAGAGCACGTCAGCCGAGCGCCGCTCGATCTGCTCTAACCGCGTGTCGTTATCGGATTTGAAGGCCTCGAACGAGCGCATGAAATCGTCAAAGGCTGCGCCGACGTCGCCGTTGGCCGCAGATTTTATTTCGGGAGAAGGATTCAAGAGTTGTTCCATGATTTACCTCGTGGACGGATGAACGAAATCCGCCGCACGGCGGATGGTGGCAGCAAGTGTGTGATCGCGCTTGAAAGCGCTAACGCGCGCGCCGGGATGCATCGGGAAGGTCACGATGGAGATTTCCCAGAGATCGATTTTGGAAAGGCGGCGGATGCCGCTCTTCGGATTGGTGCGCCCTTCGACCGTGCGAAAACCGATGGAGAGGCCGTCGATTGCGCCGGCTCTCATTAAGGAGAGCACTTCCCGCCCCCGCGCGATTTCGGAAATCAGCCGCCCGCGCACGAACAGCCCGCGCGTGTCCTCGCGCAGCTCCAGCCAGACGCCGATGGGTTCGCCCGGATCGTGCTGAAACAGCATCCGCACGCCAGAAGCGCCGCGCTGTGAAATACTTTCGGCAAACGCGCCAGGTGCGATCAGATCGCGGCCGAGGTCGGCGGAGTTAAACCGCGCGGCGTAGCCGGTGAAGACGCCGGAAGCGTCCAGCGATTTGCAGTCGAAGCGCAGCATCTTGGAATCGTTCATGGGAAAAAACATTCAGCGCTTCCTTGATTTTCGCGGCTTTGCTTTTGCGCGTGGCGCTCGCTTGGCTTTCTCGGTTTTCTTCGGCGCGGGCGAATGCAACCGTTCGAGCTCGCGCACGAAATCGCGAAACACCAACGGCGCCTCAGCTCCTAAGGAGCGGATGCGTGGGGTCATGCTTGAATTTTCCTGAAATCGTCATGCCCGGCCTTGTGCCGGGCATGACGAGCTATTTTCTAATGCGCCGGTTAAAGCGCGAAAGCTCGCGCACAAAGGCATCGAACCGCGCGTTCGCTGCGAATAGCTCTCGCAATGTCAGAACCAGCAGTGCGGACGATGCCGACGCCCATAGAAACAAGGCCAGATGCGCGAGATCGCCGCGCTCCGTGAAGGTGCGGATGAGGCTGCTCATGTCACCAGCGGCACCACGGTCTGGCGATAAAACGCGCAGTTCGCTTCGGCATAGTTGGAATAAGTATTGTCGCCGGGAATGCCCAAGAGCATCGGCGGCACGCCGAATGAAAGCGCGATCTCGCGCTAATCCTTGTCGGTACCTATCCGGCTTCCTTCATACTGAATCGACTGATACTCCGGGGGAAAATACTGGCGCTGTAAACCGTCGATGATTTCGTGTTCGCGAATGATAAGGCCCATCGGCGGCCAAGCATCTTCTTTTCCCGGGACGTCAACCGCGAGCATGATTCCCCAACCTGGATAGTCTTTTAAAAGGCCTTGCAATGCTCGAATGACTTTGGGTTTAAGAATTATAAGATTAAACACGCAGACCTTTTGCTGACGAGGTCCCCAATTCTCGTCAAGAACCCAATAGTCCCCTTCACCGATCGCACTTTCAGTTCCATAGTCTGGCAGCAGCGCCGATACCTTCTCATAAAGGCTCTGCCAAGACCTACTCTGCTCTTCGTCATCGGTCATGCGTATTACTCAATCAGGGCGGCGCATTGCGCCGGGATAGCGGTAAAGCAATTCTCTCATCATTATCTTGGCGTTGTAATTGATTATCCTACGATCCCGAGATCTTAGAATTTGTTGCACGAAAGAGCGCGCCTGATCAGGCGTTATTAAATGCTCTTTGCCCTTCAAGTTATTGTCTTGAAGATACTTTTGAAGCATCTCATTTACAGCGGCATTATACTGTCGATGTGCATGATCATTGACGTGACCAGGAGCATAAAGCTTACCAGTCTTTGCGTCTTCGAATATTTTTCTTGTTTCCGGACTTAGCGGAAGTTTTTTGTATAGCGCCTGCGGCATTACGTGATGGCCGTGCGGCTCTGCGGCATACTGCGCTCCCGCCACCAGCTCATCCGGATTTTCATCAGAAAGCACGCGACCATCGTTTCCTGCGCCTGCTCTTCCCTCTGCCGTCCACTGCCCGCCGTCGGGATTTCCGGCTGATACGCGCGGCTGATCGGGGCTGTATTTCGCAAGAAGCGTCGTGAGCGAGTGAGCAGGCAACGGCTCATATCCCGCCGCCGCGCGCTTCTCGTCGTCCGTAAGAAAGCTCGCCTCGCACACGCGCTTCCAGAGCGCCTCGCGCTCGATGGAAAGCGCCGGCACCTCATCGAGATCGGGTGTGAGCCGCAGATTGCCGCCGAAGGATTCCCCGAGCCAATGCCCGAGCGCAGCCGCGATGCGCGTCACCAGCGGCACCACGGTCTGGCGATAAAACGCGCGGTTCGCTTCGGCATAGTTGGAATAAGTATTGTCGCCGGGAATGCCCAAGAGCATCGGCGGCACGCCGAACGAAAGCGCGATCTCGCGCGCGGCGATATTCTTCGCCTCGACAAAATCCATGTCCTTCGGCGAAAGACTCAAGCCCTTCCAGTCGAGCCCGCCCTCGAGAAGCAACGGACGGCCGGCATTGGCCGCACCCTGATAATGCGCTTCTAGTTCAGCTTTCAGCCGCTCGAATTGTTCGTCCGACAAATTTCCGCCGGCCGCGGAATAAACCAACGCCCCGGAAGGACGCGCTGCGTTATCCAAGAGTGCCTTGTTCCAGGCGCTCGCGGCATTATGCACATCGAGCGAAGCCTGCGCCGCTTCGAGCGGCGACATTCCGTAATGATCGTCGAGCGGATTAAAAAGCGTCAGATGCAAAATCGGCGCGGGCATCTCGCTCATCGCAAAGCGCACGTGCGAACCACCCACGCGATATTCGTAAGCCTCGGCCCAGCCTTCCGCACCGGGAATGACTTTCATGCGGTCCGGACGCAGCGCGTGCAGCTCGCGCACTTCGTCCAGCACCGAGACACGCTCTAGGTAGGCGTTGCCGGCAACCAGCAGATAGCCGGCACACTGCTCGATCAGATCCGCGCCGGTCTGGCGCGGATTAGGCCGGGCCAGCAATTTCAGCAGCGGATGTTCGTCGCGCTCGCGCGCGCCTTCATATAGAAGAAGCGGCACGTTCGCCGCCGCTTCCGCGATCATCCGCACGCTACGGAACGCGACCGGGTTCTTCGCATATCCTTCCCGCGCGAGCGCGTGGTAATCGCGCGGCGTCCAGCGCGGACGGCCTTGCGAAAACAGCGCGACCAGTGCGCCGGTGCGGCTCGCTTTTTCTTCGGATGCGCGCACGGGTGCGGCCCGCGAGAATGGATTGCGGAATGGCAGTTGCATTTCTGTGTCCAGAATTAAAGAGAGCGCATCCGCGGCGTTGCTTCGCGCGGCATTAATACCAGCGCTGTGATCGCCCAAACGAGTGCGTCCAGCCGATCCGGCGAGCGGCCGTGCGACAGCCCGTCCGCGCCGAAATCCGCCATCTCGTCTTCGAGCAACGGAAAGCTGCCTACGTGCGAGACCCGGCCCTGCTCGTAGAGTGCAGCGACCGGCTCTGCGCGCAGCACTTTCCCGCGCGTCGCACGGACTTCTGAGATCGGCACGCTGGCGTCGGTCTCGCTCAAGACCACGCGGGCCATTTCGCCGCCCTGATTCACTTCGACCACGATGCGGTCGGCATCGAGTTTTCGATACAGCGATATTACGCGGCTCGCCCAGGCCAGCGGCGACAGGCCGGTCGCACTTTCATCGGCGAGCACAAAAACTTTTCCATCATCATCGACACCCGCCGCCACGATACCGCAAGCATCCGCGCCTTCGCGCGAAGACACCGGCGGATCGATTGCAACCACGATCCGCGTCAGCGGCGGATGTACTTCCACCCTCGCCTTTTCCACGCGCTCGCGCGGAAACAAGGTGTCCGCACGCGCCTCGATCAGTTCGCCGTCGAGTTCCTGCCGTCCCAGCCTCGTGCCGGCATAACGCGCGAGCATCTGTTCCAGAAACTGCGGTGCGAGCTGAAACGCATTCGCTTTCGTCGCCGCGCGGGAAACCACGGTCAAAGGATCAGCAAGCAATCTTTTGAGCAGCGGCACCGGTCGTGGCGTTGTCGTGATCGTGGCGCGCGGTTGTTTGCCGAGCCGCAAACCGAATTGCAGCATATCGAACGTGGCGTCCGCGCGGCGCCATTTGCAAAGTTCGTCGCACCAGGCCGCGTCGAATTGCGGCCCGCGCAGGCTTTCCGGGTCGTCCGCGGAGAACGCATAAGCCACTGCGCCGTTCGGCCATTCGAGTCTCCGCCGCGACGGCTCCCAGTCCGGCCGTTCGGAGCGCGTGTGAACCGAAAGCAAACCGGAAACGCCTTCGATCATCACCTCGCGCACGTCGGCGAGCGTCTCACCGATCAGCGCAATCTGGCGTGCGCTTTCGCCAAATCTCTTTCGTCCGAGCGCAACGCCTAGTACCCATTCGGCCCCCGCGCGGGTCTTTCCCGCGCCGCGCCCGCCAAGAATGAGCCAGTTGCGCCACGCGCCTTCAGGCGGAAGCTGATCGTCGCGCGCCCAGATTTCCCAGTCTTTCAGAAGGGCCTCGCGAAGCGGCGCATCCGCATTCCCGATCAGTTCATTCAGCGTCCCGGCTCTTGCGCAGGCGATCAAGCCGTTCCGCAAGCTCTGCGCGGAATTCTTCGAGATCGCGGAATTCGTCTTTTGCGTCACCGCTTGTAGTTTCCGGTTTCTCGTCCCGCTGCAAGGCCGCGACTTCGCGCAAAGTTTTGACGAGGGTCGCTAATGTTCGTGCCGCGCGTTCGGCATCGCTAGAGCGCAGCCGCGCGCCTTCGACCCGCGTTAGCACCGCTTCGATCGCGACGATTTCGCGCTCGACCGCATTGCGCACGCGGTCGATCAGCGTTTCGTTTTCTGAGATGGCAACTGCGGGCGCCGCAACTTCGCGGATCGACTGTACTTCCGCTTTTGCTGCAACGTCGTAACTCCGCGCATGACCATTGCGCGGCCTCCAGCCCCAAAGTCTTGCGCGCCTGATAAAGGTCGAGACGCCAAGCCCACAGAGCGCCGCGAGATCCGCGTTAGGCACATCCGTTCCTTCGTAAAGCCTGCGCACTTCCGCAATCTTCTCAGGCGGCACTACGATAAATTTCGTTGGCATCTGCCCTGAAACGCAAAACGGCGGTCGGAAATTCCGCCGCCGTTTTCGTTGACCCATTTTTGGAGTATGCCGGAACACTACTCAAGCAGCGTCACGCTGTCAAGGATTATTTTCCTGCTCCATCGGGGTCAGGATTTTTTCTTTGCCCCCGGTCCCCGCCAGTTATCGCGGCACCATCCGGAAGCACCGTGTTGCGGCCAGCCATTCGACATGGAGCAACTGACGCATTCGTTGAACGTGGCGCGCCGCTGGCAGCCGGTCTGTTGTGCCACCGCTACACTAACAAGACTCACAAGAACGAACACGCCGAGAACCGTGGAAATACCAAACCTGTGCATGATCCCCTCCCCCGAAAAAAACAGCACGCCAAAGTTAGCAGGAGCTGGCGCGGAGATGAAAGGTCTTCGAGCAAGAGACCTGTAAGGTACGCTTACTCAAATCGCTTTCGTCATGAAGCGGCTAAAGGAATTCTCGACATAGTCTGCAAAAGGTCCGCAATAGCGGAAGCCTGCGCGCTCATAGAGTTTCAGCGCGGCAGCAAATCCCTGTGACGATCCGGTCTCGAGCCACAGTACCGCGATACCTGCTACCTTTGCCTGCGCAACCACATGGTCGAGCAGCGCGCGGCCGATGCCCTTCCCGAGATAGCGATCATCGACGCGCATCGACTTGATCTCGCCGTTCCCGGCATCGAGATGCTTTAGCGCCGCCATACCCGCGAGCGCCGTGTCATCCCATGCCGTCCAGAACGTAACGCCGGGTTGTTTCAACTGATCCACATCGAACGCAGAACATACGCCGGGCGGCGAGTTCTCGGCCATCCCGTGCAGATGTCGCGCGACCAGCGCGCGAACGTCTTCGCCGGAAAGATCGTCTTCGCGGAAAGACAGGATCGGTTTCGTCATCTCTTTTTTGCGCGCGGTTCTTTCGCTTTAGGCTCCGGCTTCTTGCGCGAGCCTTTCGGCTCGAGCATGGGCCAGCGCACGAGATAGTCCGGGTAATCGCGCACGCGCACTTTGCCTTCTATCGCGCCGATGCGCCCGCGCACGGAGATGCCCGCTTCATGCACCGTGTTCGGATCGCCGGAAACGAGCGGGTGCCACCACTCCAGCCCGCGGCCTTCCGCGATGCGGCGATAGCCACAGGTTTTCGGCAACCAGAAAAACTGCTCTTCGGGCGTAATCTTCACGCAGTCTTTGACGCGCTTCATCCGGTTCTCGTAATCCGAACAGCGGCAGGCTTCGCAATCCAACAACCGGCAAGCGACATTGGTATAGTAAACCTTGCCGGTGTCCTCGTCTTCGAGCTTCTCGAGGCAGCAGCGCGCGCAGCCGTCGCACAGGCTCTCCCACTCGGAAGTGGTCATTTCTTTCAGGGATTTCTTGGCCCAGAACGGCTTCGTCATGCGCTTCTCATACGTCGGCCCAGCGCCGTTAACAATGTAATCCGGCCTTAATCGCTTCGCTTTCCCGGCATTGCTATACCCGTATCTCCTTCCGTTTAGCCCTACGAGTTCCGTTCGTGTTTCGCTCGTTTACCCCGCTCCTGTCCGCCAATGGCTCGAGAGAGCCAGAGCGCAAGCGCGCGGGTGTCCGGGGCTTTCCGCGGCTTGTCGTCGAAGTTTTTTCGGAAGCCGCGACACTCGGCACTTGCGCTTCCGTCCTCCTGCTTGCGCTCGCGCTGCCCGCCTTCGACGAAACCTCCGACGAAGACTGGCTGAAGAAGAGCGAGCTTGCCGTCACGTTTCTGGACCGGCACGGCAACAAGATCGGCGAACGCGGCATCAAGCACAACGACTCGGTGCCGGTTGAGCAGATGCCGGATCATCTGATCAAGGCAGTGCTCGCCACCGAAGACCGCCGCTTCTACGAGCATTTCGGCGTCGATGTCCTCGGCACATTGCGCGCGCTCACGACCAACGTCAGGGTGGGGAGCGTCGTGCAGGGCGGCTCCTCGATCACGCAGCAGCTCGCGAAGAATCTTTTTCTCTCGAACGAGCGCACGATCGAGCGCAAGGTGAAGGAAGCCTTCCTCGCCATCTGGCTGGAATCGCGGCTCACCAAGAACGAAATCCTGAAATTGTATCTCGACCGCGCTTATCTCGGCGGCGGCGCCTATGGCGTCGATGCGGCTGCGCGCCATTACTTCGCGAAATCCGTGCGCGACGTGAATTTGCCGGAAGCTGCGATGCTCGCGGGACTGTTCAAGGCGCCCGCGCGCTTCGCCCCGCATATGAACCAGCTTGCCGCGCGTGCGCGCGCGAGCATCGTGCTCGACAATCTGGTCGAAGCGGGATTCATGACCGACGGACAGGTCTTCGGCGCACGCAAGACCCCTGCCCGCATCGTCGAGCGCAACGACGAACAGACTCCGAATTACTACCTCGATTATGTATTCGGCGAAGTGCAGGCGATCGCGGCACGGATGCCGATCTCCGCGCTCAATAGGGTCTTCATCGTACGGACAGCGT